>NZ_JBEYYC010000045.1:0-41708 GCF_040645355.1 Streptomyces sp. NPDC046805 | reverse complement strand
TGTGCGCGAGTTGAGCGCGCCGGGCCAGAGCCCACTGATCGTGCGTGGCCTTCGTGATCGACCCGGCCCAGCGGGACGACGACCGGGCGGTGAGCGCACGCTTGCGCTCCGCCCATGCATCGCCGTCGTGGTCCAGCCCGGCCGCACAGCGCGTCTTCAGATCACGGGAGGCAAGCGACCCCAGATGCTCACCGACCAGCCGCAGCACCTTCTCGTCCCCCGGGCTCAGGCATTTGAGCCGGTCACGGACCGCCACACCGGCGGGGCCGGGCACCACGAACGGCGCCGCCAACGCCCGCACCCCACCCACCCCGTCCCCCTCCCGGCCGAAGCAACCGCCACCACACCCAACGACCACCACCCGACAAAGGTCACCCATTCGACAGACGAATTCCCGTTCCCTCTCCAGGCAGAAGCGTCCACCCGAGTCGTGAGCACTCACTCATGCTCGCGACAACACACTTGAGCGCTGTTATGCAGTAGCAGCTCACAACCCCTCCGGGAAACAAGCTGCTGGCCTCGGGTGCCGGGCTGATCGACCGGATGCGCGACGCGCTGACAGGCCGCGGCGAACATGACTGAGCACGGCTGAGTGCGACTGGTGCGACTAGTGCGACAAGGGCTGGGACCGCGGTCAGGGCCCGTCGGCGCCCTGCCGATGCACCTGTATCTCCTCCAGCCGGTCGAGCAGTTCGTCCTCGCGCCGGTCGAACGTCTCCTGGTCGATCTCTCCCTCGACGAGCTTTCGCTCGAGCTCGGCGAGTTCGCGGTGTATGGGCGCCGGGTCGTAGTACTCGTTCTCAGCCGCTTCCCGAACGCGATCGACCACCCACACGACGCCACGCACCGGCGCCAGGGGGAGGGTGGCGAGCTGGGTGAAGAGGCCCATGGGAACTCCTCAGACGAAACTGTAGGGAGGAAGAGGACCGCCCAGCCGGAACTCGAAGTCGTCGCCCATCTGGTTGGCGACGCTCAACTCGGTGGTCAGGAAGGCCTCTTCCTGCTCCTCGGTCACCAGGAACGAGACGCTGAGGAAGTCCGGCCCGCTCGGCTGGTAGCAGTCGAGCTCCCGGGCGAACGGGCGGAGCGCCTCGATCACCCCCGTGGCCAGCGCCTCCTCGCGCGCCTGCACTTCGTAGGCGACCAGCTCACCGAGCCTGACCGAGGCGTCGGGCCCCGCGGCATCGGCACGGATCGCCTCGTTGAGCTGTCGCGCGTCGTCCGACTCCCGGAGGATCTGGCGCAGCAGGGCATCCTCGTCCTGTGAGGCCTTGAGGTGGTATTCAGTGCACCCTTCGAGTGCCCGGAGCCGCTCCAAGTACTCCTCGGCACGTTCCTCCAGAGCGGCCCGTACGGCATCGTCGTCCGCCGCCATGAGGCCGAATCTCAGGGGCAGCACGGTGCCGTCGGACATGAGCCGCTCCTGCACCTCCTGGTGGGCGCTGATGTCGCGGCGCTTGGGACGAAGTTCCTCCGGGGCATCGCTGACCACGGCGCACAGCGAGCCGGCGGTCACGGTCCGCAGGTCGGCCGGGGACTCACCGACGCCGCGGAGATCGTCGAGGCGCAGCGGGTGCTGCTCGCCGGTGATGGAGTAGACGTACACGGCCATGACTCATTCCCTCTCGCGGGGCGAGCGCCTCTCCTGCCGGGAGGTGTCACGTTCGGTCACGCCCTTGAGGGAGTCGGTGACCGCTTCCACGGCGCCGGAGAGGGCGCCCTTGGCCTTGCCTTTGGCTCCGCTCTCCATCGACTCACCGACGAGGTCGGTCAGCTGGCTGGGGGCCTTTCTTCCGGCTTCGAGATCAAGGCGGTTGCATGCCTCAGCGAAGCGCAGGTAGGTGTCGACGCTGGCGACGACGATGCGGGCGTCGATCTTGAGTATTTCGATGCCCACGAGCGACACGCGGGCGAAGACATCGATCACCAGTCCGCGATCAAGAATGAGTTCCAGGACGTCGTAGAGACTGCCGCTACCGCCGCCGCGAGCGACGCCGCCTCCGCCCTGTGGCACCACGGTCATCGTGAGTACTCGCTCCCCTTGCGGGGCCTGTCCGTCATGGTGCCCCTGACCTGCCGCTCGCTCGTTCCTCGACCTCCTCGCTGCGGTGCGGGAGCGGTGTGGACCTCGGCCACCGCGGCCGACAGCACTTCCCGCACGCCCTCGGGCAGCGGCTCACCCGTGACGGTGTCCACCAGTTCCTGGGCTACGGCGTGGAGTTTGACGTTGGTGTTCTGCGAGGTCATGACGAGGGCGTGCCAAGCTCCCTCAGGAGTGAGGCCGAAGGAGGCCATGAGGATGCCGCGGGCCAGGTCGATGGTCGGCCGGGTCCGCATCGCCCTCCGGAGCTGACCGACTTCGACGCGCAACTCCTCTTCGCTGCCCTCGGCTTGCGGCGCGGCGGCGCCGGGCCGCGGGCCCTGGTCGCTGTCGACCGCCGTGAGCGGGAAGGGCGGCGTGCCGGTCACCCTGAGGATCCGGCGGAAAGCGTGGCTGGCCGTACGGACGGTGACCGTCTTCGACTCCTCCAGCGCCTGCCGTCTGATGCCCAGCAGGACGTTGAGACCCGAGCAGTCGCAGAACTCGACCCCCTTCAGATCGAGGTCGATGCCGCGGACCGACCACGTGAGCGCGGCGCGCAAGGCGCGTTGCAGCTCCTGGCTCACGACGATGTCGAGTTCGCCGCACAGGCTGACGGTCGTCCGGTCACCGTTGAGCCGGGAAGCGATCGTGAACTCGGGCGGAGGGGCGGGGCCCGCACCGACGGCGTCGCCGGGCGCGGCACACGGGCCGACTGCCTCCCTCTGCACGGAATGTGCCAGCTCGGACATGGCCGTTTCTTCCATCGGAAAATCGTGTACGTCTCCCCAGGCTCCCCCTCCCCGGAAAATACGTCAAGATACATGAAATAAACTTCCGGTTTTTGTATGCGTGAATGATCAGTCGTATGGTGCACCCATGGACGGAGTGCCTGAGCCGCAGACGAGCTGGACGTTCCTGACCAA
This sequence comes from Streptomyces sp. NPDC046805, assembly GCF_040645355.1. Taxonomy (NCBI): domain Bacteria; kingdom Bacillati; phylum Actinomycetota; class Actinomycetes; order Kitasatosporales; family Streptomycetaceae; genus Streptomyces; species Streptomyces sp. NPDC046805. Next base: position 38,702 of record NZ_JBEYYC010000045.1, on the reverse strand, counting down.
TCACGCGCGAGTTCTGGCTGCCATCGCAGACAACCGCAACATCCGCATCCGCGATATCGCCGCGCGCTGCCGGCTCACCGAACGTGCCGTACAGAAGATCATTTCCGATCTCGAGCAGGACGGTTACCTGTCCCACACCCGAGCGGGCCGTGGCAACACGTACCAGATCGAGCCGGAAAAGGTCCTGCGTCATCCTGCCGAGGCCGGGCTCACCGTCGCCTCACTGCTCTCCCTCCTCATCCGCGACGAAGCGCAGCGCGCCGGTCGGCTCTCCGGCAGTCGGGCGCACACCGACCAATAGCCTCCGGCACGAACAGCCGCAGGTGCCTGATGGACCGGACGCCGAGGCTCGGCGGAGACTCTGTCGGCCTGCCGACGGTACGGATCGCCGCCCCGGATGCTTACATTTCGGGGATTCGGGGAACCGAGCCCCCAGTTCTCGGGGACGCCGAAGATCCCGTCGGGCCGGGGCGGGCTGGAGGAGGTCGGGTGAGGTCCAAGGTCGTCGCGGTCGCCGAGTTCCTCGCCTGGTGGGCCGCGCTCGCGGTGCTGTGGCTGCTGTTGATCGGTCCCGTCGACGGGCTGGAGTTGCTGGTGGGTGGTTCGGTCGCCGTCGTCGGTGCGCTCGCGGCCGGTGCCGCGCGGCGGGCGGTGAGCGACCGATGACGTCCTGGCCCTGGCTCGCGGCGGCGTTCGCCCTTCTCGTGGCCGGTCTCGCGCCCGCGGTGTGGGGCGTCGCGACGGGGCCGCTGCGGCGCCGGGTCGTCGCCCAGAACACGGCCACGCTCGTCGTGTGCCTGGCCTTCCTGCTGCTGTCGCAGGGGTACGGCCGGACGTCGTACGTCGACCTGGCGCTCGTCCTCGCCGTGGTCGGACCGGCCGGCACCCTCGTGTACGCGCGGCTGCTCGCCGAGGATCTGGAGCGCGACCCTCCGCGTGCGCGGGGCACCGTCCACGTCGCCGTCGCCCTCACCGTGCTGGTCGTCGTACCGCTGTGTGTCGCCGCAGGGCCAGGCCGCGCGACGGCGAAGCTGGTCGTCATCGGAGCCCTGCTCGTCGTAGGCAACGTGGTCGCGTCCCGCGCCCTCGGCGGGCGGCAACTGAAGGAGCTCGGTCATGGATGACGCCCTCGTCGCGCTGAGCCTGCTCCTCGTCGCCGCGTCGGCCACGGCCGCCGTCGCCGCCCGTGACCCCGTCCGGCAGTCCCTGGTGCTCGCGCTCCTCGGGCTCACCCTCGCCGTGCTGTTCACCGTGCTCCAGGCCCCTGACGTGGCCCTGTCGCAGCTCGCGGTCGGATCGGTGCTGACTCCGCTGCTGATCCTGCTCACGGCACGCAAGGTACGCAGGCGCGGCCGCAACCACGACCGCGGCCGGAGACGGGACGGGAAGCCGGGGCCGGAGACGGGCGGGGAGCGTGCAGGTTGAGCCGCCGGCTGCGCGCGTGCGTCCTCGCCGTGGGGCTGCTCGGCCTGGCGGCCCTGCTGGGCGCGGCCTGTCTGCGGCTTCCCGGCTTCGGCGGCACCGTGCACCCGTACGGCGACCGTGCCGTGCACGCCTCGCTCTCCCGTCACACCGCGAACGTCGTCTCCTCGGTCAACTTCGACCAGCGTGCGTTCGACACGCTCGGCGAGGAGAGCATCCTGTTCGCGGCGGTGCTCGGGACGGTCGTCCTGCTGCGCCAGACCCGCGACGAACGGGAGGTCGAGCCCGCTCCGGCGCAGGTCGCCCGGTCCGTGTGCCGCTACGCGCTCCTCGCGCTGCCCGTGACGCTCGTCATCGGCCTCTACGTCGTCGCGCACGGGCAGTTGAGCCCCGGCGGCGGTTTCCAGGGCGGCGTGGTGGCGGCGACGGCGCTGCATCTGCTGTACATCGCCGTCGACTACCGCGCGCTGGAACGCATCCGGCCCGTGGGCCTGTACGAGGTCGCGGACGCCGTCGGCGAGGGCGCCTTCCTGGTGATCGGGATCGCGGGGCTGCTCGCGGGCGCCGCCTTCCTCGCCAACTTCCTGCCGTACGGGACGTTCAACACCCTCGCGTCGGGCGGCACGGTGCCGCTGCTGAACGCGGCGATCGGCATGGAGGTCGCCGGCGCGGTGGTCGTCCTGCTCGCCCGCTTCCTGGACCAGGCGGTCGAGATCGAGTCCGAGGGCGACGATGCGAAGAAGAAGACGAAGGCATGAGTAAGGAGGGAACGACGCCTGATGTCCGTCCTGCCCTACCTGGTGGCCGTATGGCTCCTCCTCGTCGGCTGCGTCGGCCTCGCGACCAGCCGCAACCTCATCCACGCGGTCGGCTGTCTGACGGTCTGCCAGGCCTCCACGTACGTCCTGCTGCTCACCGTCGGATACCGCCACGGCGGCACCGCCCCCGTGCACTCCGATCTCCCGCCCGGTTCGCGGCCGCTCGTCGACCCGGTGGTTCAGGCCCTGTGCCTCACCGATGTCGTGGTCGGCGCCACGGTCACCGCGCTGCTGCTGGCGCTGGTGATCCAGGTGTCGAAGCGGCACGGCACCGTCGTTCCCGACGAGCTCTCCGGGCTGCGGGGATGAGGGGATGAGCTGAGGGGATGAGCTGAGGGGATGAGCTGAGGGGATGGAACGTCTGCTGCCGCTGATCGTGGCGCTCCCGCTGATGGGAGCGGCCCTGCTCGTCGCCGCGGGGCGCCGGCTGCCCCGGGCCGTCGCCGAGGCCGTGGGCGGCGCGGTCGCCGCCGCCACCGCCGGGCTCGTGCTGTGGCTGCTTCTGCGGCACCCGGTGCCCGAGATGGAATGGGTCGGCGGCTGGTCGCCCGTCGACGGCGGCCCGAGCGTCGGCATCGTGCTGCGGGCGGGGCACCTGGCCCTGGGACTCACGGCCCTCGTCTCCGTGCTCGTCGTGGCCGTACTCGTCTACTCCTGGCGCTATTTCGACGAACCGCCGGAGCGCCAGACCGGTGCGTTCCCGGCCCTTGTCCTGCTGTTCGAGGCCGGCATGGCCGGCTTCGTCCTCACCGGCGACCTCTTCAACGCCTTCGTCTTCTTCGAGTTGATGAGCGTCGTCGCCTACGCGCTCACCGGCTATCGCGTCGAGGACCCCAAGGCAGTGCAGGGCGCCCTGACGTTCGGCGTGGTCAACTCGCTGGGGGCGTACCTCCTCCTGACCGGCATCGCCCTGCTGTACGCCCGAACCGGCGAACTCGGCATGCGGGCCATCGGGCACCGACTCGACGCCCAGGGCGCCCCCGACGCGCTGGTCCTCGCCGCCTTCGTGCTCGTCCTGACCGGGCTGCTGGTCAAGGCGGCCGCCGTGCCGTTCCACTTCTGGCTGCCCGATGCGCACGCCGTCGCGCCGACGCCGGTGTGCATGCTGCTGTCGGGGGTGATGGTGGAGCTGGGCGTGTACGGCGTCGGTCGCGTGTACTGGTTCGTGTTCGCCGGTCCCGGCGGCATCCCCGCACCCGCCGCGAGGGTGGCGCTCGTGACCCTGGGTGTGCTGACCGCGCTCGTGGCAGCCGTCATGTGCTGGCTCCAACGCCATGTGAAGCGGCTGTTGGCCTACTCGACGGTCGCGCACACCGGGCTGTTCCTGATCGGTGTCGGCCTGCTCACCCCGCAGTCCACAGCGGGCGCGGCCTTGTACGTCGTGGGGCATGCCGGCGTCAAGGCGGCGCTGTTCGCCTGCGCGGGTATTCTGCTCGATCGCTACGGCAGCATCGACGAGCACGAACTGCACGGCCGCGCACGGGAATTGCCGATTGTCGCGGGCCTCTTCGTGGTGGGTGGGCTGGCGCTCACCGGGCTGCCGCCGTTCGGCTCGGGCCTCGGCAAGGCGGTCACGGAGGAGGCCGCCGGAGGCCGGCTCACCGTCGTGTTCGTCGCCGTCTCCGCCGTGACGGGCGGCGCGGTACTGCGGGTGGCCGCGCGGGTCTTCGGCGGTCTCGGGGCCCGGCCCACGGAGGAGCCGTCGCACGAGACGAAGGGCGAGGACGAGGAGCCCGAGACCAAGGGGCGGCTGCGGCGCGTCCCCGACACCATGCTGGCGGTGCCTGCCGTCCTGCTCGCCGGGTCGCTCGCCGTCGGTGTCGTGCCGGGCGTGGCGGCGGCCGTCGGGGGCGCCGTGGACGAAGCGCTGAGGGTACCCTCCACCGAGGTTCCCCACTGGTCCGTCCACGGCGTGCTGCTGGGCCTGCTGTCGACCGTGCTCGCCGTCGCCCTGGCGGCATGGGCCCTCCTGCGGCCCGCCTCAGCATGGTTGAGCACCTGGACGGGACCGCTGCGCCGCCTGCAGTCGGGCCATATCGGCGACTACGTGGCCTGGCTGGTCCTGGGTGCCGTACTCCTCGGTGCCCTGGCGCTGCCGGGCACCGTGCCGGGTTGAGCGCATCGGTGACGTACGGCGGTCAGGCGTGGAGCAGTTGGTTGAAGAAGGTCCGATACTGCTGGAGTGCCACGCGCAGTTCCTCCGTCTCGACCTTCTCCCCGCGGCTCCACTCGGCCTCGAGTTCCTTCTTGTGGTCGGCGAACGTCTCGGCCAAGGACTGGATCACGTCGGCCACCAGGGCGTCCGCCGAGTGGACCGCGTCCTTGGGGTCGTCGACGAAGGTGCCTTGGATCTCTTCCCAGCGGGCACGGTAGGACTCCGTGTCCTGGGGGTCGATCAGCGGTTCCGCGCCTTCCTCGACGGTTTCGGTGGCCTCGGCATCGTCCGTGACGTCGGCTCCTCGGTCACGCTCATCGGGCGCCTTCCACGCGCGCTCCCTGGCTGTGGCTTCGCCGGGATACTTGGGCCTGGTCTCGTCGGACGTGGTGTCCCGAGAAGGAGCGGGACGGGCCAGGTCCTCCGTCGTCAGTTGGGTCTGGGTTGTGCTTCGGTCGGTGTGCCGGTCTGACATGACAACTCGCTCCACGTCGATTGACTGCCCTGTCGATTGACTGCCCTGTTGACTCAGGCCGCGTCGTGCCGTGCGGTCCCCTCGCCACGGGCCGTGTAGTCGTGGTCGCCGGGGCTGCTGAGCAACTCCCGGAAAAGGGTGCGGTAGTGCACCATCGCGCCACGCAACTCCTCGGTGGTCGCGTCACCGCGCTTGTTGCGGAGACCGACGTCGTGGGCAGAGCGGTAGTTCTCCAGCGTGCGTGCGTGGTCGACGGAAAGGTCCTTGAGCTGCTGCTCGAACCCTTCCGTGGGGTAGCCGCGGTCCTTCATGAGCCGGGTGACCAGACGATCCGCGTCGTCGACGCTCCGGCCCGGCTGGTCCACGAAGTGTTCCTCGGTTCCCTTCCACTCCGCGGCGTAGCGCTCGCGGTCCTCCGGGGACAGTTCCCTGATGTCGAGATCCCGGTGTCGCTTCTCACGGGAGTGCAGTTCGCGCTCCGCCGACATCCGGCTGTCTCCGGCCGATACGGCACGGTCGTACTCGGGCCCGAACCGCGCCTTGAGATGGCGGCGGCGCACAACGAGTCCTGTACCCACGGCGATCAGAATCAGGATGATCACGATGGGAACGATGATGGCGACAAGTGTTTCAGTAGTGGTCATCGGACCTCCCCGTCAGTCCGTCGGTCGGGAGACCTTGCGCGTAATCCGTTACTTATCGGCTCGATCGCAAGGCCGGTCTCCGAGTACCCGGGCCATGCCTGACACACACAACTGGCCGCGGATTCGGCAATATCCGTGCATGGCCACATAGCTACATAGCTATCTGCGCGTGGAACTCCGCAGGCGCGTTCCGCGACTGGGGGTGATTGCACCGCATATGTGCGGGTACTCGGAGGGCGGCACCGGGCAGCCGGAAATCCGGCCGTGGACCGGTTGTCCGGCCGCGGACCGGTTGCCCGATCGAACAGGGAGATTCTCATGTCGCGACGACGATCTCCGGACATCTCGATCGGGGTGCCGCGTTCGCCTTCGGACGTGGTCGGCCACCGTCGGGAACGCATGGACCGGGACGGCACGAACTCCGAGCCGGTGACGGCACGTGGCCCGCTGGACCTGCGGATCGTGCTGGGTCTGGTCGGGTTGCTCGTCTTCCTGCTGGGTACGGCGCTCTTCGCCCTGTGGGCCCGGTCGTCGGCCGCGCACGCCACCCCGAGCTCCTCGGAGATCGGGGCCCTGGCCGCGCTCTGCGGCGTCCTCTCGCTGCTCGCGTTCGAGGACCTCGTGCTCATGGTGAGCCGCCGCGCCCGCGAGCGGTGCCGCCGACGCCGCGAGGAATGACCCGCCATGGCCGCGGCCGGCGGACGACGCGAAGTCCAGGACGGGGAGGGCTACGACGCCACGCCCTTCCTGCCGGATCGGCGCGCCGGTCTGCCCGGGCTGCGCAAGGCGGCCGCCGAGTGCCGGGGCTGCCCGCTGTACCGGGCGGCGACACAGACGGTGTTCGGTGAGGGCGACCCGCACGCGCGCGTGTTGCTCCTCGGTGAGCAGCCCGGCGACCAGGAGGACCGGCAGGGCAGGCCGTTCGTCGGCCCCGCGGGCAAGGTGCTGGAACAGGCCCTCGCGGACGCGGGTATCGATCCGGGACAGGCGTATGTCACCAACGCGGTCAAGCACTTCAAGTTCACCGTCCCGGAAGGCCGTAAGCGCCGTATCCACAAGGCCCCGACGCTGCGCGAGATGACGGCGTGCAAGCCCTGGCTCATGGCCGAACTGCGGCTCGTGTCACCGGAGGTGGTCGTCGCGCTCGGCGCAACGGCGGGCAAGGCCCTGCTCGGCAGCGGTTTCCGGGTGACCGAGCAACGCGGGGCGCTCCTCCCCTGGCCCGGCCTGGGCGACGAACACGGCGGGACCGAGGCCCGCGAGGACATCGGCGGGCTGGTGGCGACGATCCACCCGTCGGCGGTCCTGCGCGCCGACGACCGCAGGAAGGTCTACGAGGGTCTCGTCGCCGATCTGCGGCTCGTCGCGGAGGTCCTCGCGGACGGCGACCGGCGCGGCGGAGCCGAGAGGCACGGCGAGAGAGACGGGAGAGGCGGTACGGGCCGATGACGCTTCAGCATCCCGCCGACCGCGGCGGCAGCCGGCGCCCCACGTTCGAGCGACTGGCGGAGGGCGCGTCGACCTTCACCAGCAGCCCCGTGTTCTTCGCGTTCTGTCTGGCGCTCGTCGCGGCGATGGTGATCGTCCACGCCGTCGGTCTGGACATCGCGTGGCTGGTGTTCGTGGGGGACTGCATGACGGCGGTGACGCTGCTCCTGCTCGCCCTGCTGAAGAACTCCGAGCTACGGGCCGAACGCGCCATCCAGCGCAAGCTGGACGCGATCGCCGCCGCCCTGCTCGAAGCGCAGGAGGGCGAGCCCGGCAAGGCCCACGACGATCTCAGAAATGCCATCCGTATGGAGGAGGAGATCTGAGGAGGCCGGGAGATCGGGGTCTGGTCCGGGAGATCCGAGGAGGCGGAAGAGAGGGCAGGTATGCCGGAGTTGCCCGATGTCGAGGGCTTTCGCCATGTGCTGGACTCCTGCGGGCGGGGTCGGCGTGTCCGCCGCGTGGACGTCCGTGACGCGGGTGTGTTGCGCGGGGTCACCGCGAAGCGTCTGCGCCGGGAGGTGGAGGGGCGGCGGTTCGGTCGGCCGCACCGCCATGGGAAGTTGCTGCTCGCCCCGCTCGGCGACGGCCCCGTCCTCGTCTGGCACTTCGGCATGACCGGAGCGCTGCTGGCCGCCTCCGTGGACGATCCGTTCGACGCCCATGACCGGGTGGTCGTGACCCTCGACGACGAACGGCAGCTCCGCTACCGCGACCAGCGCAAGCTCCAGGGCATCCGGCTGGCCCGGACTCCGGAGGCGGTGGAGCGGATCCTGGCCCGACTGGGCCCCGACGCGCTGGACATGGGGCGTGGGCAGTTCCTGGAGTTGCTCGCCGGGCGGCGGGGGGCCGTCAAGGGCGTCCTGATGGACCAGTCCCTCATCGCGGGGCTCGGTAACCTGCTCAGCGACGAGATCCTCTGGCGGGCGGGCGTGGCCCCCGCGCGCCCGGCGCGGGATCTCAGCGCGGCCGAGGCACGTCATGTGTTCACGGCGATGCGGCGGGTGCTCGCCTCCGCGAACCGCGCCGCACGCGTGCCGCCGCGTCGTACGTGGCTCACCGGCCACCGCGACGACGACGTGGCGGCCTGCCCACGGTGCGGCGGCCGACTGCGCTCGCGCCGCGTCTCCGGGCGCCGCAGTGTCTGGTGCCCGCACTGCCAGCACTGATCCGCGGGGCGGCTCGGCGTCGGGGCTCAGCCGGAGGGCTCGTCGGGCACGGGCTGTTCCGGGTGCACCCCGGCCGACCGCGGGGCTCCCCGCGGGCCCGCGCCGGCCTCATCCACATCAGGTACGTCGCTCGTGCCCTGTTGATCAGGCATGGGGCCGTCGTCCGGACGGGGATCCCATCGATCGCTCTCGCCTGGTGCCTGTGTCTGCTGGTCGGGCGGGTCCCTCGGCACGGGCGGCGCCGACGGCTCGTCCCTCTCCCGGCGTTGCTCGCTCATGACTCCTCCTCATCGACGCACCCCCCTGCAGGCCTCCGCAAACAGCGGCGTTTCGCGGGTACCCAGGAACATCGCGCGCAATGCCGGGTACCCGGAACACGGCGTGTCCCCGCCATCCACGCCAGGACGCGGCCGACGCCATCGGCCGAACTGGCCGCCCGGCAGAGGGGTACTCGCCCGGCGCGTTCCTCTACGTTCCGGAACCGGACACGCCGCAGTTCTCATGGGTACTGTGCCGACTGCCCCACCGCCCGCAGGCCGTCCCGCCGATCTACCAGCCCGAGGGTCGCGGCACGGGCCATCGTCCACGCGGCCGGTCGTCCCGGGCGCACTCGCCTGCGCGGCCCTGGCCCTGCCCGCACTCCGGCGCCGGGGCACCCGACGCGGTTCCGGGTGATGCCGCCGTACCTCCCGAGGAACGTAGCGGCTGCGCTCACTCGTTGGCCCGGGCCGCGCTGATGTCCGCGAGCACGGAGCCGGGATCGCGCTGAACGGCCAGGTCGCCCAGGGAGATGATGCCGACGGGCCGGTCCTCCTCGACCACGGGGACCCGGCGGACGGCCCGCTCCCGCATCAGGGCGAGGACCTCGTCGACATCGTCGTCCGGGGTGACCGTGACGAGTTCTTCGCTGCAGGCGTTCGCCACGGTGCGGTCGTTGATCCTTCCGCCCTCCGCCATGACGCGCAGGACCAGATCCCGGTCGGTCACCACGCCGCGCAGCCGGCCGTCCTCGACGACCAGCACGTCACCGACGTCCTCGCTCCGCATCAGCTGGGCGACATCGATCACCGACGTCAGCGGGTCCACCATGACGAGGTCCGTGGTCATGATCTCGCGAGCATGCTGGGTCATGCGTCCTCCCTCCACGCCGGGACCACGGGGACGCCGCTTCCGCGTCCCCATCCGCGCCCCCGGGTACCCGCAGCCCCTGTCACAGAACATCCGGAACCCTGAAGCGTCCGGAGTCGTCACATACGTCACGATGCCTGGGCGGCGTGGCTGCGGGCTCCGGCGCGCGAGAGCGCCGCGACCAGTTCCTCGCGGTTCATCGAGGAGCGGCCGGGGATGTCGGCGTCGGCCGCCAGGTCGTACAGCTCCGCCTTGGTCAACGAGTCGAGGGAGGCGGAGCCTCGCTTGCCGCCCTTCGTCGACTTCGCCCGGTCCACGCTGGCCCGGAGCGCGTCCATCAGGTCCACGACGTTGGTGGCCCGCGCCGGCTGTTCGGACTTCTCGACCGTCTCCCCCTTCTTCTTGGCCTCGACCAGGTCCTGGACCTTTTCCTGGAAGGTGTCGTGGAATTCCTGCGGGTCCCACTCCATGCTCAACGAGTCGATCAACTGCTCGGCCATCTTCAGCTCACGGTCGGCCAGCTTGATACGCCCCGGAAGGTGATCGATCTCCGTGTGCGGATCCCGGATCTCGTCCGCCCAGTGCAGGGTGTGCAGGGTCAGAATCCCGGCTTCGGCTTTCACGGCGACCAGATACTCCCGGTTGCGCATGACGAACGTGGCGATTCCCGCCTTTCCCGAGCGCTCCAGCGCCTTCTCCAGGAGCGCGTAGACCTTCTCGTACTGCTCGCTCTTGGGGCCCAGGTAGTACGTCTTGTCGAAAAAGACGGGCTCGACGTCCTCCAGATCGACGAAACCGGTGATCTCGAGCTCGCGGGACCGGCCGGGCGCGATGTCCTCCAGTTCCTCGGGCTCGACGATCACGTACTCGTCGCCCGCGTCGACTCCTTTGACGATCTCGTCCAGCGGCACCTCGTCGCCGGTGCGCTCGTTCACACGCTTGTTGCGCACCCGGTCGGAGGTGCCGCGCTGAAGTTGGCGGAATCGGATGGTGTGGCTGTCCGTGGCCGCGAACAGTTGAACCGGCAAGGAGACCAAGCCGAAGGTCAGAGCCCCGTTCCACACAGCCCGTGCCATGTCTCCGCCTCGAGGAAGCCTCGGACGTCACCAGTAGTGGCGACGGCCACCGACGGCGTGACCCACCAGTCCGAGAATCCAGAGGATGAGTCCGATAACCAACAGGATGATGCCGATCGTCCACAGGATGCCGATTCCCGTGAGGAATCCGACGACCAGCAGAATGATCCCGAGAATGATCATTTCAACCTCCAGGGAAATACTCCGGGGAAAGGTGAGGCGAATGTGGCTCGGCCCTTGTTCTCGGCCTTCTTTCTGTCTCCTGGCCACACCCCGAGTACCCGGATCGGCACGATGCATACGGCCTTTCCGCACTCGGTCATTCCCGCCGCATACGGACATCCCTCCAACGGCGGACAGTGAAGCGTGGTGGCGACGGCCGCTCGGTTGCCGCCGGTACCGTCGCCGACGGCCGTGAAGGAGGACGATGACCGAAGCCGCGGAACACGCCGACACAGCTCCCACGCCCCGCTCGGCGGCGTCGTCGTCACTGGGCCGCACACTGCTGAACTGGGCGACGACGACCGACCACAAGGTGATCGGCCGGCTGTACATGGTGACGGCGTTCAGCTTCTTCCTGCTGGGTGGGCTGCTGGCCCTGGGGATGCGTGCCGAACTCGCCCGTCCGGGGATGCAGTTCATGAGCGACCTCGCCTACAACCAGCTCTTCACGGTCCACGGCACGATCATGATGCTGCTGTTCGCGACGCCGATGTTCGCCGGTTTCGCGAACGCCGTGATGCCGCTGCAGATCGGTGCCCCGGACGTGGCCTTCCCGCGGCTGAACGCCCTGTCGTACTGGATGTACCTGTTCGGCGGCCTGATGGTGGTGTCCGGTTTCGTGGTGCCGGGCGGCGCCGCGTCCTTCGGCTGGTTCGCGTACGCGCCGCTGAACAGTGCGTACTACTCCCCCGGTGCGGGCGGTGACCTGTGGGTGATGGGTCTGGTGGTCACCGGCGTGTCCACCACCCTCGGCGCGGTCAACTTCATCACCACGATCCTGTGCCTGAGGGCACCGGGCATGACGATGTTCCGGATGCCGATCTTCACGTGGAACGTGCTGTTCACGTCGATCCTCGTGCTGCCGGCCTTTCCGGTGCTCACGGCCGCGCTGCTGTGCCTGGAGGCGGACCGGAAGTTCGGCGCCCACGTCTTCGACGCGGCGAACGGCGGGGCGATCCTGTGGCAGCACCTGTTCTGGTTCTTCGGGCATCCCGAGGTCTACATCGTCGCGCTGCCGTTCTTCGGGATCGTCACGGAGATCATCCCGGTGTTCTCCCGCAAGCCGCTCTTCGGCTATCTGCCGATGATCGGCGCGACCATCCTCATCACCATGCTGTCCGCGGTGGTGTGGGCGCACCACATGTTCGTGACCGGCGCGGTGCTGCTGCCCTTCTTCTCGCTGATGTCGTTCCTGATCGCGGTGCCGACGGGGATCAAGTTCTTCGCCTGGATCGGCACCATGCACCGTGGGTCCCTGTCGTTCGAGACGCCGATGCTGTGGTCGTTGGGCTTTCTGGTGTCGTTCCTCCTGGGCGGGTTGAGCGGGGTGCTCATCGCGTCGCCGCCGATCGACTTCCATGTCACCGACTCGTACTTCATCGTGGCGCATCTGCACTACGTCCTGTTCGGGACGGTCGTCTTCGCGATGTTCGCCGGGTTCTACTTCTGGTGGCCGAAGTTCACCGGCAGGCTGCTCGACGAGCGGCTCGGCAAGGTGCACTTCTGGCTGCTGTTCCCCGCGTTCCAGCTGACGTTCCTGGTCCAGCACTGGCTGGGCGCGGAGGGCATGCCCCGCCGGTACGCCGACTATCTGGCCGCCGACGGCTTCACCCTGCTCAACACCATCTCGTCCATCGGGGCGTTCCTGCTCGGCATCTCCACCCTGCCGTTCCTGTACAACGTCTGGCACACCGCCAGATACGGCGAGCGGGTCACGCGGGACGACCCCTGGGGCTACGGCCGTGCGCTGGAGTGGGCGACGGGGTGCCCGCCTCCGCGGCACAATTTCGTGGCCCTGCCGCGCATCCGGTCGGAGTCGCCCGCGTTCGATCTGCACCACCCGGAGATCGCCCGGTGGGCGGAGGCGGCCGAGAAGGAGCTCGGGGCGGGAGGGCGGCGGTGAAGGCCGAGTCTCTGCTCTTCGGTGGTGTGGCGGCGTTCTTCGGCGGTTCCGCCGCCCTCTACGCCTGGTGGTCCCACGCGGACCCGGCCGGTACGGCGGCGCTGGTGGTCGCGTGTCTGATGGGCGCCCTGGTGTCGTTCTTCTGCTTCGTGCAGTACCGGCGCAAGGGGCGCCGCCCGCAGGACCGTACGGACGCCGAGGTCGCCGATTCCGCCGGGCCGCTGGAGTTCTTCCCGCCCGCGAGCACGTGGCCGCTGGTGACGGCGCTGGGCTTCGCCGTCCTGTGCACGGGCGTGGTCTACGGGCTGTGGCTGTTCCTCATCGGTTTCGGCGTTCTGGCACGTGGCGTCCTTGGTCTGGTGTTCCAGTACGCTCGCCGGGAGCCGGGGCGGCGGGGCTGATCGGAGCCCGCGGGGCGCCGGGCCGGAACGTCTCGACGGGCAGGTGGTCGCTCTCGTACCCGCCGGACACGGTCTGCCGCACCTCGCCGCTCTCCACCCCCTTGGCCAGTCGCTCCTGCTCCGCCTCCAGCAACGATCCGCACAGCCGCCGGGTGAGCAGGAACGCGAGGATCGGACCGGCCACCAGGGAGATCCGGAAGATCCAGGTCAGGGCGTTGAGGGAGATCCGGAAGCTGAGGGCGGCGATGTCGTTGGACCCCGCCAGCAGCAGGACAGCGAAGAACGTGATGGCCGCCGCGCCGAGCCCGGTGCGCACGGGTCGCTCGCGCGGCCGGTCGCACAGGTGGTGCTCCTGTCGCCACTCCCCCGTCACGCGCTGCTCGACGAAGGGATACGCGTAGAGCACGAGGAACAGCAGCCCCGGGAGTACGACGGCGGGCAGCAGCACGTTCCACATGATGGTGTGGCCGGCGACCACGGTCTCCCAGGCCGGCATGAGCCGGAGCGCGCCCTCGAGGAAGCCGACGTACCAGTCGGGCTGGGAGCCGGTCGACACCTGCTCGGGGCGGTAGGGCCCGAACAGCCACACGGGGTTGATCTGAGCGAGTGCGCCGAGCACGAACAGCAGCCCGGCGACCATGAAGGACAGCCCGCCGGAGGACGCCATGAACTGCGGGAACAGGGGCTTGCCGACGGCGTTTCGGTTCGTCCGGCCCGGGCCGCGCCAGTGCGTGTGCTTGAGATAGAACACCAGGATCAGGTGGACGGTGACCAGCGCGATCAGCACGCCCGGCACCAGCAGCACATGCACGCTGTACAGCCGCGGCACGATGACGTGGCCGGGAAACTCGCCTCCGAAGAAGAAGAAACTCACGTACGTCCCCACGACCGGCAGGGACAGCATGATGCCCTGTGCGATGCGCAACCCCGTGCCGGACAGCAGGTCGTCGGGGAGCGAGTAACCGGCGAAGCCCTCGGCGAGGGCGAGCACCAGCAGGGTGACGCCGATGACCCAGTTCATCTCGCGCGGCCTGCGGAAGGCGCCGGTGAAGAAGATCCGGAGCATGTGCAGTCCGATGGCGCCGACGAAGACCAGCGCCGCCCAGTGGTGCGCCTGCCGGACGAGGAGGCCGCCGCGCACGTCGAAGCTGATGCGCAGGGTGGAGTCGAAGGCCGCGGACATGCGTACCCCCCGCAATGGCAGGTACGTGCCGTCGTACACCACTTCGCGCATTTCGGGCTGGAAGAACAGGGTCAGCCACACCCCGGTCAGGACGAGGACGATCAGGCTGTAGAGGGCCAACTCCCCGAGGAGGAAGGACCAGTGGTCGGGGAATGCCTTGCGCAGCAGCGTGCCGCCGCCGTCGTACAGCGGAAGCCGCCGGTCCACCGCGTCGGCGAGGCGCTCCCCCGCGGGGCGTGCCTCGGACCGCTCCTCGCGTGCCACAGAACGTCTCCTTCCGCCGCGGCGACAGCCCGCTTCTCGACATCCCTTGCCCGGGGTGACGTGCCGCGCGCGGCGAAACACTCGTGCGATCCGGTTGCGGCACCCCATCGGGTGATATGGGGGCCCGGGAGCATCGCGGGCCGTGAACTGCCTGTTCAGCGCAGCGAGATCCGCGAAATGGCCGACTGTCCGGCCCCGTGAGACTATGAATCGATAGCTCCGGGGAACCCTCTCGTCATGTCCGTCTGCGACGAGGAGCTGCCGCGATGCAGAAGCTGCACAAGCTGATCGACCAGATCGAAGGCCTGACCACACTTGACGACGTCTGCCAGAAGACCGCCGGCTGGGTGATGCGGGCGACGCGCTGCGACACGGTCAAGAACGCGCTGTCGGGCACCTGGCTGGGCCACGCGCTCCACCCCATACTGACGGATCTGCCCATCGGCGCCTGGGCCATGGCCTCCCTCGTGGACGTGACCGCGGGCAAGGACGGGGCCCGGGCGGCGCGTGGTCTCGTCGGCGCCGGGCTGCTCGCCGCGCTTCCGGCCGCGGCGTCGGGAGCGTCCGACTGGTCCGACACGTACGGCGGATCGCAGCGGCTCGGCTTCGTGCACGCCGCGGGCAACGGGGCGGCGACCGTCGTGCAGGCGGCGTCCTGGGTGGCCCGGCGGCGCGGACGGCACTGCACCGGGGCGGCGCTGAGCGGGCTGGGGCTGGGCCTCACCGTCGGCGCCGCCTACTTGGGCGGGCATCTGACGCTCGTCCAGGGCATCGGTGTCAGCCACACCGCGTTCCAGGAGCCCGTCACCGACTGGACCGACGTCGCGGCGGCGACCGCCCTGAGCGACGACATCCCCCTGCGGGTCACCGCGGACGGAGTGCCGGTGGTACTGGTCCGGCACGACGGGGATTTGTACGCGCTCTCGGCCACCTGCACCCACGCCGGAGGCCCGCTCGACGAGGGCGAGATCGTGGGCGACGGCTGTATCCGCTGCCCCTGGCACGGCAGCGAGTTCCGGCTGGCGGACGGGGAGGCGACGCGCGGACCGGCGTCGGTCGACGAGCCGGCCTGGGAGGTCAAGGTCGACGACGGCCGCGTGTACGTACGCTCCGCGACGGCCTGACGAAGGAGCCCTGTCCAAGGCCTGATCGGAGCGGGAATGGCGCAGCAGTTCGCCGTCGGAGACCACGTCCGGTGGAACTCGGAGGCCGGATACGTCGAAGGCGTCATCATCAAGAAGCACACGCACGACGTGGAGTTCAAGGGGTACACGCGTCACTGCAGTGAGAGCGACCCGCAGTACGAGATCAAGAGCGACAAGACCGATCACATCGCCATGCACAAGGGCGGCGCCCTGACGAAGGTCCCGAGGGCAGGATGACGAACCGTATCTATACGGTGGGGCATTCGACGCGCGACTTCGACGACATGCTGGAGATGCTGCGGAACAACGACATCACCTGTCTGGTCGACGTGCGTTCGTTCCCCTCGTCGAGGAAGTTCCCGCACTGGAACCAGTCGGAGATCATCGACGCGCTGCCTCCCGACATCGGATACCGGTGGATCCCGAAACTCGGCGGCCGGCGCCACACCCCCAAGGGCGTGCCGAGCGCCAACGGCGCATGGCGGGTCAAAGCCTTCCGTGACTACGCCGACTACATGGACAGCGACGAGTTCAGGGAAGGCCTGGACGAGCTGCTGGAGCTGGCCGAGCACGAGCGGCCGGCGATCATGTGCAGCGAGGCGGTGCCGTGGCGCTGCCATCGCCGGCTGATCACGGATGCGCTGATCGTCGCGGGCGCGGAGGTGGTGGACATCATGTCGCCCACGACGGCGAAGCCGGCGTCCCTCGACCGGCACGCCCATGTCGAGAACGGGCATCTGACCTACCCGCCTCCGCCTGAGCTGCCGTCGTCCTGAGCCGTCGTCACCCGGGCGACGGGGGCAGTTTCTGCTCGGTCCAGACGGTCTTGCCCTCTTCGGTGTAGCGGGTTCCCCAGCGTTCGGTGACGTTCGCGACGATGAAGAGGCCGCGTCCGCCCTCGTCGGCGGGGCGGGCATGGCGCAGATGGGGCGCCGTGCTGTTCTCGTCCGACACCTCGCAGGTGAGCACGCGGTCGAGGATCAGCCGCAGTTGCAGCGGTCCGCTCGCGTGCACCACGGCGTTGGTCACCAGCTCGCTGACGATCAGTGAGGTGTCGAAGGCGATGTCCTGCAGGCCCCAGGCCTCGAGCTGTTGGCGTGCCAGCGTGCGGGCGGTGTGGACGATCTCGGATTCGGGCGGCAGCGTCCACGAGGCGACGTGGTCGGCGGCCAGGCGGTGGGCGCGCGCCAGCAGCAGTACGGCGTCGTGGTCGGTCCGCGCGGGCACGAGTGCTTCGGTCACCGCCTCGCAGGTCTCCCGCAGGGAGCGGTTCGGGTGCGAGATCAGGCGCTCCAGCTGGGCCAGGGTCTGCGCCGGCGGGTGCCCGGCGGCGGTGAGGAGACCCTCGGTGTACAGCGCCAGCACGCTGTTGTCGGTGAGGCCGATCTCGGTGTTCTCGTACGAGGCTCCGCTCACGCCCAGCGGTGGGCCGGTGAAGGCGGTGACGGGGGTGGCGTCCCCGCCGGGGCTGAAGAGCAGCGGCGGGGTATGACCGGCCAGGGCGAGCGTGCACCGCTGGGAGACGGGGTCGTACACGGCGTAGGCACAGGTGGCGCCGGTGGGCCGGTCGCCCATGGGATAGTCGGTGGGCGTGGAGTAGGCGGCCTCCTCCACGAAGCGGACGACCATGTCGTTGAGCCGGGCGAGCAGTTCGTCGGGAGCGAGGTCCAGTGCGGACAGGCTGAGCCCCGCGGTACGGATGCCGCCCATCGCGGCGGCGGCGTGGATGCCGCTTCCCTTCACGACGCCCACGACCAGGGCCACGCGCGCTCCCGACAGGGGGATCACGTCGAACCATTCCCCGCCCTGGGTGCTGGGTACGTAGGCGCAGGCGGCGTCGACCGCGCTGAGGGAGGGCAGGTCGGCCGGGAGCAGCGTGCGCTGCAGGGTGCGGGCGGCGGCCTGCTCGCGGGTGTACTTCCTGGCGTTGTCCATGTAGAGGGCCGCGCGGCCGGCGATCTCGGTCAACAGCGTCAGGTCGTCCTCCTCGAACGGGGCGGGGTTGGCCCACCGGTAGAAGCCGGCGACGCCGATCACGACTCCGCGGGCGGCCAGCGGGACGACGAGCAGGGAATGGACACCGGCGTCGATGAGGCGGCGGGCCCTCTCCGTGTCGTGCAGCATCCAGTCGCCGTCCTGCTCCATGCGCCGGATCAGGCGGGGCTGCAGGTCGGTGAGCGTGCGGGCGTATGCGGGCAGCAGGGCGAGCCCGTTCAGCTCGCCGACGAGTCGTCTGTCGGGGCCGTCGGTCTCCGCGGAGCTGAACGCGACGCGCTCGGCGGCGCGGCCCGCGGCGGTCGCGGGTACGGGCTCGCCGCCGCGCAGGACGGACTCGAGGATGTCGACGACGACCGTGTCGGCGATGTCGGGGACGGCGAGGTCGGCGAGTTCCTGAGCGGTCTGCACGAGATCGAGGTCGGACCCGATGACCGTGCTGGCGCGCTGCAGCAGGTCCAGGCGGCCGTGGGAGCGCACGCGATCGGTGACGTCGACCGTGAAGACGGTGACGCCCACGCGCTCCTGACGGGCGTTTTGAATCCTGAAGGCCGAGAGCGCCAGGGTGCGCTCATGCGGGCGACCGGCGTCGGCCTGCGGGTGTCCCCCGCAGTTCGTAGTCCGTCACCGGCTCGCCCGAGTCCAGGACGCGGACCAGGATCCGCTCGACCGTGTCGCCGCCGAACGCCGCGTACACCTCACCGGCCGTCCGGCCTATGAGGTATTCGGTGGACACCCCGTGTGCTCGACCGGCCGCGGCGTTGATCCGGCGCAGCCGCAGATCGACGTCGAAGACGTACATGCCGACAGGGGATTCCGTGAACAGGCCCTCCAGTTGCCTGTCCTGGAGTAGGGGTTGCTGTGCTTCGGGAGATGGCTGATCGCCGTACACCGCGCGCGACCGCCCCTCCTCACCTGTCACGGCGCCCAGCGGCCGTTGGGCTGGCGGCGCTCGCGCGGCTGCTGGCCCTTGCTGGGCTGCTGCTCCTTCGGCTGCCGGACCGCCGCCTGGGGGGTCTGCGAGTGGAAGTAGAGCAGCTTGCCCTGTCCTCGTGCACCGATGCCGTGGTGGCCCTTTACCGGAGAGTTCTTCCGCATGACTCGACTCCTCGCGATGTCGCGTCGGCTCCACGCGTCCGGAAAGTCCCGATCGTGCCTTCCGTAGGTATTCACGGTACGCCGCCCCTGCCGAGCGAGCGACCAGGCCGGAAGGCGACCAGCGGGGTGCGCCGCGTCGCCCGTACGGCCCCTCCGAGGCGCCTTGGAGGTGATCTTTCCGCGGGGCAGGAGACGGGACGCGCGGCTCATGGAGCGGGTCGCACGGGACACCGGACGAGGAGGTCGCGGTTACTCTCCGGTCGGAGGTCTCCCCCTGCGTGTCCCAGGGATCAGTGCGACTCTGAAATCGTGCATACCTCTGATCTGACCCCCGAAATCCGGGCCGCCCTGAGCAAGCCGCGGCCGTATCCCGCGATCACGTTGGTCCTGCCGACCGATCCGGATTTCCCCTTCAGCGAGAAGGACCGCATTCTGCTGCGCGACCTCGTCACCGAGGCCAAGCGGCGGCTGGCGGACGACCCCGACGTGGAGCGGGACGCGAGGTTGGAGTTGCGGGACCACCGGCTGGACCCCTCGGCCATCGAGGAGGAGGGCGACCCCTTCCACCCCGACGACGCCATGGTGGTCTATGTGGCGGCGAACGAGCCGGTCCAGGTGTGGCGGATGACCTCGCTCGCACCCGTGGAGCCACGGGTGGAGTTCGCCACGAAGTTCCTGACGCGGTACCTCGTGGCCGCCGAGCAGCGCTCGCGGCCGTATCTGGTGCTCGTCCTGGACCAGGACATGTGCCGGCTCTTCCACGGGTCGGTCCGGCGACTGGCGCAGGTGGAGCACGACGGGTGGCCGGACGCACCGAAGATCCCCTCGCCCGAGGACGCGATGCCCGGGCTGATCCCGCACTCGGCGCCGTACGAGGGGCACGAGGAGCGGGTCGAGCAATATCTGCGCACCGTGGACAAGCGGCTGGGCGAGACGCTCAGGGAGCACAACGGTGTGCCGCTGTTCGTCATCGGCGGCGACAAGATCCTCTCGCTGTTCAAGGGGCTCACCGGCCACGGGAAGCGGATCACCGGGACGTTGCCGCTGACCGGCATGGACAACTGGCCGGTGCCCGAGCTGGCGAAGCGGCTGCAGCCGATGGTCGCGGACTTTCACGCGAAGCAGGTCGCCGAGGCCGTGGCCGAACTGGACGAGGCCCGCGGGCAGGGCAAGTACGTCGGCGGCCCGCCCGAGGTGTGGACGGCGGTCGCCGACAAACGGGTGCACCGGCTGCTGGTGGAGGAGGGGTTGGTGCTGGCAGGCCGGATCACCAGGGACGACAGGGAACTGGAGCTCGTGGAGGTGGAGAAGCCGGTGACCCTGCCGGAGCCGAAGCCGGATGTCGAGCCGCCCGCGCACACCTTCGGGGTGGCCACCGACATCGTCGAGCAGCTCGTGGACAACGCGATCGCGGGAGACGCCCGGGTGCTGTTCGTCCCCGACGGGACGCTTCCGGCGGCGGGTGGCGTGGCGGCGCTGCTGCGGTACTGATCCACCGGCTCCGCTCCCCCACTCGTCCGCGGGCGCCCACCGCAGGCTTTAGCTCTACACAACCTTGACGCATGCAGCGTTTCCTGTAGAGGATTTTCTCCGTCGGCACCCGTACCGGCGCGAGGAGGCGCTCGTCATGGTGGGGTCGGTAGTGTCCTTCGATCGCAGCCCGGATGCGTACCGGCACTGGAGGCTGCGTACGGACGGCCCGGTGGCGTGGCTGGAGTTGGACGTCGACGAGCGGGGCGGTCTGCTCCCGGGCTATGAACTGAAGCTCAATTCCTACGACTTGGGCGTGGACATCGAGCTGTACGACGCGCTGCAGCGCCTGCGGTTCGAACACCCCGGCGTGCGCGCGGTGGTGGTGACCAGCGCCAAGGAGAAGGTGTTCTGCGCGGGGGCCAACATCCGCATGCTGGCGGAGTCCCCGCACCACTGGAAGGTCAACTTCTGCAAGTTCACCAACGAGACCCGTAACAGCATGGAGGACGCCTCCGCGCACTCCGGGCTGACGTTCATCGCGGCGGTCAACGGCTCCTGCGCGGGCGGCGGTTACGAGCTCGCCCTGGCCTGCGACCGGATCCTGCTGATCGACGACAACGCCTCGGCAGTGGCGCTGCCCGAGGTGCCGCTGCTCGGCGTGCTGCCCGGCACCGGCGGGCTGACCCGGCTGGTCGACAAGCGCCGGGTGCGCAAGGACCTGGCCGATCTGTTCGCCACTCGCAGCGCCGGGGTGCGGGGCAAGACGGCGGTGGACTGGCGGCTGGTCGACGAGATCGTGCCGCGCCGGGACTTCCGTACGCTCGTCGAGCAGCGCGCCCTGGAGGCGGCCGAGCACAGCATCCGCCCCTCCGCCGGTGCCCGCGGCATCCGACTGACGCCGCTGGAGCGGGAGGTGACCGAGGACGGCATCACGTACACCACGGTGCGCGCCGCCTACGACCGCTCCCTCGGCCTGGTCCACGTCACGGTCCGCGGTCCGGCCGGGGACGCCCCGGCCGACGCGGACGCCCTCCACCGACAGGGCGCGCAGGCCTGGCTGCTGGCCGTCACCCGTGAACTCGACGACCTGATCCTGCGGTTGCGGACGAACGAGCCCGAGCTGGGGACCTGGGTGCTGCGTACCGAGGGCGATCCCGCGCGGGTGCTGGCCCACGAGCAGGCCGTGCTCGGTGCCGCCGACGGCGACTGGCTGGCGCGCGAGATCGTGCACTACTACAAGCGCACCCTGAAGCGGCTCGACGTCACCAGCCGCAGCCTGGTCGCGCTGGTGGAGCCGGGCAGTTGCTTCGCCGGGCTGCTGCTGGAACTCGCCCTGGCCTGCGACCTGCAGTACATGCTGGACGGCCCGCCGCCCGACGACCCCGACAGCACCGACCGGGCCACCCTGACCCTGTCCGAGGCCAACTTCGGCACCTTCCCCATGGGCAACGGGCTGTCCCGCCTGAAGTCCCGCTTCTACGGGGACGACGACCACCTCGACTGGCTGCGCCGGGAGACGGGGCAGGAGCTGAGCGCCGTACGGGCTCGTGAGGCGGGCCTGGTCACCGACGCGCCGGACGACATCGACTGGGAGGACGAGGTTCGCCTGGTGCTGGAGAGCCGGGCCGCCCTCAACCCCGACGCCCTGACCGGCATGGAGGCCAACCACCGCTTCGTCGGCCCCGAGACGATGGAGAGCAAGATCTTCGGCCGGCTCAGCGCCTGGCAGAACTGGATCTTCACCCGCCCCAACTCCTCCGGCCCCGAGGGCGCGCTGCGCCGCTACGGCACCGGTCGGAAGGCGGTCTACGACCGGAAGCGAGCGTGACCCGTGCCCACGAAGATCGACTACGACGCGAAGATCCCCAACAACGTCGCCCTCGCCGACGACCGCCGTCTGCAGCGCGCCCTGGAGAGCTGGCAGCCCGCGTTCCTCACCTGGTGGTCCGAGATGGGCCCGGCGCTGGAGAACCGCGGCGTCTATCTGCGGACCGCGGTGTCCGTCGGCCGGGACGGCTGGGCGCACTTCGACCACGTCCGGCCGCCCGACTACCGGTGGGGCATCTTCCTCGCGGAACGCGACCCCGACCGCCGTATCGCCTTCGGCGAGCACCAGGGCGAGCCGGTCTGGCAGCAGGTGCCCGGCGAGTACCGCGCCGAGCTGCAGCGGCTGATCGTGATCCAGGGCGACACCGAGCCGGCCTCCGTCGAACAGCAGCGCCTGCTGGGCCTGACCGCCCCCAGCCTGTACGACCTGCGCAACCTCTTCCAGGTCAACGTGGAGGAGGGCCGCCACCTGTGGGCGATGGTCTACCTGCTGCACGCCTACTTCGGCCGGGAAGGACGCGAGGAGGCCGAGGCGCTGCTGCACCGCAACTCCGGCAGCCCCGACGCGCCGCGCATCCTCGGCGCGTTCAACGAGGAGACCGCCGACTGGCTGGCCTTCTTCATGTTCACGTACTTCACCGATCGGGACGGCAAGTACCAGCTCGGCTCGCTCAAGGAGAGCGCCTTCGATCCGCTCTCGCGGACCTGCTCCTTCATGCTCAAGGAGGAGGCCCACCACATGATGGTCGGCACCACCGGCGTCGACCGGGTGGTCGCCCGCAGCGCCGAGCTGGTGCGCGAGCACGACACCCTGGACATCGCCGCGTGCGGCGGCATCCCGCTGGACGTCATCCAGAAGTACATCAACTTCCACTACACGGTCTCCCTGGACCTGTTCGGCAGCGAGACCTCCACCAACGCCGCGAACTACTACACCGCCGGGCTGAAGGGCCGCTGGCGCGAAGAGCGCCGCCGGGACGACCACCGGCTCACCGAGGACAGCGCCTTCCTGGACCGCCCGCACGACGACGGCACCTGGTCGCAGGACGAGGTCCCCGCGCTGCTCGCCCTCAACCTCGACCTGCGCGACCAGTACATCGCCGACTGCGAGACCGGCGTGACCCGGTGGAACCGGATCCTCGCGGACCACGGCATCGACGTCCGCCTCCGGCTGCCGCACCCCGGCTTCAACCGGGACGTCGGCCTCGCCGCCGGTCACCACGTCGCGCCCGACGGCACGGTCGTCGACGAGCACACCTGGGAGCTGAACCGGTCCCGCTGGCTGCCCACCGCGGAGGACCTCGCCTTCGTACGGTCGCTGATGCGGCCCGTCCACGAGCGCGGCAGGATCGCCTCCTGGGTGGCGCCGCCGACAGCCGGCATCAACGGCAAACCGTTCGACTACGCGTACGTGCACCTGGTCTGAGCCGCACAGCGCGCCCCGCCGGTGCCAGGCCGTGGTCTCACTCCGGCTCGTGCCGCGCGGTCAGCTCCGCCCAGCGCCGTAGCGCCGCAGGACTCCACTCCGCGTGTCGGTCGTGGAAGAGTGCGGCCGCCGAGGCGCCGCTCCAGTCGGCCGGCAGCAGCTTCGCGGGGAGCCTCGGGTCGAGAAAGGGGAAGCGGCGCCATTCGTGCACCAGCATGGTCTGGGCGTGCAGGACGGCGTCGCCGTCGGCCGGGTGCGGCCTCGTGAACGCGTCGATGAACGCCGCGTAGCGTTCCGCCAGCTCGCTGAGGTCCCAGGCGCGGGTCACCATGGCCGCCTCACTGCCCAGCGCGCCGTGGGTGGCGGTGAAGGACAACGCGTCGTCGGCGAGGCCGAGTTCCTTCAGGACGCCGAGCGCCTCCGCCTCGCGAGCGGCGTGGGGAGTTATCCACACGCCGGGCTCCGGGGAGCCGAAGCCGGCCCAGCTGAGCCGTGTGCGCACCCGGTGCCTGAGATCGCGCCTGGCCTCCGGCACCGAGACCAGGACCACCAGCCAGGTGCCGTCCCAGGCGCACTCGCCGCCGACGTCGTAGATGCGCTCCGCGCCCTCGGTGAGCAGCCGCCGCCCCGGCGGGGTCAGCGCCCAGCGCACCCGGCGGCCCAGCCGCTCGGGCGCCAGCCAGCCCTCCGCCGCCGTCCGGGCGAGCGCCTGACGGGCCGACTTCTCCTCGACGCCGAAGACCGCCAGCGCGTCCACGAGGACCGAGGTCCACACCGGCTCGCCCCGGGGCAGGACGTACTCGCCGAGCATCGTCATCAGCAGTGACCGTGCGCTGGCGTCACCGAGCTCCCGGCGCCTGCTGACCGCCGGCTGCACGACATCCACGCCATCAGCGTATCCGGGGCACCCCGTTCCCCTCCCGAGTTGCCCAAAGCGTGCACGTGACCGAGTGTCAGCAGCAGAGAGGAGGTGAGCGACGTGGTGTCCCATGGGGGCGATGCGGAGGGCGGGCGCGGCCGAGGGCGCCGGGCGGGCGGCTCGTCGGCGCCGGGCGACCGGCCGGGGCGGTCCGCGCGGCTCCCGTCGGGCGGCCGCGCCGGTCGCGAGGCGTACGCCGGCCGGATGACCTCGGCGGCCGAGCATACGGTGCCGTGGCTGCGCGTCGCCGCGGCCTACTCCTGGCGCCTCATTCTCGTCGGCATCGTCGTCTACGGCGCCTTCACCGTCCTCGGCCGCTTCCATCTCATCGCCGTGGCGCTGTTCCTCGCACTCGTCATCACGTCGGTCCTGCACCCCGTCGCCGACGTCCTGGACCGGGTGCTACCGAGGTCCCTGAGCGTCGCGGTGGCGCTCGTCGGCAGTGTGCTGCTGCTGTTCGGCCTGCTCGCTCTCGTGGGCGACACGGTGGCGGACGAGGCGACGGCGCTGTCGGGCCAGTTCCGGGGCGGCATCCACCGGATCGAACTGTGGCTCCAGCGCCCGCCGTTCCGGCTCAGCCCGGCCAAACTGGCGGATCTGCAGCGCCAGGTGACGGACTACCTCAACACACACCGGGCGAATCTGCTCAGCAGCGCCCTCAGCGGTCTCGGCAGGGTCGTCGAGCTGGTCGCCGGAGCGGCGCTCGCGCTCTTCTCCTCCGTCTTCTTCATCCACTCCGGCGAGCGCCTGTGGGCCTGGGTACGGGACGAGCTGCTGCCGAGGCGTGCCCGGCCGGCCTGGGACCGTGCGGGGCGCGCGGCCTGGCAGACGTTCGCCGGGTACACCCGCGGCATCATCATCGTGGCCGCCACCAACGCCGTCCTCGTCGGCGCCGCCCTGCTCGCGCTGCGGGTGCCGCTCGCGCTGCCGCTGGCGCTGCTGGAGTTCTTCGCCGCGTTCGTGCCGCTGGTGGGCTCGCCGGTGGCGCTCGGGGTGGCCACCGTGGTGGCCCTCGCCGGGCGCGGGCCACTCACGGCTCTGGCCGTGCTGGTGCTCATCGTCGTCATCGGCCAGATCGAGGGCCATGTGCTGCACCCGCTGGTCATGAGCTGGGCGGTGCGCCTCCATCCACTCGTCGTCGCCCTGTCCGTCATCGCGGGCAGCATCGTCGCGGGCGTCATCGGCGCCATCGTGGCCGTCCCGTTCATCTCCGTCGTCTGGGCGGTGCTGCGCACACTCCGGACGACGCCGCCGTAGGTCCGCCGTCGCGGCGCTACGCGCGCGGCTCGCGGCCCGACGCCCGCGGCACGGGCTTGTCGCCGTGGGACGTGGCGGGCACCTGTACGGTGTCGAGGATGGCATCGCCGTACAGGTCCTGCAGCCAGTTGATCTGGTAGATGGTGTCGAGGTAGCGCTCGCCGAGGTCGGGAGCGACGGCGACCGCGGTGACGTTCTGCGCGTCGTGCCGGGCCAGCCAGTCCATCGCGCCGCTGACCACCGTTCCGGTGGAGCCGCCGAACAGGAACCCGCGGCGGGCCAGCCGGTGGCAGGTGCGGATGGTGTCCGCCTCCTCGACCCGGATCACCTCGTCCACGTAGGACTCGTCCAGCAGCGGCGGGCGCATGCTCATGCCCAGGCCGGGAATCATGCGGCGTCCGGGCGGGCCGCCGAAGGCCACCGAGCCCACGCTGTCCACGGCGACGATCCGCACCGGTCGGTGCCACTCGCGGAAGTAGCGCGCGCAGCCCATCAGGGTGCCGGTGGTGCCCGCCCCGATGAACACCACGTCGAGCTGCGGGAACTGCTCGGCGATCTCCGGAGCCGTCGTGCGGTAGTGCGCCCGCCAGTTGCCCGCGTTGGTGTACTGGCTGAGCCACACATAGCGCTCGTCGGACGCGCACAGCGAGCGGACGTAGTCGATCCGCTTGCCGAGGAAGCCGCCGTTGGCGTCCAGGTCGGCGATGATGTGCACCTCGCTGCCCAGCGCCTCCATCAGCAGCCTGGTCGACAGGTTGCAGCGCGCGTCCGTCACGCACAGGAAGCGGTATCCCTTGCTCGCGGCGATCATGCTGAGCGCCACGCCCAGGTTCCCGGACGAGGACTCGACCAGGATCGAGTCCGGCCTCAGGGTTCCGTCGCGCTCGGCGGTCTCCACCATCTCGGTCGCGGCCTTCAGCTTGATGGAGCCGGCGAAGTTGAATCCCTCGCACTTCAGGTACAGACGCCGTCCGAGTACCGGCTGGAGATCGACGTAGAGCCGGCTTTCGTTGAAGCCATGAGGAGTGGATATGACGGGCACGGTGGGCCTCCTGATGCCAGGCTGAGGGGATGCGCTTCAGCCGTACCGGCGCAGGTCGTGGAAGAAGTCGTCGATGAGGCGGAGCTGCCCCGCCCGGGCTACTTCGTCGTAGACGTACTTACCGACGGCGAGGTCGAGGACGCCGAGTCCGAACGGCGAGAAGATCAGCGGCCGGTCGGTCGGCAGGGTGAGCCGGCCGGTCATGACGTCGTCGAGGGTGCCGTCCAGGAAGTCGCGGTCGCCGGTGAGCTGTTCGGCCAGATGGGGGGAGGTGTCGGCCTTCAGGCAGTGCTCGACGTCGTCGACGATGTTGGCCGAGCCGAGCAGGATCCGCGGGGCGAGGTCGCGCAGGGACACGTGCAGGACCAGCGGGTTGTGTCCGAACCACGCCGGGTCGGTGACATGGGGTTCGCCGGCGACGGTGGCGAAGACCACCAGGTCGCTGGAGCGGATCAGTTCCTCGGCGCTGTCGTGGACGGTGATCCGTCCCCGGGCGCCGGACTGCTTCAGGTAGCCGGAGAACCCGGCGGTGCTGTCGGCGGACACGTCGTACACGCCGATCGCGTCGAACGTCCAGCCGGTGCCGGCCAGGAACGTGTGGATGTAGCGGGCGATCAGACCCGTGCCGAAGAAGCCGATGCGGGCGGGGCGCGTCCGGTCGCGGCTGAGCCAGTCGGCCGCCAGCGCGGCGGAGGCCGCGGTCCTGGTCGCGCTGATGATGGAGCTTTCCAGGCAGGCGAAGGGATAGCCCGTGTCGTGGTCGTTGAGGATGAGCACGGCGGAGGCCCGCGGCAGGCCGGAGGTCACGTTGGCCGGGAAGCTGGAGATCCACTTCAGGCCGTCCACGTGGTCCGACCCGCCGATGGAGGCCGGTAGCGCGATGATGCGTGCCGTCGGACGGTCGGGGAAGCGCAGGAAGTACGACGCGGGGTTGACCGAGTCTCCGGCACCGTGCAGCCGGTAGGTGGCCTCGACCAGCCTGACGATCTGTTCCTCGTGCCCGCTGAGGGCGTCCTGCACCTGCGCGCCGGAGATCACCGCGAAGGTGGGCGCCGGTGCGGCGTGTGACGTGGCCCGCTCGGTGGCGGGTGACAAGAGGTCGCTCATCGGTGACTTGCCTCCGGGGGCGGGCAGGAGTCGGCCAGGGTGCGCGGCTCGGCCATGGCGACCAGCACCTCGCGCTCTCCGGCGTAGGCCTCTCTGCTGTGTGCGGTACGGATGTTGTCGACGAGCATCAGGTCGCCGGCCTGCCAGGGCTCGCGCCGGGTGTGCTCCTCGTAGGTGGTGTTGAGCAGCTGGACGACGTCCTCGCCGATCTCGGAGCCGTCGCCGAAGCGGGTGTTGAAGGGGAGTCCGTCCTGGCCGTACTCGTCGACCAGGTATTCGCGCACCTCGGGGGCGAGCGTCCACTCGTTGAGGAACGCGATCTGGTTGAACCAGCAGCGCCGGCCGGTCACCGGGTGCCGTACCACGGCGGCGCGGCGCTGCCGTGTGCGCAGGGAGCCGTCGGGCTGCCAGGTGAAGTCGATGGCGTTGTCGCGGCAGTAGCGCTCGATGGCGGCGCGGTCGTCGGTGCCGAACGACTCCGTCAGGGACGCCCCGATCTCGTCGTTGTAGCTGCGGGTCAGCAGCCATCCCTCGCGCTCGAACCGTTCGCCGAGCTCTGCGGGCAGCGCCTGCAGCACCTGTTCCGCGTCGGCCACCGCGGTGGCGCCGCCCTGACCGGGCGCGGTCAGGCAGGCGAAGAGCATCAGGCCGGGAACCTCCAGCGTGTAGCTCAGTTCGTGGTGCATGCACATGGGCTGGTTGGCCGGCCAGGTGGCGGACGAGTACAGCCCGGGGCCGTACGACTCGCGGGGGGCGAACGCCTCCCTCTCCGTCATCAGGCCGTCGGACAGCGCCGCGAAGACGGCACCGGCCTGTTGCACGTTCCGCAGTTCCAGGCCGCGCACGAGCAGCGCACCGTGCTCGGTGACCTGGGCGCGCAGGGCCTCGCGGTACTTCTCCGCCCAACTCGCCGCGTCACCGGGGGAGTCGACGCGCAGGACCGGGGGACGGTCGGGTCGCAGCTCCACGTCGAGCGGTGGCACCAGGGGTGAGGACGACATCTCGGTTTCCTTTCGGTTGCTCGGCCGAAGGCTTCGGAGGGTTCGGGAGCTTCGGCACGCTCAGGAGGACGCCAGGGGTTCGGTGGCCCCCAGGACCCCGAGCACGGCGCGTGCGGCCTCGGCCGGACGGGTGCGCAGGAAGTAGTGGCCACCGTCGGCGAGTTCGTGCAGGTCCACCTGCTCGGCCAGCAGCTGCCAGTCGCGGTGGCGATCGGCATAGCCGGGTGTGTGAGGGTCGTCGGCGGCGGCGACCACCGTGACCGGCGCGGACAGCTTCACCGTCGGCGGGGTGAGCAGGGCGTCGCGGAAGTAGCGGTGTGCGCAGACGCAGTCGTGCCGGTAGGCGGCGCCGATGTGCTCGGCGTGCTGCGCGTTCAGTTCCGCGAGTTCGGTGTAGCCGCTGTCCGCGGTCAGCCGGGCGGCGATCTCGGCGTCGCTCGGGCGGGTCAGCTCGGTGAGGGCGGTGTCCCGGTCGGCGGCAGTGCCGAGCAGTTGGGCGGCGAGGAACACCCGCGGGACGTTCACACCGGCCTCCCGCAGCTTTCCGGCCGTCGCGACGGCCAACGCGGCGCCGGAGGAGTGGCCCCACAGCATGACCCTGGTCAGGCGCCGCGCGACGATCTCGGCGACGACCTGCTCCACCACCGCCTCGATCGGCGCGAACGGCTCCTGCCGTGCGGCGAGATCGTGTCCGGGCAGGTCCACGGCGAAGACCGCGGTCCCGCTGCCCGCCAACGCACCGGCCATCGGCTGGTAGTTGACGGCGTTGCCGCCCGCGTAGGGGAAGCACACCAGGGCGCACTCCGCCCCGGCGCCCGCGTCCGACAGGGGCTGGAGCAGCTCGGAGCGCTGCGGCGCGCTGCCGTCCAGGAGCGCGGCCAGGTCGGCGAGGACCGGGTGCCGGGTGATGTCCTTGAGGGACACGGCGCGGTCCAGAGCGATGGTGAGTTTCACCGCCGTCAGGGAGGTCCCGCCGGAGTCGAAGAAGTGGTCCTGGCGTCCGATCTGGTGCTCGGGCACGCCCAGCAGTTCGGCCCAGGCGGCCGCCATCTTCCGCTCGGTCGGGCTGAGCGGGGAGCGGTCGTGTGCACCGGCCGCGTCGGCCGCCGTGAGCCCCGTGGCCTCGGCGAGTTGGTCCGGCTGCTCGGCCAGCGCGGTCAGGGCCTTGGTGTCGGTCTTGCCGTTGGCGGTCAGCGGCAGGCTCTCCTGCCAGTGGAAGGCCGAGGGGACCATGTAGGCGGGCAGGACGGCGCCCAGCGCCTCGCGCAGCCGGGGCGCGTCCTGGCGCCGGCCTGTGTAGAAGGCGATCAAATGCTTGCTGTCGCCTGCGCGTTCGGCGATGACGACCGCGGCCTCTTGAACCCCCTCCTGCCGCAGCAGGGTGTTCTCGATCTCGCCGATCTCGATCCGGAATCCGCGGATCTTGACCTGGTTGTCGCGGCGGCCGAGGAACTCCAGCTTGCCGCCGGGGTTCCAGCGCCCCCAGTCGCCTCCCAGGTAGAGCCGCTCTCCGGGCCGGTAGGGGTCTTCGCGGTACGCCTCACGGGTGCGCTCGGGATCGTTGACGTACCCGCGCCCGACGCAGACCCCGGAGAACGCGATCAGCCCGGGCGCGCCCAGCGGCACCAGGGACAGGTGCTCGTCGACGACGTAGACGCGCACGTTGTTGACCGCGCGGCCGAGGAGCACGCGCTCGGGCACCGCGTCCATGAC
This sequence comes from Streptomyces sp. NPDC046805, assembly GCF_040645355.1. NCBI lineage: Bacteria > Bacillati > Actinomycetota > Actinomycetes > Kitasatosporales > Streptomycetaceae > Streptomyces > Streptomyces sp. NPDC046805. The sequence goes on along the minus strand of NZ_JBEYYC010000045.1, from coordinate 8,351 downwards.
CTCGTGGTTGGTGTCGTCCGACGTCTCGGTCAGGCCGTAAGCATTGACCAGCTTGATGCCGGGCTGGATCGCGAACCAGCGCTGGACCAGCTCGCGTTTGAGCGCCTCGCCGGTCACCGACACGCACCGCAGGTCCGGCAGCACACGGGGATGCTTCTCCAGGTACGAGACCACGACCTCGAGATAGGAGGGCACGACCTGGACGACGCCGGCGCGGCCGCGGACGAGCGTGTCGACGAAACGCTCCACGTCCACGATCACGTCCTGCCCGATCAGCAGCGTGCGCCCGCCGACCAGCAGCCCGGACACCAGCTGCCACAGCGAGATGTCGAAGCACTGCGGGGCCGTCTGCGCCACCACGCGGCCCTCGGTGATGCCCAAGTCGTCGATCTTGGCGTAGAGATGGTTGAGCATGCCCGCGTGCTCGCACATCGCGCCCTTGGGCTCGCCGGTGGAACCGGAGGTGAAGTAGATGTAGGCCAGCTGGTCGGCGGCGACCTTCACCCCGACGTCGCTGTCGCCGTGCCGCTCGGCGTACGCCGTCTCGATCGGCAGCTTCTCGACGTCGGGCAGGGTGGCCAGCGCCTCGTCGAGGGTGCCGGTGCTGCCGGACTCGGTCAGCACCAGCCGGCAACCGGCCCGCGACAACGTTGCTGTGATGCGGCCCGCCGGGAAGTGCGGCTCGATCGGCAGGTAGACACCGCCTGCCTTGAACACCGCGAGCGTCGCGGCCAGCCAGTCGAGACCCCGTTCGGTGACGACCGCGACCACGTCCTCGCGGCCCAGCCCGCGCTCCAGCAGGGCGCGTGCCAACCGGTTGGCGCGCGCGTTGAGTTCGCGGTACGTCCACGCCTGCTCGCCGTGCACCGCCGCGACCGCGTCCGGGTGCTGCCGTACGCGCTGCTCGAACAGCTCGTGCGGCCGCCCTTCCGGCAGCACCCGGCGGGGCCCTGCCAGTCCTTCGAGCTGCTCGCGCACCTCGTCGTCCGACAGCAGGGTCTGCCGTGTGTGGTCGGCGTCCGCGTCGTCGGTCATGAGCCGCAGCGCGGCCAGGTGATAGCCGCCGACGCACGCCGCGTACTCGGCGTCCAGCACCTGCCGGCGGTAGTGCAGCCGCATCACCAGCCGCCCGCCCTCGTCGGCCCAGCCCACGCCGAGCGCGGCGTCGTCCTCCAGCCCGCTCTCGGCCCCCGCCGGGTCGAACACGATCTCGTACGACGGTCCCGCCGCCCCGAGCTCCCGGCGCAGCTCGTCGACCGGGCCCTCCCGGTGCGCCAGCAACTCCGTCTCGACGCGCTGGGCTTCGGACACCAGCGCGCGCCAGGGGCCCGGTACGACGGCGAGCCGGCACGGCAGGGGGCCGCTCCGTGCCCCGGCGACGTAGCCCGTCACCACCTCGCGCTCACCGGACAGCGCGGCCAGCACCTTGGCGTGCGCCGCCAGCAGCACCGCGCTCAGCGGGGCGCCCAGCTCCCACGCCAGATGGCGCGCCGCCTCGGCCACGTCGTCCGGCACCGCCGCCTCGTACTCGGCCACTCTGGGCAGTCCGGCCGCCTTCGCCACCGGCTCCCGAACCCACCGTGGCACCGCGGTGAAACCGCCGGCGGTCAGCATGCGGCCCCAGAACTCCCGGTCCGTTTCCACAGGTGCTCCCATCGAATGGCCTTCCTCAACCCAGCGTCGCCGCGGCGCCGTCGGGTGCGGAGGTCGCTGTTGCCGTTGCCATGCCCGCACCGATGCCGAAGGGCTGGTCGGAGGGATCGGGCAGGTCCGCGGCGGGGTTACCGCCCCACCGTGCGTGCGGGGGGACTTCCTCGCCCTTCATGAGGAAGGAATCGGTCGCCAGGACGGCGCGGTCCCCCATCGTCACTCCGTAGTGCACATGGGCTCCGACGCCGAGCGTGCAGCCGGTACCGAGCGTGCTGGCGTCGGACTTGAAGGTGCCGTCCTCCTGCGAGTGGCACTGGATCTTGCTGCCGGCGTTGAGGGTGCACTCGTCGCCGATGGTGGTGAGGGTCCGCTCGGTCAGATAGCAGCCGTCGTCGAACACCCGCTTGCCGATGCGGACGCCCAGCAGCCGCCAGATGACGTTCTTGAAGGGGGTTCCGTTGAAGATGTTCAGGTACTCGTCCGGAACCTTCCACAGGCGCTCGTGCAGCCAGAACCGGCGGTCGTAGATGGAGTACAACTGGGGCCGCAGCGCACGGAACATCATGACGGAGCGCTCCACGAGGACGTGGTAGAGGGCGGTGAACGCGAGCGTGATGGCCAGGTATCCGGCGATCACCACGTGTCCGAGCACGCCGTACAGGTCGACGGAGGCGAGCGCGAGCACCGTGAGCACGAAGGTGTGCAGCCACCGCGCGAACAGCAGGACGGCCATCGAGCGGAGGTTGTAGCGGTTCTTCGCGGCGAGCCGGCGGCGCAGTGTCTCTCCGCTCCGCAGCTCGTCGAAGCGTGTGTCGCGCTCCACCGACCGCGGAATCTCGAAGCAGGGTGAGCCGAGGAGGCCGACGCCTTCGCGTACCTCGCCGTCGAGCGGCACCATCACCTTCGTCGCGAGCAGGCAGTTGTCACCGGTCCTGCCGCCCACGGGGTAAGCGATGTTGTTGCCGAGGAAGTTGTGCGGGCCGATCGACACCCGGGACACCCTGAACGACGTACTGGAATAGTCCGCGTTGAGGAGGGAGAGCCCGTCGGCGACCATCGTTCCGCTGCCGACCGTGACCAGGTACGGGTTCTCGTGCTGCACCTCGGTGCCGAAGTTGGACCCGGTCTGCTCGACGCGGGACAGGTCGTATCCGAGACCGCGCAGGTAGTAGACGATGTAGGAGCTGTCGCCGAAGAGCCAGGCGAAGAACTTGATGTTCGTCATGCGGGCCGTCGCCCGGTGCAGCGCGTACTGGAAGCCGTAGAGCGGATAGACCTTGTCCGGCTTGACGGCCAGGTTCATCAGCCGCGGAACGGTGTACAGCACGATCAGGCCGCCGACGACGAAGCCGAAGAAGAGCACGAGGGACAGGGGCAGCGCGTCGGCGACGATCGCCCCCGACGTGAGTCCGTCGGTGTCGGGGCCCAGCCGGTCACCGATCGCCGGTACCGCGGTGAACACGATGTACAGTCCGCCGACGGCCAGCGGGATGTAGAGGAAGAACAGCTGGAGCAGGGCGCCCAGTGCGAACCAGGCCCGGCGTGCGGTGCCGCACCGCGTGGGTGGGACCCGCACGTAGTCGGTCTGCGTGGGCTCCGCCGGGCACCCGTGCCAGCGCTCGCCGTCCGGGACGGTCTGGCCGCGGTACAGGGCCGAGGAGTGGCCGAGTTGTGCGCCGTCGCCCATCCAGGTGTCGATGTCAAGGACGGTCTTCTCACCGACGAACGCGTCGCGGCCGAACGTGATCCGGCCGGTCTGGATGCGCCCCGCGTGCGCGCGGTAGCAGAGGAAGAACGCGTCCTTGCGGACCACCGCTCCGGGTCCGATCGTGAGCAGGTCGGTGCAGACCGGGACGGTGTGGGAGAGGATCGTGACTCCCTTGCCGATCCGCGCGCCGAGGGCCCGCAGGTAGAGCACGTACAGCGGGTTGCCGATGAACAGGACCATCGGATTGGCGTGGAGCAGTACCTTGACGAGCCAGAAGCGCAGATAGGCCAGGCTCCAGACGGGGAACTCGCACGGCTTCCAGCGGCCTATGAGCAGCCATTTGGCGACGACCGGGAACGTGCACAGAACGACGAAGCCGCCGCCCCCGAAGACAATCGACCGCAGATAGACGTCGACCACGCCCGATCCGTCGGCGATCCATTCGTAGCCCCGGGCGGTGCAGAACCCCGTGGCGAACGAGTACGCCAGGAACAGCAGCACCTGGAAGGTCCCGCAGAGCACGTAGTTCAGCCTGCTCGTCGGCGTCACCGGTGCCGGCTCCGTCGTCCGCGGGGGCGAAGACGTCGCGAGGGGTGCGGCGGCGGGAGCGGGCTGCGCAGCGACGAGCGCGGCGGCCAGGCTTCGGATCGTCGGGTGACGGTAGATGTCCTTCATGGACGCGGACGGCAGGTCCGGCCGTTTCCTGAGCCGTGCGCAGAACTGCGCCATGACCAGGGAGTTGGCACCGAGGTCGTCGAAGAAGTGGCCGTCGACGGGGACCTTCTCGACTTCGGTGACCTCGGCCAGTACGGCGGCGAGTTGTCCCTCGGTGTCGGTTCCCGTCGGGCCGGAGCCGGAGCCGGAGTCGACGTCGGCGTCGGCGCACCTGTCGATGACGGTGTCGTCCGGCCCGGACATGACGTCCGGCCGGGATATGTGGACCTCGGACGGGTGCTCCACCGTTCGACCTCCTGGAGAACGTTTCGAAAACCACTGGCCGCAGAGGGCCGGCGCGATGTCCTCGTGCTCCGAAAAGCGGTCCGATCGGGTCTTCGGATGCCACGAGACCGTGCACTCTTCCCTGATCACGAACCGCGGACTTCAGTTTCGGCCGACCCCCCTCGGGCTGCCACTCCGAATCGATCACGCTGCGCGACAGCCGTGCCTGACGGCCCGGTCTACCTTGGCTCCCTCTCGGTCGGCCTCCCGCCGCAGATCACCCGGTTGGCGGCCCGCTCCGGCAGGCCCGGGGACACCGGACGGCGGTTCCCGCGCGTCGGTCGACGGGTGCTCCCCGGACACGCGACGATCTCCTTGCGCTCGCCTCGCGACAGCCGCATGATCGCCTTGCGAGGGCCAGACTTGAATGATTCGCTTTCTTATATCGTTCTCGTGTAGAGGGGAGTAGGTTCGGCCTCATGACGGCAGCCCAGACTCCGACCACCGCCGAGGAGCTGCGCGGTGCCGGCCTGCGGGTCACGGCCGCTCGTGTAGCGCTGCTCGAAACCGTACGGGAAGGTGATCACCTCGGTGTCGAGGCGATCGCCTCGGGTGTGCGCGCTCGCGTCGGCCACATCTCCCTCCAGGCCGTGTACGAGGCTCTCCACGCACTCACCGCGGCCGGGCTCATCCGTCGTATCGAACCGGCCGGCAGCCCGGCCCGGTTCGAGGGACGGGTGGGCGACAACCATCACCACGTCGTGTGCCGATCCTGCGGTGTCGTGCTCGACGTCGACTGCGCGGTCGGTGAGGCACCCTGCCTGACCGCGTCCGAGGACCACGGCTTCGCGATCGACGAAGCCGAGGTCACCTACTGGGGCGTCTGCCCCGACTGCTCCACCCCTCGCACCACCTCAGCACCGTGATCTGCCCCGTTCGGAAGGATTCCCATGTCTGAGAACCAAGAGGCAAGCGCCGTGAACGAGAAGACGGCGGAAGGAGGCGGCTGCCCCGTCCTGCACGGGAGCACCCCCTATCCGACACAGGGCGACCAGAACCAGCAGTGGTGGCCGCATCGGCTCAACCTGAAGATCCTCGCCCAGAACCCCCCGGTGGCCAACCCGTTCGGCGCGGACTTCGACTACGCCGAGGCGTTCAACACCCTCGACTTCCCGGGGGTGAAGCGGGACATCGCGGAGGTGCTGACGACCTCGAAGGACTGGTGGCCGGCCGACTTCGGCCATTACGGTCCACTGATCATCCGGATGGCCTGGCACAGCTCGGGCACGTACCGGATCGGCGACGGCCGCGGCGGTGGCGACACGGGCCAGCAGCGCTTCGCCCCGCTGAACAGCTGGCCGGACAACGCCAACCTCGACAAGGCCCGCCGCGTGCTGTGGCCGGTCAAGAAGAAGTACGGCAAGGCCCTGTCCTGGGCCGACCTCATGATCCTCGCCGGCAATGTCGCCCTGGAGACGATGGGCTTCAGGACCTTCGGCTACGGCGGCGGCCGGGTGGACGCCTGGGAGACCGACGCCGACGTGTACTGGGGCCCGGAGAGCACCTGGCTCGGCGACGAGCGCTACACCGGTGACCGGCACCTGGAGGAGCCCCTCGCCGCCGTCCAGATGGGTCTGATCTACGTCAACCCCGAGGGGCCGAACGGCAACCCGGACCCGCTCGCCGCGGCCCGGGACATCCGTGAGACGTTCCACCGGATGGCGATGAACGACGAGGAGACCGTCGCCCTGATCGCGGGCGGCCACACCTTCGGCAAGACCCACGGCGCGGCCCCCGAGAGCTACGTCGGCCCGGCGCCCGAGGCCGCCCCGCTCGACGAGCAGGGACTCGGCTGGAAGAACTCCTACGGCACCGGCGACGGCGACGACGCCATCACCAGCGGCCTCGAGGGCATCTGGAACTCCACCCCGGTGACCTGGGACATGGGCTTCTTCAAGACCCTCTTCGGCTACGAGTGGGAGCTGTTCAAGAGCCCCGCGGGCGCCTACCAGTGGCGGCCCAAGGACGGCGCCGGGGCGGGCACCGTTCCTGACCCGCACGACCCGTCGAAGCGGCACGCCCCGGTGATGCTGACGACCGACCTCTCGCTCCGGTTCGACCCGGTCTACGAGCCGATCTCGCGGCACTTCCTGGAGCACCCCGACGAGTTCGCGGACGCGTTCGCCCGAGCGTGGTTCAAGCTGACCCACCGCGACATGGGCCCGATCGTGCGCTACCTCGGCCCGGAGGTCCCGTCCGAGCCGCTGCCGTGGCAGGACCCCCTCCCGCCGAGGAACTTCGAGCTCATCGACGCCGCGGACGCCGCCACCCTCAAGGAGCGGATCCTCGCCTCGGGCCTGTCGGTGTCCCGGCTCGTGTACACCGCGTGGGCGTCGGCCTCCACCTTCCGCGGCAGCGACAAGCGCGGCGGCGCGAACGGTGCGCGCATCAGTCTCGCCCCGCAGCGTGAGTGGAAGGTCAACGAGCCCGACGAGCTGGCGTCGGTGCTGCGCACTCTGGAAGGCATCCAGCAGGACTTCAACGCCGCCCAGACCGGCAACAAGCGCGTCTCGCTCGCCGACCTGATCGTGCTCGGCGGCGCCGCGGCCATCGAGCGGGCGGCGAAGGACGGCGGCTTCGAGATCGAGGTCCCGTTCACGCCCGGTCGTGTGGACGCGACGCAGGAGGACACCGACGTCGAGTCGTTCGAGCCGCTCGAACCGCACGCCGACGGCTTCCGCAACTATGTCGGCAAGGGCACCCGGCTGCCGGCCGAGTACATGCTGCTCGACCGGTCGAACCTGCTGACCCTGAGCGCCCCCGAGATGACGGTCCTGGTCGGTGGCCTGCGTGTCCTGGGCGCGAACTACCAGGGGTCGCAGCTGGGCGTCTTCACGGAGACTCCCGGGGTGCTGAACAACGAGTTCTTCGTCAACCTGCTCGACATGGGCACGACGTGGGCGCCGACCTCCGAGGACGCGCACACCTTCGAGGGCCGGGACGCCGCCACGGGCAAGCCCCGGTGGGTCGGCAGCCGTGTCGACCTCGTGTTCGGCTCGAACTCCGAGCTGCGCGCGGTCGCGGAGGTCTACGGGAGCGACGACGCGAAGGAGAAGTTCGTGCACGACTTCGTGGCCGCCTGGGACAAGGTGATGAACCTGGACCGGTTCGACCTCGCCTGATCATGTCCTCATGACGTCCAGGCCGGCCCCCGCCGGTCTGGACGTCTTCGACCCCAGGAATTCGACCCAGGAATTTCGACCGGGAATTCGCCCCAGAAATATGAGGGCGCCCCGGCGTCACAGCCCCAGCGAGATGGCGAGCCGGGTGAGTTCCGCGGTGCTGGTGATGTTGAGTTTCGCGCGGATACGGCGCAGATAGGCGTCGACCGTATGCCGGGACAGTCCCATGTGGCGTGCCGTCTGCAGATAGGTGCGGCCTGCCGCGATGTGCCGGAGGGCCTCCCGCTCGCGCGGGGCCAGCGCAGGTGCGGCGGCTGCGGCGGCCGGCGTGGGGGGGGTGAAGCTCATGGGATGTCCTCCGGCAGAACGTGACCGATAACTCCGGTTTGTCCGTTATCGAAAAGTCTGGCCCGCCAGCGTCATGACGCTGTACGCCGACTGTCACAGGCGCGTCACGAGCCCCGCCGGATTGGTGCTCCGTGCCGCCCAGGATCATGCTTGTCAGTAGAGCTCTGGCCGTAAAGGCCTCGTCGGGACCGCGGAAAGACGAACGAGCAAGGGCGAGATGAGCGGCGATGGAGCGACCTCCCACCCCTCCCGGTGAGCCGACCTCAACGGGCACGGCCACGGCGACCATCAGCGAGCAGGGAATCGTCACCGGGTGGAGCGAAGGTGCCCGACGGCTGCTCGGCTACGCCCCCTCGGAGATCGTCGGGCGCCCCGCGGCCGCGCTGCTCGCGGATGACGTCGGCGACGTGCACGAGACGGTCCGCCGGGCCACGGTGCCGGGCCGGGCGGCACGCGGCGGGTGGGGTGCGGGGGGCCGCCCGGACGGGCGCCCGCGGGCCTGGGGGGTGGACCCGGCACAGCGC
>NZ_JBEYYC010000044.1:0-42111 GCF_040645355.1 Streptomyces sp. NPDC046805 | reverse complement strand
GACTTCGTCCAGGCCGGCGACCTCTACCGGCTGATGTCCGAGGACGAGAAGGAACGTCTCATCGACAACCTGGCGGGCTTCATCGCCAAGGTCTCCCGTGACGACATCGCCGAGCGCGCGATCGACAACTTCCGCCAAGCGGACAGTGACTTCGGCAAGCGGCTGCAGGCCGCGGTCCAGGCCCTGCGCGGCTGACCAGAAGGCTTGTCGAAACGCTGAGGGCCGGGTCCGTGCCAGGACCCGGCCCTCTCGCGTTCGCGCGACCGTCCAGGTGCCCCACTCTTACGCGAGCCCGCCATAGGCCTCAACCAAGTTGCAGAGCCGCGGACTTGAAAAGGGCGCATCTTTGCTGTCCGCTCCCTTCTCCCTACGGCTTACGGCCGTTGTGACGATCGGGCCTCCCCTGCGCCGACGAGCTCATCCGTCCCCCGCCATGCCCACCATTCGCAGGGCGAGTTCGGCGTAGTTCTCGCCGAGCGTCTCGGGTGAGGCCGTGCCTTCCATCGGGTACCAGCGAGCGACGTCGATCCCCATGGACACCACGGCGCGTGCCACGCCATGGGCGTCCACGGGGTAGAAGGCACCGGCGCTCACACCGCGGCCGATGGCGTGACGGACCATGCCGAGGATTTCACGCCTCAGACGCAGGATGTCCTCGTAGTGCGTCGGCTCCAGCGCCATCAGGTCGCCGGTGCCGACCCGTCCCAGCATGTGGTGGCGGGCGTGCCAGGCGACGAGGTGCGAGACCAGCGCGCGCAGATGGCTCGCGGCGTCGGTGACCGGCACGTTCCTCACTTCGTCCAGGATCCTGCTGTGCCCCATGCGTGTCATGGCATAGAGCAGTTGTTCCTTGGTCGCGAAGTGGACGTAGAGGGCGGACGGGCTGAGACCGGCCCGTGCGGCGATGTCCCGCGTCGAGGTGGCTTGGAAGCCGTGGGCCGCGAAGCACCGTACCCCCTCGGTGAGGAGCCGCCTGGCCGCGCTGCTGAGCTGCGTGTCCCAGAGGTCCGGGGAGCGGTCGTCCAGGCGAGGATCGTCTGCCCTCGCCGACCGGTTTCCGCCGTGGACAAGGGGTTTGGGGGTTGCCGTTCGGCCACCGTATGACTTCATCGTTGTCGCATTCGTCCGGGGCCGTGCCGGCCCGACTTCCTGGTCAGTCCGGTGTGGCCCGTGTGGCTGTTGACTGACGGCTACGGAAGGCCGTCGACGATTTCCCGCACGGTGCGGCGGCGGCCGGTGTAGAAGGGGGTCTCGGCGCGTACGTGCATGCGGGCTTCAGAGGCGCGCAGATGGCGCATCATGTCGACCAGGCGGCCGGGGTCGTCGGCCTCGAAGCCGAGAATCCATTCGTAGTCCCCGAGCGAGAACGCCGCCACCGTGTTGGCGCGCACGTCCGGGAAGCCGCGTGCCAGCCGGCCGTGCTCGGCCAGCATGCGCGCGCGGTCCGGTTCCGGCAGCAGATACCAGTCGTAGGAGCGGTTGAACGGGTAGACGCTGAGGTATTGGCGGGGCCGCTCGCCGGCGACGAACGCAGGCACGTGCGCGCGGTTGAACTCGGCCGGCCTGTGCAGGGCCATGCCGGACCAGACCGGCTCCAGGTAACCGCCAAGTCCGGTTCTGCGGAACTGGTTGTAGGCGTGCTGGAGGGCCGTGACGTCACCACCGTGCCACCAGATCATGACGTCGGCATCGCTGCGCAGGCCGGAGACGTCGTAGAGACCGCGCAAGTTCACCCCGACCGGGAGGTTACTCAGCACTGACGCTGCCTGGGTGTTCAAGTGGGCCCGCTCCCGCGGCAGTTCGGTACGGGCCCTGAAAACGGCCCACAGCGTGTAGTGCTCGGTAGGCGATTCACTCGTCGGCTGGGAGGGGGATGCTGGTTGTCCGAGCACGGCAAGGTCTCCTTGATACAAGTCAGTTGCGTCAGTTGCTGTGTGAGTCGATGTCAGTCGATCCCCGCAACGGCACGACGCGGGGTGCGGGCCCGGCAGCATCCGGCGGGGCAGACGTGGTGGCTCGCGCCGAGGGTTCCCGTCGTACGGAGGGCAGGCTGGGTCTCGCCGCGTTCCAAAGCGGCGCGTTCCAGGAGCAGTTCACGGATCGCTGCGGCAAAGCGTGGGTCGGCTCCCACCGTTGCCGAGCGCGCTACGGGCAGCCCCAGGTCCGCGGCCTTGCTCGTGGCCTCGACGTCCAGGTCGTACATGACCTCCATGTGGTCGGACACGAAGCCGATCGGAGCCATCACCACGGCCGGCACCCCGGCGCGGTGCAGTTCCTCCAGGTGATCGCAGATGTCCGGCTCCAGCCACGGAATGTGCGGGGCCCCGCTGCGCGACTGGTAGACGAGTTCCCAGGAGTGGTAGATGCCCGTGCGGTCGCGGACGGCGGCGGCGACGGTGCGGGCGACATCGAGGTGCTGGGCGACGTAGGCGCCGCCGGGGCCAGGGCAGGCGGACGGAGGCCCTGACCAACGGCCGTCCGGCGAACCTGCACCGACGGGCGCACGCTCTCGCGGGCCGTGCCCTCGTCGTCGCGGCGTCCCGCGCCGACACGACGGCGGCGGTCCTCGCCGCCGCACGCCTCGACGCGCACGCCGCTGCGCTGGCCGAGCACCAGAGCTGACCGGCACCCACTGCCCCGCCACCAGGGGGCCCCGAACGGCCCCGGTCCGCGCGCACCGCAGCGACGCGCGGACCGGGCGCCATCCAACGCGTGGGATTCAGCCGGGCTTTCGGGATACTCATCCCCGCGACAGAGCGGACACGGCCTCGAGAGCGGAGAAACGCGACCTCGGCAGGCTTACCACCCTCAGGCGCCGTAGGAGCACTGCACGCGATCACCAAGTGCCGTACCCGACCACCCGCCATACGCTGGAAGACACAGAGCGCGACGCACCCGCACAAAAGCCGCCGCCCACCACCTCCACGGTCCGGACGGCGCATCGCTCACCCCGCGCCCGCCCCTGGCATTCCGCAAAGGATGCTCATGTCGCTCCCACGTCACCTGAAGGCACAGCGCCGCCAAAGCGCCCGCGGGGTGCGCGAGCTCACCGTCGCGGAGCTCCGCGAAGAACTCCACGCGGTCCAGACGGGCCTACAGATTCTCTTCGCCTTCCTCCTCGGCCTGGCCTTCACCGGGCGCTTCACCCAGCTCAACGGCTTCGAAGTCGGCGTCTACATAGCAACGCTGCTGCTCACTGTCATCACAACCGCCATCATCGCCACCCCCATCGCGCTGCACCGCCGCATGGGCAGCAGCGGCGCGACCCCGAGCTTCGTCCCCATCGCAGCGCACCTCGCGAAGACCGGCATGGCCTGCCTCGCCCTCGCCCTGAACGGTTCCGTCCTGCTCGTCACCGACTTCGTACTCGGACTCCCCGCAGCCCTCGGCATCACGTGCGTCACCCTGCTCATCTTCACAGGGCTGTGGTTTCTCCTCCCCCGGGCGCTCCGCCCCACGAAGATCAATCGACGAGCAGAGTCCGGGCAGCCGTCTGCCGCCTCCAGGAACTTCAAGGAACCCCACAAGCACTGAACGCGCGCCCTCCACCCACCCACCGACGCAACGCACCGCCAAAGCATTCGCGCCCCCAGAACGCATCCAGAACGCGTCCACACACGGGCATGCGGGGCGGCATGGCCGTACCCGGTCTGTCCCCCCGACACCGACCGGCATGCCGCCCCGCTCAGGGCACGGAATCGTCTCGCTGTACCCTGGCAGCCGTCGGCGCCGCTCAAGGACCGACGGCACCTGCAACGGACCTCAGGCCCGCAGCAGGGGATTTCGGGGTGGTGGTGTCTTCGGTGGACGTTCCGTGTCCACCGAAGACACCACCGCTCACGTATCCGCATCAACCGCCGTGTCAGAACCGCTCCGTACGCTCGCCGTTCCCACCGTGCGCGCGCGTGTCGCCGCTTCCGTGGCGGTCGCCGTCCCCGTGCCGGTCGCCGTCCCCGTGCCGGTCGCCATCGCCGTACCGGTCGCGGTCACCGCGCCAGTCGCGGTCACCGTGGCGGAACCCGTCACGGCCGTGACCCCAGTTCCAGTCACGGTGCTCGTGCCGGTCATGGTCGCCGTACCAGTACCCGTCACGGTCGTGACCCCATCCCCAGCCCCAGTCACGGTGCTCGTGCCCGTCACGGTCGTACCAGTACCCGTAGCGGTCCCCGTACCGGTCACAGTCGCGGTGCCCGTGGCCGCCCCCGTCATGGGCGACGAAACGGGCCGACTCGGTGGATACGGCAACACCGGAACCGGTCGGCGGGGTCGCCGCCGATGCCGAGCCTCCCCCCGCGAGGAGTGCGCCGGCGGCGACTGCCACGGAGGCAGCCGCGACGCCGGCTCGACGTGCAATCTTGATTGCCATGATCCTTTCCTTCCTTCAATCCCATGATCAACGGACATCGGATCATGGGGCCTTTCTTTCAATGGTGTTGATGACCCTACGCCCGAGTAACCAAGACTCGAAGGGTGGTCGGTGTGATGCATGTCATGCCCTGAAAAAAGGTGATATCGGAATATCCCAACCAGCCGAGTGAGGCATCGGAAGTCCTCGGTGAGTACAAGAGGCCGCTCCGGCTCGCGCGCGGGGAGGGAAGGACTGCAAGGAGGGGAGAACATGATCGCGCCAACTGACGTCGACCTGGCAGGTGTTCCTTCATAGGGTGGCGGCGACTGCTCGTCCCATTCTTCGCGTACGAGCTACCCACCCCCCACCGCGCGCCCGCAGAGGACCTGATGCCGCCCATTAGATTTGTTGGATTTGTCCAGCACCTGACAGCAACAGCCACGGTGCTCACGCTGCTGACCACTACCCCTGCCGCAGTCGCCGCCCCGCAACGCGGTGGTCCCGAGGCGGCACCCGCCCAGACCACCACTCCCCCGACGGCCGACAGTTGGCAGCCGCCGTTATCCACCCGAGGCCGCTACATAGTCGATGCCCAGGGGCACAGGTTCCGCCTGAAGTCGGCCAACTGGGACGGCGCGCAAGGGTCATGGACCGGAAGCGGCAGTGCCGCCGATCCCACCAACCACCACGCCGGGCAGGACTCGTACGGTATCCCCCTCGGCCTCGACCGTGCCCCGCTGTCCGAACTGCTCGCCGACTTCCATGCATTGGGCGTCAACAGCATCCGGCTGCCGTTCTCCAACGAGATGATCCACGAGGCAACTCCCGTGCCGGACGCGGCCGTCGCGGCCAACCCCGAGCTGCGGGGCAGGACTCCCCTGCGGATCTACGACGCCGTCGTGGCCGCCCTAACCCGGGACGGCTTCGCCGTCATCCTCAACGACCACACCAGCACGTCCCGTTGGTGCTGCGGCATCGACGGCAACGAGCGCTGGAACAGCAGTCAGTCCACACAGCAGTGGGCCGACGACTGGGTCTTCATGGCCCGTCGTTACGCCGTCAACTCCCGTGTCGTAGGCGCGGATCTCTACAACGAGGTACGCCGCGACGTGCTCGACGACCCCAACTGGGGTCTGGGCGACGGCCACGACTGGTTCGCCGCGTCCCAGCTCGCCGCGGACCGCATCCTCACCGAGGCCAACCCCGATCTCCTCATCGTCATCGAAGGCATCAACTGGACCGGCCTGCCCGTCGACGGACTGCCGCACGACCGCCCCACCCTCAGCCCCGTACGCACGCTGTCGCACGCCCTCGTGGACGTGCACAAGCTGGTCTACTCCGCACACTTCTACGGCTACACCGGTCCCCGGCACAGCGGCGCCACCGGAGTCGGCGAGACCCACGACCCCCGGTACCAGGACCTGTCCCGCGACCAGCTGTACCAAGTCCTCACCGACCAGGCCTTCTTCGTCACCTCGGAAGGGCAGCACTACACAGCGCCCGTGTGGATCAGCGAGTTCGGCGTCGGGGCCAACGAAACGGGGGCCGCCGCCCGCACCTGGTTCGGCAACATCACCGACTACTTCGCCGAGCATGACGCGGACTTCGCGTACTGGCCCCTGGTCGGCTGGGAAGGCCACGACGACTGGGCCCTGCTGCGCTACGACACCGCCGGGCGACGCCACGGCATCCTCGACCAGGGCGACTGGCGCGCCACCGCCTGGGATCACCTCATGACGTCTGAGAGCCGCACCGGGTACGTCGCGCCGGTGCCGGTCTGGCGCATGCTCACCACCGACCACGGCGACTACGTGCAGTCCCTGCGGGTACGGGCGGGCGGCGACTGGGATCCGGGGGCCTCCAAGGCCGCCTGTCCCGACGGACTGCGGCTGATCGGCCTCAGTCACACGGGCGGCCGTGGCCTGTGCACCGACACGACGGGCGGCGACCTGCGCGCCCCCGGCGACGCCCAGACGGTCGTCACCGACGAACGCGACGTTCCGCCGGGCGGCGACTGGGCCGGTGGCTACACCAAACTCCAGTGTCCCGCAGGGCAGTTCCTCATCGGCTACAGCCGCCGTGGCACGCGTGTGTCGGCGGCCCTGTGCGCGCCCGCCCGCGCCTCGCTGGGCCTCACCGGGCGCACCGTATGGTTCGACCGGTCCGACAACCGGCCCTCCGACGGAACCGGCGGCACCGGCGGTGACTTCGCTCAGGGCCACTACAAAGGCCAGTGCGCCGCCGACGAGTACGCCGCGGGTATCGCCTTCACCACCCGCCTGGGCAGCACGCCGGGCCCCGCGGCGTTGCTGTGCAACACGTTGCGCCCCTGAACACCAATCGGTCCCGCCTGCTCAAGGCGCCCACGCCAAGCCGCCGGTGAGTGCGACAAGTGCGGCACCCAGGGTGTCGTCACCGGCGTCGGCGGCGTAGCTGTCCGCAGCCCAACAGACGTAGCCGTCGGGGCGGATGAGCACGGCAGCAGCACCCACGTCGTCGGCGCTGGTGGCACGGACGAGGTCGACTCGTGGCGGGAGCCGGAAGCCGGCCGGGACCATTCCGGCCAGATCGAGCAGGACGGCGTGCCCCGAGCCGAACAGCGTCGACAGCCGGGTGGGACCGGCCGCGCGCTCGCCGTCCCGCAGCAGTGACTCCCGGCACACAAACAGACGCTACCGTGATCGACAACCTCTCTCAGCGCCTCTTAATCTGGCGCTCAAGTCCCCCATGAGCATGGTGGATTGGTGATGAGGAGCGAGCGATGACGAGACGGTTAAGACTTGTGGTGACGGCGATTCTGGCCGCGGTCACCGCCGTTGTGGCGCTGGCCGCACCGCCGGCGATGGCCGACACGGCGGTGCCCCCGTCGTCGGCAGGGCAGAGGTGGGCCCTGAAGGTCCATGGTTACTACGTGACCGTGGACGCGGGCGCAACCGGCGACATGAAGCTCAGAGCCAATCCCAATGCCACCACCCCGCAGGGGTGGGAGAAGTTCACCCTGCACACCGACCACATTCCCGGCGTGGGGTACGGGACCACGGTCAGCTTCCGCTCGGAGGCCACAGGCAAGTACGTCACAGCGGAGGACGCGGCCAGCGGATCCCTGCTGCGCACCCGGGGTGACAACACCGGCGCCTGGGAACGTTTCAAGCTGCAGCCCCTGGCCGATGGCACGTTCGCTCTGCTGGCCGACAACGGCAACTACGTGGCCGCGGAACTGGGTTCCTATCCCGACTACGGACTGCTGCGGGCACGCACTTCCACCTCCGCCCCCTCGACGCTCGGATCGTGGGAGCGCTTCACCCTGGAGAGAGTCGGCCCCGAAGGCGCCTACTCCTCGGACATGCCCGCGACTTCCACTCAAGCGCCCAGATCGCAGGACGTCGTCTCGTGGAACATCTGCTCCAACAACAACGACGCCCCTGACTGCCGGCTCGTGTACGCCCCGCCCGCCACTGTCGCGAGCGAGGTTTCGTCCGCCCTGCACAACGCCATGGGCAGCAGACGGCCGGACGCCATCTTCTTCCAGGAGATCTGCGAGAAGTCCGCCAAACCCCTGGAGCTGGCCCTCGAAGACTGGGCGGGCCCGCTGGACGTCCGGTTCATGCCGACGTACTACACCGTGGCCACCGCTGCCGACGGCTCGGCCATCCGGGCACAGAAGAACTGCTCGGACGGCAGCGACCACGCCGACCGGGGGGCCTTCGGCATCGCGCTCGCCGTCCCCGACAGCAACACCTGGTACCAGGGCACCGTCCTGCCCTCGCCCGACGGCAAGGAGCAGCGACCGATGCTGTGCGCAGTCGTTCCGAGCGTGGGATCCGCCTACTGCAACGCCCATTTCAGCAGCGGTCCTTACATCGACTCCAACGGCAATCCCGCGGGCGACGACACCGATCCCAAGAACCCCTACCGTCCAAAGCAAGCCGCAGAAATGCGTGACCAGGTCGACTACTTCACCCCCAACGGCTACACCACCTACTACGGCGGCGACCTCAACACCACTACTGCGGACGTCGCCTACCTCAACAGCCTCTACGACGGCCACCAGGAGTGCGGTCAGCAGGATCCGGCCTCACCGCACACGGGCGACCCCACCGACGGCGGCAACAAGATCGACTACATCTTCGGGCCACAGGGTCTCAATTACGCCTGCAGCGTCGCCGACGGTGGTTTGTCCGACCACAGAATGATCCACCTCAGGACCTCCTGAACAACCTGAACAGCCCTTCTGCAGAAGCAGTTCCAACCCACCGTCACGGGGATCTCTCATGCGCTTGGCAACCGTCCTCCTCCTGATCGCCGCCCTGTTCGGGGTGGCGCCGGCCACGGCCCAGGCGGCATCGGCGGGTGAATCCGCCTCGCACTCCGTGTCGTACGTCGCGCTGACGTCGGCACGAGTCAGCAGCGGCATCCAGGCGCGCGGCCACAGGAGGTCGAGAGGCGGTGGCTTCTCCTTCGGCCGCCACCGCCACGGCAGCTCGTACACCGGAAGGAGGAAGATGCCCCTGTGGCAGGCGATCCTGTTCCTGCTCTTCCTGGGATGCCTCGTCGTCTGGGTCGCGATCAAGCTGGTGCGCAAGCTCCGGAAGGTATCGGGCGACTGACGGTCGCCGATGCTCGTAGACTCATGACGTGGCATTCATGAGCACCCCGCACTGCTGCTTCCTGTGACCGGAAGACGTTGAGGGCGACGCCGCACGGCGTCGCCCTCCTCAGTGTGCCTGCTGCGTGAACCACGTTCCCGGCACTGCTCGTTCCTTCCCGAGGCAGTGACTCCGCGCGTGCGCACGCAGGCTCGTCTCTTCCCCTCACCCTTGCCTGGAGTGCCTCGTGCCGCCCGTGTCGCTTCCCCCTGCCCTCGAACTGTCCCTCGATCTGCTGTGCTGCCCGACGTGCCGCACACGCCGCCTGCACCCGGACCACGGCGCTCTGCGCTGCCCGGTGGGTCACACCTTCGACATCGCCCGCCACGGCTACGTCAGCCTGCTGACGGGCACCCGTGCGACCAGCGGCGACGACACGGCCATGGCCCAGGCCCGGGACCGGTTCCTTTCCACGGGCGCGTACGCGCCCATCCGCACAGCCGTGTCCGGCCTGGCAGGTGAGTCCGTGCCCGAGCGGGCCACGGTTCTGGACGTCGGGTGCGGCACGGGCTACTACCTGGCCGGCGTACTCGGCCGGTTGCCCGGCGCCCGTGGTCTGGGGCTGGACACATCGGTGCGCGCGCTGCGCTCGGCGGCTCGCGCTCATCAGCGAGCCGCCGCGGCCT
The DNA here is from genome assembly GCF_040645355.1 of Streptomyces sp. NPDC046805. NCBI lineage: Bacteria > Bacillati > Actinomycetota > Actinomycetes > Kitasatosporales > Streptomycetaceae > Streptomyces > Streptomyces sp. NPDC046805. Next base: position 32,491 of record NZ_JBEYYC010000044.1, on the reverse strand, counting down.
CCTGGGATGTCTTCCGCCCCTTTCCGGTGGCCGGCGCAGTGGCCGATGTCGTGCTGGACGTGTTCGCCCCGCGCAACCCGGCCGAGTTCCATCGAGTGCTCCGACCGACTGGCCGGTTGATCGTGGTGCGCCCTACCGGGCGGCACCTGGCCGAGCTGCGTGGCCGGGTGCCCGCGATGATCACGATCGACCCGGCCAAGGAGCAGCGCCTCCACCGGGCGCTGGCCCCCTTCTTCGATGCCGTCGTCACCGAACGGGTGGAGTACCCCATGGCCCTGGTCGAGTCGGATGCCCTGGACATGGTGGCGATGACGCCGAGCGCACGTCACGTGAGCCGTGCGGAGCTGAACCATGACGACCTCCTGCCCGATCAGGTCACCGTCTCCGTGCTGGCCACCGCCTACCAGGCTCGGTGACCGCGAGTCGACGCGTGCGCCTGTGGTGCGAGCGAATTTCACATCCTGGATGGTAAGTTCACGCCTTGTCACGCTTCCGAAAACCCCCCGCTTCCGGACGATCCCACCAGGCCGACCCGCACCGCAGGCGAGCGCTGCACCACTCTTGACGCCGTCAACTGCCGCTCATACGCTCCACGTCACACATGCGCGTTATTTTTAACGTCGTTGGGTGGTAGAAGACGTGAATACGAGAACCTTCGGCCGCCGCGGTCTTCTGCGCATCGGCGGCGGCCTCGCTGCGGCGGCCGCCCTCCCGAGCGCGCTGGCCGCTTGCGGTAACGGGTCGGGCTCCGGCTCGGGTGGCGGGCTTCGTGTGGTGGGGGTCGCGGACGAGAAGGCTCCGCTCGCCGCCCTGATCGCCGCGTACCGTAAGCAGCACAAGGTCGACTTCAGCCAGACCTACGCCCCCACCGATCAGGTGCAGACTCAGGTGCGGACCCAGCTGGGCGGCGGCAACGCCCCTGATGTGCACGTGCTGTACCCGGGCAACGGCAGTGCGATGTCCATGGTGCAGATCGCCAAGGCGGGACTGCTCGCCGATCTCAGCAGCCAGGACTGGACGAAGCAGATACCGAAGGCGCTGGACTCCGCCTACCGGTACGAGGGCAAGACCTACGTCTACTCCGCGGGCAGCACGGTGATCGGCGCCATCTACAACAAGAAGGCCTTCCGGAAGGCGGGCGTCGAACCGCCGAAGACCTGGGCCGAGTTGCTCGCGGTGTGCGCCAGGCTGAAGGCCAAGGGCATCGCACCGATCGCGCTGGGGGCGCAGACGCCCTGGGTCACCCAGCTGATCACCTACGCCCTCGTCCCCTCCACCGTCTACGCCAAGGACCCCGCGTTCGACGACAAGATGGCCTCCGGGCAGGCCACCTTCGCCGACTCGGGCTGGGCGGACGCCATGAAGATGTATCTGGAACTGCTCGACAAGGGCTACTTCAACGACAACCCCAACGGCACCACCTTCGAGCAGCAGATCTCGATGGTGGCCACCGGCAAGGCGGCCATGGCGGTGCAGGTGTCGGCCGTGCTCTCCAGCTTCCGTCAGGCCACCAAGACCCCGGACGATCTGGGGATGTTCCCCTTCCCTGGCGGCGACAACCCCACCGAGCAGTGGCTCCCGGCCGGTGTGGTGGTCGGGCTGGGCGTGAGCGCCCGGAGCAAGAACGCGCAGGCTGCCAAGGACTTCGTGGAGTGGCTGGGCAGGCAGGAGAACATCAACAAATGGTCCGAGGCAGTGGTGGCGGTTCCCGTGCACCGGGACGCGAGTACGAAGATCGACCCGCTGCTGGAGAGCTTCCTGCCGGTCATCGACGCGAACCGGGCGGTTCCGTTCATGGACCAGCGGTGGCCCAACGCCGAGGTGCAGCCGGCGCACTTCGCCGCCGTACAGGACCTGCTCGCCAAGAAGAAGGACGTCAAGGGCGCGCTGGGCATGATGGACGAGGCCTACCAGAAGAAGTCGTGAGGCGTGCGCGGCGCCGGTGGTCGGGGCCCAGTGCCCCGCCCTGGCTGCTCGCGGCGCCCGCGCTGGTGCTGTACGGGCTGGTGGTGCTCGTCCCGGCCGCGGCCGGGGTGATGTACGCCTTCACCGACTGGTCCGGGATCGGTGGCTTCCGCTTCACCGGCCTGGACAACTTCCGCACCCTTGCGCACGACGAGCGGACCCTGGACTCGCTCGGCAATACCCTGCTGCTGACCGTGGCCATCGTCGTCGTGCAGAACGGCATCGGCCTGCTGCTCGCTCTCGGTGTGCACGCGAGGATCCGTTCCCGGGCCGTGCTTCGGGTGGTGTTCTTCACCCCGGCCGTGGTGAGCCCGGTGATGGTGGCCTTCCTCTGGAAGTACGTGTACAACCCGGACCCCGAGGCGGGGCTCAACGGGCTCCTCGGGGCGGTCGGTCTGGGCGGCCTGCGCCAGGACTGGCTGGGCGATCCGTCGCTGGCGCTGTGGTCGGTGGCGGCCATGGTCGTCTGGCAGTACGCCGGTTACTCCATGGTCGTCTTCCTGGCCGGCCTGGAGGGGATACCGGCGGAACTGGAGGAGGCGGCCACGATCGACGGGGCGGGGCGCGTCCAGCGCTTCCGCTACATCACCTGGCCGCTGCTGGCCCCGGCGCTCACCGTCAACGTGATGCTGTCCACCATCGGCGGGCTGAAGCTGTTCGACCAGGTCATCGCCGCCACCAACGGCGGGCCCGGCACCTCCAGCGAGACCCTGTCCACGGTGCTGTACAAAGAGGCCTTCGTGTACGGCAAGTTCGGCTACTCGACGACCGTCGCCCTGGTGCTGGCCCTGTTCGTGGCCGCGATCTCGCTGGTCCAGATCCGCTATCTGCGTGCCCGGGAGGTCAGCGCGTGAAGAAGCCTCCGCTCGGGCGCTGGCTGCTCGAAATCGTCATGGCCGGCGCCGGCGTCGCCTTCCTCTTCCCGGTCTACGCCCTGGTCACCCTGTCGCTGAAGACGCCCGACCAGATCGCCGACTCCCCGCTGTCGCCGCCCACTTCACCCACCACCCACAACTTCTCGGCCGCCTGGACCTCGGCGTCGCTCGGCAGCGCGCTGCTCAACAGCGCGGTCGTCACGGCCCTCAGCCTGATGCTGCTCATCGCCCTCGGCTCGACCTGCGCCTATGTGCTGGCCCGGCGCGCCCAGGGGCTCGGCTACGGGCTGTACATTCTGTTCCTGCTGGGCATCGTGCTGCCGTTCCAGCTGGGCATGATCCCGTTGTACAAGCTGGTCGACGATCTGGGCTGGCTCGGCACCTACCAGGGCCTGGTGCTCTTCTACACCGGCATCCAACTGCCGTTCACCGTCTTCCTCTACACCGGCTTCGTCCGCGCGCTGCCGTCCGACTATGCCCATGCGGCGATGATCGACGGCTGCACCCAGCTGCAGGCCTTCGTCCGGGTGGTCTTCCCTCTGTTGCGGCCGATCACGGGGACGGTGGTGATCCTCAACGCCGTCTTCGTGTGGAACGACTTCTTCACCCCACTGTTGTACGTCGGCGGCTCCGGCAAGGAGACGGTGCCGGTGCGGATCTTCTCCTTCGTCGGCCAGTACGTCTCCGACCACGGGCTGGTCTTCGCCGGGCTGATCCTGGCGGCACTCCCGGTCATCGCGGCGTTCCTGGTGCTCCAGCAGTACGTCATCAAGGGATTCGCGGGCGGACTGAAGGGCTGAACCTGTGGACCGTCACGGCTTACAGCGGCTCGACGAGGCGGGCACCGGCACCATGGGGCTCCCGCCCCGTCTCGCCGAGGTGCTGAGGAACCCTCCGCGCGACTACTCCCCCACGGCCCTGTGGTGGTGGAGCGGCGAGCCGCTGCGCCGGGACCGGCTGCGCCGACAGCTGGAACGGTTCGCCGAGGGCGGGGTGTTCAATCTCGTCGTCCTCAATCTCGCCCCGTCCGGCCCGATGTTCGGCGCCGACCCGGACGATCCGCCCTTCTTCTCCGAGGCCTGGTGGGAACTGCTCGCGGGAGTGTGCGACGACGCGGAGGCGCTCGGCGTCCGGCTGTGGTTCTACGACCAACTCGGCTTCTCCGGGGCCGCGATCCAGGCCGGGCTGGTGCACGAGGAGCCGTCCTTCGCCGGGCAGTGGCTGGAGCCCGACGGCGGCGTGTCGGTGCGCGGCTTCGACTATCTCTCCCGGGACGGCTGTGCCGCGCTCATCGACCGGGTGCACGGGGAGTTCGAGCGGCGCCTCGGCAACCGGCTGGGCGGGGTGATCGCAGGCTCCTTCCAGGACGAACTGCCCACGCTGCCCACCTGGTCCGCCTCCTTCGCCGAGGAGTTCCATACGCGTCGCGGCTACGAGTTGACGCAGGCGCGGCGCGCCCTGCTGTGGCGCGACGGCCCAGGGGCCGGACAGGTCCGCCGCGATCACCAGCGCACCCGGGCCGAGCTCGCCGAGGAGGCGTTCTTCCGCCCGCTGGCCCAATGGCACGACCGGCACGGCCTGTTGAGCGGCTGCGACCAGCAGGACCCGGCCCGCGCCGGCGAACCCGCGGCCGGGGCCCGGCTGTACGCCGACTACGCCCGTACGCACCGCTGGTTCAGCGCCCCCGGCTCGGACCATCACGGCGACGCCCGGATCCACTCCTCGCTGGCCCATCTGTACGGCCGTCCCCGCACCTGGATCGAGGCGTTCCACTCCAGTGGCTGGGGCGGCACGCTGGAGGAGACCTTCGACTGGCTGCTGCCCTGGCTGCGCGCGGGCGCCACGCTCTACAACCCGCATGCCGTCTACTACTCGACCAAGGGCGGCTGGTGGGAGTGGGCGCCGCCGGGCACCGACTGGCGCCAGCCCTACTGGCGGCACTACCGGGTCTTCGCCGACGCGGTCACCCGGCTGTGCGCCGCGCTGTCCCTGGGCCGGCACGCCTGCGACGTGACCGTGCTGCTGCCGACCGCGACCGTGCAGGCGGGACTGCGGCTCGACGGCAGTCTCGACACCGCGGCCCGGCGGGCCCAGGAGGTGTACCGCGAACTGGTCGGCGACATGACCTGGTTCCGCACCGTACCGGGCGCGCTGGACCGCCTGGGCCTCGACGCGGACGTCATCGACGACGACTCGGTGCGGCGGGCGGAGGTCCGCGACGGGCGGCTGACCGTGGCCGAGGAGTCGTACGCCGCCGTGGTCCTGCCCGCCTGCACCGTCCTGGACGCGGCGACCGAGCGCCGTCTGGTGGACTTCGCGCGGTCCGGCGGACTCGTGGTCGCCGTGGGCGAGCAGCCACCGGCGGGGCCGCTGGGCGATCTGGCCCACCACGCGGGGGCCGCCGCGGAGTTGGGACCACTGCTCGGCCCGCTACGCCGGGTGACCGCCGAAGTGCCGCCGCTGGTCCGCGAGGTGGACGGGGCGACCCTGGTGTTCGTGCAGGCCGCGTTCCCGCGCGCGAGCCGGGTAACGGTCGCCCGGCCCGACGCCCGCGGGGTGGGCCTGGGCTGGGCCGAGGCGGAGATCGACTTCGACCCCGGGCGATACGCGCGGGACATGCGGGTGCGGGTGCGCGGGGTGGCGGGTGATCCGTATCTCGTCGACCCGTTCTCCGGCGAGCTCCGTGTCCTGCCCGCCACGGTCGACGGCGAGGGCGCGGAGGTCGTCGTCCCGTTCGACGCCGGCCCGGCGGCCCTGCTGGTCTTCCCGGCCCGGCATGCCCGATCCGCCCACCGCACCGCGCCCCTCGCGAAGGAACACGTCAGTGAAGTGACGCTGGAGGACTTGACGTTCGAGCTGATTCCGACTGCGGACGACCAATGGGGCGACTTCGGTACGGCCTCTGCGCTCCCGTTGCAGCGCTGGGCCATGGAGCACCGCGTCGAGGAAGCCGACACCTGGCGGCCCGTACACGCCACCTTCGGCCCGCACGGCGAGTGGCGTACCGGTCGCGGCGACTGGCTGCCCGCGGTGTATTCCGCCTCTCGGGGCATCCACAAGGACCCGGTGCACCGGCTCATGCTCGGCCCCAAGGGGCATGTGCCGCAGGAATTCCTGGACTTCGGGGATGTCCGGGCCGGCGAGGAGATCACCTTCCGCACCGAACTGACCGTCCCCGACCGGGGCTGGCTGCGCATCGGGGCGCCTGCAGCCAAGCAAGTAGCAATCGACGGGCGCGAGTTGCCGCTGGACGACCACGGCTATCTGGCGATCGGTGAGTATCCCCTCGCGCCGGGCGCGACACTGCTGGAACTGCGCCTGGTCCCGGAGGAAGCGGTGCGGCTGCGGGCCCACCTCTCGGTGGCACCGGATCCGGTACGGGCCCGCGGCCCCGAGTGGGTCGTGGCCGACCAGGGGCCGGCCGACTTCTCCACCCGGTTCGTGCCGGCCGGGCCGGTGCTGCAGGTCTCCGCCGCATCCGCCTGCCAGGTGCTGGTCAACGGCGTCGAGGTGGGCCGTCAGGGCGGGTTCGAGCCGTACGAGCAGCACGACGAGCCGCGGACGGGCCGCTACGACCTGACGGATGTCCTGCGGCCCGGGGAGAACGAACTCACCGTCCGCATCGCCGACGCCGCCACCGGCCTGCTGGTCGACGGCAGCGCGACCTCTGGCCCGAGCTGGTCGGCGCACCGGGCCGACGGCACCCCGCTGGCCGTACGCACCCGCCGCACCCAGTTCCTTGATCCCGCGGCTCTCCAACTTCCGCGTCGCCCGCACCCGTTGCCGGAGGCCGCCTGGTTGGAGGGGGTGCAGGACGGGGCGGCGCTGCCCGCCGTCCTGGCGTTGCCGGGGACGGCGGGGCGCACGGAGTGGCTGCGGTTCGAGGTGCCTCCCGGCGCGGTCCGGATGCGGGTGCCCCTGCGTGGCCGCGCGGTGTTGCATCTCGACGGGGAACAGGTTGCGGAGGGGAACGGGCCGCTGGACGTGGCGCTGCCCGGCGGCCAAGGGGTCCGGCGCGCGGTGCTGCGTGTGCGCACGGAGGCCGGCCACAGCGGTGGTGCGATCCTCACCGGGCCGGTCGAGTTCGACGCCGGTCCCGGTCCGATCGGCGTCGGCAACTGGGAGGACGTTGGCCTGGGCGAATACAGCGGCGGGGTCCGCTACCGTGTCCGCGTCGAGTCGGCGGGCCCGCCGGGCGCCGCGTGGCTCGATCTCGGCAGGGTGCGGGGCACCGCCGGGGTGCGGGTCAACGACAGGGAGTGCGGGGTGCGTGTCTGCTCGCCGTACCGCTTCGATGTGGAAGCCGCCCTGCGGCCGGGGGTGAACGAGATCGAGATCGACGTGTTCGGCACGCTCGCCCCCTACCTGGACGCGGTCAGCCCCACCCACTTCGTGTTCCCCGGCCAGCGCGTCAGCGGGCTGCTCGGCCCCGCACGCCTGCTCATCAGCCGTACGTCCTGGGGTCAGTGAGCGATGCGCACGTTCGCGTGGTGTTCGCGGAGCGCGTCGAGTTCCTTCTCCGGGGCGCCCGCGTCGACCACGACCTCCTCGAACTCCTCCAGGCCCGCGACCCGGTGCAGTCCCACTCGACCCAGCTTGGTGTGGTCGATGGCGAGCACTCGGCGGCCTGCGCAGGCCAGCATGGCCCGCTTGACGAGGACGATCTCCTGCTCCTGGTGGAAGGCCTGTCCGTCGGACACCGCCGAGGTGGACACCACCGCAATGTCGGTGCGCATGGCCGCGATGGCGTCGATGCAGGCGAGGCCCAGGAACGAGTCGTGAGTGGGGTGGTATTCGCCGCCCAGCGCCATGAGGCGGATGCCGGGGGTGCCCGACAGCAGGGTCATCGCCGCCAGGAAGTTGGTGACGACCGTGAGAGGCGTGACCGTTTCGAGCAGCCGGGCCACCGCGAGTGCGGTGGTGGAGTCGTCCAGCATCACCGAGCTGCCGGGCTCGATGTCCCGCACGACCTGGCGCGCGATGACGTCCTTCGCCTCCTGGTTGACCGTCATCCGGTAGGCGATGTTGCTCTCGAACACGCTCGAGGCCTGGGCGGAGGCGCCGCCGCGGAACTTGCGTACCATTCCGCGCCGTTCGAGCTCGTCGAGGTCCCGGTGCACGGTCATCACGCTGACGTCGAAGGACTCGACCAGTTCGGTCACGGAGGCCGATCCCTGCCGCAGGATGTGTTCGGCCATCGCCCGCCTGCGCGCGGACCCGCCCGTCTCCGGCTGACGCGTCTTCATGCCCTCAGGCTACGCATGGCGACCGGCCACGGGATCGGCCGGGCTCAGCCGGTCAGGCTCGACGCGCGCACCACCAGTTCCGGTTGCAGCACGATCCGCCGGTGTTCGTGCTGTGCGGTCTGCTCGCCGGTCTCCTCGATCAGGAGCTCGGCCGCGGCCCGCCCCATCCGCCGGGCGGGTTGGCGGACGGACGTCAGGGGCACCACGGCCGCGGCGGCGAACTCTATGTCGTCGTAGCCGACCAGCGCGATGTCGTCCGGCACCGACACGCCCGCCGCGTACAGGGTCTGGAGCACGCCGAGCGCCAGCAGATCGTTCGCGCAGAACACCGCTGTCGGCCGTGGCGACATGCCGAGCAGCCGGGCGCCGGCGTCCCGGCCGGCGGCGACATCCAGACGGTCCGCCTCGATGTGCAGCAGGGACTGCGGGGGCAGCCCGGCCTCGTGCAGGGCTGCCAGCGCGCCGGTGCGCCGGTCCTGGCACTGCGGGAGGTGCAGGGGGCCGCTGACGTACACGACGCCCTCGTGTCCGCCCTGCAGCAGATGCCGTACGGCCAGGGCGCCGCCCTTGACGTCGTCGACCGACACCGAGCAGGCGTCCGTGCTGGCGACGGTGCGGTCCACGAAGACGTACGGGATGCCGTGCCGGGCGAACGACCGCAGCGTGCCGCCGGTGGTGTCCGCCGGTGTGACGAGCACCCCGCGCACCCGCTGCTCGGCGAAGAGGCCGAGGTAGTCCGCCTCCTCGGCGGGGCTTTGCGCGCTGTTGCACAGCATCACGCCGAGTCCCGCCTGGCGTGCGGCGCGCTCGGCGCCCGAGGCGATGTCGACGAAGAAGGGATTGGTCATGTCGAGGACCAGCAGCGCCATGATGCGGCTGCGGCCCGCCCGCAGCTGACGGGCGGACTCGCTGCGCACATAGCCGAGCCGGTCGATGACCGCCCGCACCCGCTCGCGGGTGGCGGCGGCGACCGAGTCCGGGCGGTTGATGACGTTGGACACGGTGCCCACGGACACCCCGGCCTGCCGCGCCACATCCTTGATGCCGACCATGCGCGTCACGCCCCGCTCCCTTTCCCGCCCCGCACCTCAACGCCCCGCACGGCGTGCCCTCGTGCGCCGGAGCCTCATCGTAGAGCCGGGGCTCCGGCCACTTCGGTCAGGCCGACGCCCGTGAGCTCCGCGACCGCCCGCAGCTCAGGGAGGACGTCCCCCGTGGCGAGTGCCCAGTGGTGGCCGACACCGGCGGCGCTCCACTCGTCGCACCACTCCCCGGGGTCGCGGCCGAAGTCCACCCGCGAGGTCGTGTTGCCGATCCGCAGCAGCGGACCGTCGACGACCGTCCCCCGGGAGGCGATCAGCCGGTAGCGGCCCTCTCGTGACTGGCCGAGGCCCACCGCGGTCACCGGGCCGTGCCGGACGTCGAACTCGACGGACACGCCATAGCCGCGTTTGCCGTGGTAGACGCCGAGCCCGCGCAGCAGCGGGCGCCGCTCGCTGGTGGCCAGGTGCCCGGGGCCGTCGTGGCCCATCTCCACCACGCCGTCACGGAAGTTCAGTGCCTGCAGCTCCGTGAACGAGCCCCCGGCGCCGAGCCGGTCGGCGATCAGCATGGCGAGCGAGGTGCGCAGTTCGTACTCCCCCGCAGCCGGGATGCCGCGCGCGGTGAGCAGGGAGGCGCCGAGGATCACGCCCGCCCCGAGCCGTTCGTGGGTCTCGCCGTCGAGTCCGCGATGGTAGTACGCCAGCGAGTCCAGGTCGAAGTCCTCGACCAGCCGGTCGAGGCCCACGGAGACCCGCGCCGCCCAGCCGAGGTCCACGGGATCCACGGACTCGTCCAGGTCGAAGACCTTGCGGGTCTGGGCGAGTTTGGCCGTCACCTCCGCGTCGGTCACCTGCTCGGTCCGCACCCGCAGGTCGTCGAACTCCAGCACCTCGACATGGCCGCCGAGGTTGGCCGGGACCATGGTGAGGTCGGTGGACACGTCGTACATCCCCGGATACAGATGCCCCATCAGCCCGTGGCGCCCGCTGCGCAGCACCGCGCGCACGCCTGCCGCCTTGATCCAGGTGCCGATGCGCCGCCAGGCCCGCTCGTCCTCCAGATGCCCGGACACGGAGCGGAAGGCGACGCCGAGGCGCTCGAAGGTGTTGGCCATCTCCGGCAGCGGACAGGCGCCGCAGTACGCGAGCCACTGGCCGGTGTCGAAGGTGGCGTGGTCCATGGCCTCGGTGGGCTGCAGGTTGATCAACAGCACGGGGGCGCCGCTGCGTTGGGCGATGGGTGCCAGCATGGTGGCCGTCATGTAGGTGGAGAGGAAGCCGACGATCAGGTCGCAGTCGGCGGCGCGCAGCCTCTCCGCGGCCGCCGCGCCGTCCTGGGCGTCGGAGATGAAGCCGACGTCGACGACCTCGGCGTCGAACTCGGTCATCCGCTCGGCGACCCGGCGGGCCGACCGCTGGAGTTGGGGCAGCAGGTCGGGGAACTGCGGCCAGTACGCGCCGAGTCCCCCGGCGACGAGGCCGATCCTGGGCCTGCGCGCGGTGGCGGGTATGCGCGGGGTCATTCCCGTTCTCCTTTCGGTCGGGGAGGGAGAGGTGGCTCAGTCGAGGTGGAAGATGTGACTCAGGGGCTGGAGGGCCTCGTCCGGCCTGCCGCCGTCCGGTGCCTCGAAGAACGGCGCCATCTCGGTCTGCCAGCGGGCGTTGACCCCGGTCGCCGCCATGGCTGCTTGTGCGGCGGCGAAGTCCTCGGTCTCCACATAGCCGACGAGCAGCCCGTCGTCGCGCAGGAAGAGCGAGTAGTTGTGCCATCCGGCCGCCGACAGGGCGGCCCGCATCTCGGGCCACACGTCGGCATGCCGCTCGCGGTACTCGGCGAGCCGATCCTGACGCACCTTCAGCAGAAAGCAGACGCACTGCACGGCTGCCCGCTCAGAAGTCGTACTCGTCGATGTTCTTGGCGTCGAAGACCGTGGGCGGGCCGAGGATGACCTCGCCGTCCTTGCCGACGGTGTACTCGCCGAGGTCACCGGCCTTGAACTTCTCGCCCTCGGCTCCGGTGATCCGGCCGGAGGCCAGCGCGGCGGCGGCGTAGGCGCCGAGGCGGCCGAGGTTCTTGGGGTCCCACAGCGCGAACTGCTCGACGGTGCCGTCCTTGACGAACTTGCGCATCTGGTTGGGCGTGCCGAGCCCGTTCAGGACGACCTTGCCCTTGTACGACGAGGAGCTGATGTAGCGTGCGGCCGCGGCGATGCCGACCGTGGTGGGCGAGATGATGCCCTTCAGGTTCGGGTACGCCTTGAGCAGGCCCTGGGTCTCCTGGAAGGACTTCTGGTCGTCGTCGTCGCCGTAGGCGACCTTGACCAGCTTCATGTCCTTGTACTTCGGCTTCTTCAGCTCGTCCTTCATGAACCCGATCCAGGTGTTCTGGTTGGTCGCGTTCTCGGTGGCGGAGAGGATCGCGATCTCGCCCTTGTAATGGAGTTGTTGGGCAAGGTGCCGCACCTGGCTGCGGCCGATCTCCTCGGAGCTGGCCTGGTTGATGAAGAGCTGCCGGCAGTCCTTGGCGGTGTCCGAGTCGTAGGCCACGACCTTGATGTCCTGCCGCATCGCCTGCTTCAGCGGTCCGCAGACGGCGTTGGGGTCGTTGGCGGCGATGAGGATCGCGTTCTGCCTCTGCTGGATCAGGGTGTTGATGTACGAGACCTGGGAGGAGGCCTTGGCGTCGGACGGGCCGACCTCCTTGGCGGTGGCGGCGAACCCCTTGGCGGCGGCGATGCCCGCGTCGTCGACGATCTTCTCGTACGGGTTGTTGATCTGCTTGGGCAGGAAGGCGATCTTCAGGCCCTTCTTCAGGGGCGCGTCGGGGTGGGCGGTGGCGCCGGCCGCCTGCTGTTTTGCGTCGCTGCCGGCCGAGTTCTTGGTGGTGCCGCCGCAGCCCGCGACGGCGAGCGCGAGGGCGCAGGCCGCGGCGGTGGCGGCGAGGGTGCGGCTCTTGGCACACATCACGTGGGTCGCCTTTCGAGGTGGGTGGGCGGTGCGTGGGGGTTCAGGTGGCGGCGCCGAGACGCCGGTGCCGGCGTTCGGTGAGCACGGCCGCGATCCGGGGGGTGAGCACCGAGGCCACCAGCAGCAGACCGGTGACGATCACCTGGATCTCGTTCGAAACGTCGTTCAACGTCAGGAGGTTGTTCAGCAGCCCGATGAGGAGGACACCGGCGACCGCGCCGCCGAGGGTGCCCTTGCCGCCGTCGAAGTCGACGCCGCCGAGCAGGACGGACGCGATGACGACGAGTTCGAGGCCGACTCCGTTGTCGGCGCGCGCACTGCCGTAGCGCAGGGTGTAGACGATCCCCGCGAACGCGGACATCAGCCCCGACACCACGAACAGCGCGAGCTTCAGCCGCTTGACGCGGATGCCGGCGAACCAGGCCGCGTCCTCCTGCGCCCCGATCGCGTAGAGCGACCGGCCGATGCGGGTGCCGTGCAGCACGATCGCGGCCAGGACGGCGAGGACGGCGAACAGCGCGACCGGGTACGGGATGAAGGTGCCGGGCACGGTCTCGGTCGAGGACGTCCACCTGGCGTAGGACTCGGGGAAGTCCGCGACGGCCCGGTCGCCGAGGACGACGGAGGCCAGTCCACGGAAGAGGGTGAGGGTGCCGATGGTGACGGCGAGCGGGGAGAGGCCCAGGCGGGTCACCAGCAGTCCGTTGAGCAGACCGCCCGCCACGCCCACGAGCAGGCAGACCGGCACGATCAGCTCGAAGGCCCAGCCGGCGTCCCACAGCGACCCGGCGAGCGCGCTGGACAGGCCCAGCATGGACGCGACGGAGAGGTCGACCTGTCCGGCCACCACCAGCAGCGTCATGGGCAGGGCGATGAGCGCGATCTCGGCGGTGTCGTCGAGCGCCGAGGACAGGTTCGCCGTGGCGGAGAAGCCGTCGGTGGTGCCCGCGCCGCCCAGGAAGACCGCGATCAGGAGGATGCCGACGACGGTGTCCCAGCGCAGATACCGGTGCGGTGCGGTCACTGCCTGCTCCTCTTCCTCAGGGCGTTGGTGGTGCGTAGGTGCAGGACGCGGTCGGTGGCGATGGCCGCGAGCAGCAGCAGACCGGTGATCGCCTGCTGCCAGAAGGAGTCGACCCTCAGTACGACGAGGGCGCTGCCGATGGTCGTGAGCAGCAGCGCGCCCAGCGCCGCGCCCCAGACCGAGCCCGTGCCGCCGCTGATCGCGACGCCGCCGACGACGACGGCGCTGACCACGGTCAGCTCCCAGCCGTTGGCGGCGTCGGCGACGACCGTGCCGAAGCGGGCCAGCCACAGCGCCCCGGCGAATCCGGCGACGGAACCGGAGAACAGATAGGCGCCGAACACCCTGCGGCGCAGGGGGATGCCGGCCAGGCGTGCGGCCTGCGGGCTGGAGCCGATGGCGTACAGCTCGCGGCCGCTTCGGTAGGCGCGCAGATAGGTGGCGGTGACGGCCAGGACCACGGCGGAGATCAGCGGCAGGTACGGGATGCCGAGCACGCTGCCGCTGCCCAGGCCGAGGACGTCGTCGGGGATGTCGGCGGCGTTGATCTGCTCGCCGTGCGCCCACCAGTAGTCGAATCCCTGGATGATGTAGAGCATCCCGAGCGTCACGACGAGCGCCGGCACCCGGCCGAAGCTGACCAGGAGGCCGCTCAGCAGGCCGCACGCGGCGCCGATGGCGATGCCGAGCAGACAGACCGTCAGCGGGCCGTGCCCCGAGCCCTTGACGAACTGCCCGCAGGCGAACGCGGTCAGCCCCACCACCGAGCCGACGGACAGGTCGATGTTGCGGGTGAGCACGACGACGGACTGACCGACGGCGAGCAGCACCAGAATCGAGGAGTTGAGCAGCAGGTCCTTGACGCCCTGATCGTCGAGGAAACGGTGGTTGGCGAGCCAGGTGGCCAGGATCAGCAACGCGAGGGCGCCGCCGATGGCGAGCTCACGGGCCCGGAAGACGGCGTCGACGAGGGATCGGGCGGAGCGGTCCGGGTCCGCGGCGGCGGGGGGTTCCGGGCGCGTGTCCGGCTCGGCCTGCCGGGTGGGCGCGGTCGCGTCGCTCATGCGGCGCTCCCTTCTTGTTCCCCTACGGTCGGACGACTCTCTGTCCTACGACCCTCTGTCGTACGGCCCGTGGCCGCGGTCAGCACCGCCTCCTCGGTCGCCCGGTCGCGGGGGATCTCGGCGACGAGGCAGCCCTCGTGCATCACCAGCACCCGGTCCGCCATGCCCAGCACCTCGGGCAGGTCGGACGACACCATGAGCACGGCGAGCCCGTCGGCGGCGAGCGCCGACAGCAGCCGGTGCACCTCGGCCTTGGTGCCCACGTCGATGCCCCGCGTCGGCTCGTCCACGATCAGCACCGACGGCTCGGTGGCCAGCCATTTGGCGAGCACGACCTTCTGCTGGTTGCCGCCGGACAGCACCTCTGCGGTGTCGGTGAGGCGGCCGTACTTCAGCCGGAGCCTCGCCGCCCAGTCCGCGGCCCGGCCCCGCTCCAGCGTCCGGCGCACCAGGCCGGCCCGGCCGAGGCGCCCCAGACCCGTCAGCCCGATGTTCCGCTCGATGGACATCTCCATCACCAGGCCCCGCTGCCGCCGGTCCTCCGGCACCAGCGCGACGCCCGCGGCCATCGCCTCCGTCGGTGAACCGGCGCGCAGCCGCCGCCCGTTCACCTGCACCTCGCCCGCGTCCGCACGGTCCACGCCGAAGACCGCCTGGACCACCTCGCTGCGCCCCGCGCCGACCAGTCCGGCCAGCGCGACGATCTCGCCGCGGCGGATGTCGAAGGAGACGTCGCGGAACACGCCCTCCCGGGTCAACCGCCGTACGGACAGCGCCACTTCGCCGGGGTCGGTGGGCTGCTTGGGGTACAGCTCGTCGAGGTCGCGGCCGACCATCCGGCGTACCAGCGCGTCCTCGTCGAGCTCCTCGATGGGGTCGGTGGCGATGAGCCGGCCGTCGCGCAGGGTGGTGACGCGCCGGCAGATGCGGAAGATCTCCTCGATGCGGTGCGAGATGAACAGCACGGCGGCGCCCTCGGCCCGCAGCGCCTCGACCACGCCGAACAACCGCGCCGTCTCACTGCCGGTGAGCGCGGCCGTCGGCTCGTCCATGATCAGTACGCGGGCGTCGAAGGACAGGGCCTTGGCGATCTCCACGATCTGCTGGTCCGCGATCGACAGCCCGCGGGCCGGCCGCTCCGGGTCCAGCGCGACGCCGAGGCGCCGCATCAGCGCCGCGGTCGCCTCGTGCACCGCGGTCCGGTCGATCCAGCGCAGGGAGCGAAGGGGCTGACGGCCCATGAAGATGTTCTCGGCGATGGAGAGATCGGGGAAGAGCGTCGGCTCCTGGTAGATCACCGCGATGCCGGCGTCGCGCGCGTCGGCCGGTCCCTGGAAGTCGGCCGGTGCTCCGCCCAGGAGGACCTCGCCGGCGTCCGGGCGGTGCACCCCGGCGAGGGTCTTGATCAAGGTGGACTTGCCTGCTCCGTTCTCACCGGCGAGCGCGTGCACTTCACCGGCGTACAGCTCCAGCGAGACGTCCCGCAGCGCGCGGACCGCACCGAACGACTTGCTCAGGCCCCTGACGGCCACGACGGGTGGCTGATTCATGAACACCCCGGTTTCGGGAGGGCATTGATCGATTCATGAAAGGTTTCAATGCACTCCGACGGAAGCTAGGGCTACGCCAACACGCCGTCAACAGCGCGCACTTGGAAATCTCTCGAAAACCAACAGGTCGATTCCCCACCCTTGACGGACCGGACGCCGCCCCCTAGCTTGCGCCGTGAAACGATTCACAGACTTGCAGATTCACAGGCATGCGTCAGCGGGCAACCGACACTCGCGAAAGGCTGTGCCATGACCGCCGGTTCGACTGTGGAAGCCGCGAAGGCGGCACTCAAGACCCAGGCCATCGAGACACCGTCCTGGGCGTACGGCAACTCCGGCACGCGCTTCAAGGTCTTCGCGCAGCCCGGCGTCCCGCGCACCCCGTGGGAGAAGCTGGACGACGCGGCCCGGGTGCACCGCCACACGGGCGTCGCGCCGAGCGTCGCCCTACACATCCCGTGGGACCGCGTGGCGGACTACGGCGAACTCGCCAAGTACGCCGAGGAGTCGGGCCTGCGCCTCGGCGCGATCAACTCCAACGTCTTCCAGGACGACGACTACAAGCTCGGCTCGGTCACCCATCCCGATCCGGCCGTCCGGCGCAAGGCCCTGGGCCATCTGCTGGAGTGCGTCGACATCATGGACGCCACCGGCTCCCGTGACCTCAAACTGTGGTTCTCCGACGGCACCAACTACCCCGGCCAGGACGACATCGCGGCCCGCCAGGACCGGCTGGCGGAGGCGCTCGGCGCCGTCTACGAGCGGCTCGGCGACGGACAGCGGATGCTGCTGGAGTACAAGCTCTTCGAGCCGGCCTTCTACACCATGGACGTGCCGGACTGGGGCACGGCGTACGCCCACTGCCTGCAACTCGGCCCCCGCGCCCAGGTGGTCGTCGACACGGGGCATCACGCGCCGGGCACCAACATCGAGTTCATCGTGGCCTTCCTGCTCCGCGCGGGGAAGCTCGGCGGCTTCGACTTCAACTCCCGCTTCTACGCCGACGACGACCTGATGGTCGGCGCCGCGGACCCGTTCCAGCTGTTCCGGATCATGTACGAGGTGGTGCGCGGCGGGGGTTTCGGCCCGGACGTGGCGTTCATGCTCGACCAGTGCCACAACATCGAGGCGAAGATCCCGGCCATCATCCGCTCGGTGATGAACGTGCAGGAGGCCACCGCCAAGGCACTGCTGGTCGACCGGGCGGCGCTGCACGCGGCGCAGGACGCGGGCGACGTGCTGGCCGCCAACGCCGTGCTGATGGACGCGTACAACACGGACGTACGGCCGCTGCTGGCCGAGGTGCGTGAGGAACTGGGCCTCGATCCCGATCCGGTAGCCGCGTACCACCGCTCGGGCTGGGCACAGCGGATCGCCGAGGAACGGGTGGGCGGCGAGCAGGCCGGCTGGGGAGCGTGAACCGCATGGACGGCATGGACGACTTGAACGGCATGGACGGTGCGGACATCGTCCAGGCGCTGCTGGAGCGCTCGCACCGTCTCGGCGCGGACCGCCGTAACACCAACTACGCCGGCGGCAACACCTCCGCCAAGGGCACCGCCACCGATCCGGTGACCGGTCGGGAGGTGGAGCTGCTGTGGGTCAAGGGCTCCGGCGGCGACCTCGGCACCCTGCGCGCCGAAGGGCTGGCCGCGCTGCGGCTGGACCGGCTGCGGGCGCTCACCGCCGTGTACCCGGGCGTGGAGCGCGAGGACGAGATGGTCACCGCGTTCGACTACTGCCTGCACGGCCGCGGTGGCGCGGCGCCCTCCATCGACACCGCGATGCACGGGCTGGTCGACGCGCCCCACGTCGACCATCTGCACCCCGACTCGGGCATCGCGCTGGCGTGCGCGGCCGACGGGGAGGCGCTGACGAAGGAGTGCTTCGGCAACACGGTGGTGTGGGTGCCGTGGCGTCGCCCCGGGTTCCGGCTGGGGCTGGACATCGCCGCCGTAAGGGAGGCGCATCCCGAGGCCGTCGGCTGCGTTCTCGGCGGGCACGGCATCACGGCGTGGGGGGCGACGAGCGAGGAGTGCGAGCGCAACTCGCTGCACATCATCCGCACCGCGGAGCGGTTCCTGGCGGAGCGAGGGCGGCCCGAGCCGTTCGGACCGGTCCTCGCGGGCTGCGAACCGCTGCCCGACGCCGAACGCCGGGCCCGCGCCGCCGCGTTGGCGCCCGTCGTACGAGGGCTGGCGTCCACCGACCGGGCCCAGGTGGGTCACTTCACGGACTCGCCCGAGGTGCTCGACTTCGTCTCCCGCGCCGAGCACCCGCGCCTCGCCGCGCTCGGCACGTCGTGTCCGGACCACTTCCTGCGGACGAAGGTCAGGCCGCTGGTCCTCGACCTCCCGCCGCATGCGCCGCTCGACGAGACCGTACACCGCCTGAAGGAGCTCCACGCCGAGTACCGGGCGGAGTACGCCGCCTACTACGCACGGCACGCCACGCCCGACTCCCCGCCCATGCGCGGCGCCGATCCGGCGATCGTGCTGGTGCCGGGGGTCGGCATGTTCAGCTTCGGCAAGGACAAGCAGACGGCCCGGGTGGCGGGCGAGTTCTATGTGAACGCCATCCATGTGATGCGCGGGGCGGAGTCGGTCTCCGCGTACACCCCGATCGAGGAGTCGGAGAAGTTCCGGATCGAGTACTGGGAGCTGGAGGAGGCCAAGCTGCGCCGGATGCCCGCGCCGCAGCCGCTGGCCGCGCGGGTCGCGCTGGTGACGGGTGCGGGTTCGGGGATCGGGAGGGCCGTCGCCGGACGGCTGGTCGCCGAGGGCGCGTGTGTCGTGGTCGCGGATCGCAACGCCCAAAGCGCGGCGAACGTCGCCGAGGAACTGGACGGCGCGGACCGGGCGGTCGCGGTGACCGTCGACGTCACCAGTGAGGAGCAGATCGCGGCGGCGTTCGCCGAGGCCGTCCTCGCCTTCGGCGGGGTGGACCTGGTGGTGAACAACGCCGGAATCTCGATCTCGAAGCCGCTGCTGGAGACTTCGGCGGGAGACTGGGATCTGCAGCACGACATCATGGCGCGCGGTTCGTTCCTGGTGTCGCGGGAGGCCGCACGGGTCATGATCGCGCAGGGGCTGGGCGGCGACCTCGTGTACGTCGCGTCGAAGAACGGGGTGTTCGCGGGCCCGAACAACGTCGCGTACGGCGCCACCAAGGCCGACCAGGCGCACCAGGTACGGTTGCTGGCCGCCGAACTCGGCGAGCACGGCATCCGGGTCAACGGCGTCAACCCGGACGGGGTGGTGCGCGGTTCGGGCATCTTCGCCGGCGGCTGGGGCGCGCAGCGGGCGGCGGTGTACGGCATCGACGAGTCGGAGCTGGGCGCCTTCTACGCACAGCGGACCCTGCTGAAGCGCGAGGTGCTGCCGGAGCATGTGGCGGCCGCCGTCTTCGCGCTGACGGGCGGCGACCTGAGCCGGACGACGGGGCTGCACATTCCGGTGGACGCCGGAGTGGCGGCGGCGTTCCTGAGGTGAGCGTCTCGGCCTCTGTGGTGAGCGTCTTCGCCGCCGTCGATCTGGGTGCGAGTAGCGGCCGGGTGATGCTCGGCCGGGTCGGCGCAGACGAGCTGACGCTGGAGGAGGTGCACCGCTTCCCCAACCGGCCGGTGCGCACCGGCGGCACCCTGCACTGGGACGTGCTCGGGCTGTACCGGGGCGTCCTCGACGGGCTGCGGGCGGCAGGGGAGCGCACCGGCGGGCGGCTGGACGGGGTGGGCATCGACGCGTGGGGCGTCGACTTCGGCCTGCTCGACGCGTCGGGCGCGCTGATCGGCAATCCGGTGCACTACCGGGA
Organism: Streptomyces sp. NPDC046805; assembly: GCF_040645355.1. Taxonomy (NCBI): domain Bacteria; kingdom Bacillati; phylum Actinomycetota; class Actinomycetes; order Kitasatosporales; family Streptomycetaceae; genus Streptomyces; species Streptomyces sp. NPDC046805. Next base: position 12,947 of record NZ_JBEYYC010000044.1, on the reverse strand, counting down.
CGCGCGCACGGACGGCATGGCGGAGACGGTGGCGCGGGTCCTCTCCCCCGCCGTGCTGTACGAGGCGACCGGCATCCAGCAACTGCCGTTCAACACCGTCTACCAACTGGCCGCCGCCCAGGGCACACCCGCCCTGGGCGCGGCGCGGCGCCTGCTGCTGATCCCGGACCTGATCGCGTACTGGCTCACCGGGCGAGCCGGCACCGAACTCACCAACGCCTCCACCACCCAGCTCCTCGACCCCCGCACCCGCGACTGGTCGCGTCCGGTGACCGACGCCCTGGGGATCGAGCCGGCCCTCTTCCCGCCGCTGCGCACGCCGGGCGATCCGGCCGGGGAGCTGCTGCCGGAGGTGCTGGAGGAGACACGGCTGACCGGACCCGTCCCCGTCATCGCGGTGGGGTCGCACGACACGGCCTCCGCTGTCGCCGGGGTGCCCGCGGAGGTGGACGACTTCGCCTACGTGTGCACGGGCACGTGGTCGCTCGCCGGTCTCGAACTGGCCGCGCCCGTCCTCACCGAGGACAGCCGGCGTGCCAACTTCACCAACGAGTTGGGCGTTGACGGCACGGTGCGCTACCTGCGCAACATCATGGGCCTGTGGCTGCTGCAGGAGTGTCTGCGCGACTGGGGCGGCCCGGAGCTCGGCCCGCTCCTGGAGCGAGCGGCCCTCGCCACACCCCTGCGCTCGGTGGTCGACGCCGGCGACCCGGCGTTCATCCCGCCCGGCCGGATGCCTCAACGCATCGCGGAGGTCTGCCGACGCACCGGACAACCGGAGCCGCGGGACGAGACGGAGACCGTGCGGTGCGTGCTGGATTCACTGGCCCTCGCCCACCGCGAGGCGCTCGCCGACGCCCGGCGGCTCTCGGGCCGCACGGTGTCCGTGGTGCACGTGGTCGGCGGGGGCGCCCGCAACGACCTCCTCTGTCAACTGACCGCCGACGCATGCGGGCTGCCGGTGCTCGCCGGCCCGGCGGAGGCGGCGGCGTACGGCAACGTCCTCGTCCAGGCCCGCGCACAGGGCACCCTGAGCGGAACCCTGACGGACATGCGATCCCTCCTCCACCGCACGCAGTCCTTACGGCGGTACGAGCCCTGCGAGGACCGGACGGGGTGGGCGGAGGCCGCGTGCGTACGACGCCGTTCGTGACGGACGTCAACCAGGGACCGGGCAGGAGGCGTTGGGCCCGACTTGCGTCAGTGAGGCTGTGCCATCTTGAAGTGGCTGGTCAGCAGGGGTGGTGTGACCCCGTTTCGGGCTGCTCGTACTGGTCGCGGGCGGCAGTCTGGGGTGTAGATCGTCTGGCAGGGCGGTTTTGCCGATGAGTTCACCGTCCTCGAACGGTCTACCCAGCGACACGACCGTTCTCGACAGGAGTGCCATGTCCACCATCCAGCCAGTGATCATCACTGCCGACCAGGACGTCCTGCTCGACTTCTATACGAAATTGTTCGGCGCCGAGGAGATCTTCCGGGTACCGGCGGAAGGCCCGGCCTTCTACCTCGGCTTGCGCATCGGTGACACCGACCTCGGGCTGGTGGCCAAGACGAACCCGGGGACCGGGGCGGCACCGCGGATCCTGCTCAGCATCGGTGTCGACGACGTCGACGAGACGCTCGGCCGGGTGACGGCGCTGGGCGGCTCGGTCAGCGGCGGCCCCAACGACATGCCGTGGGGACAGCGCGTCGCCCACATCAAGGACCCCGACGGCAACCCGCTGAACCTCACCCAGCCGATCCCGGCTCAGTGACGCTGTTCCGGGGTGCTTGTGCTGGTCGTGGGCTGCCGACGGTATGGTCGTGCCGTTCCGGCCGTGGCTTGACCCGTCGGCCAGCTTCGTGAGCTTCCCGCGCAGCGGCTCCAGCTTGCCCCTCACCCCGGGGTCCAAGCCCAGCACTTCGTCAATCTGCCGGGTGGCGACCGGGCCGCCGGCCTGCCGCACGGCGGTCAGGATGCGCTGGTACTCCGCCGGCAGCACGGACTCAGCCAACCCCGGCGCGCGATCCGGAACCAGCCGCACCGCCCGACCCGCCACCTGGACGACCGGCGACCCGGCCTCCGTGCGCTCGGCGAGCTGCTCACTCATCCGCTGCCACACCCGCTCGGCCACGGCGAGCTCATCCTGCTCAGCCCGTACCTCTGGCAGCTGCTTGACCAGCTGTTCTTCGAGCCCGTCCAGCTCCGCACGCCGCACGGCGATCCGCTCCAGCACTCTGGCCAGCTACTTCAAGATGGCGCAGCTTCAGTGAGGTGATGACTTTGACCGACCGGCCCTGGGCGGACATGAGCACCATGATCGCCCGGCGCCGGACTGGGTCCTTCCCGGTCCGGCTGATCCGCTGCGGCTTCCAGCCCTCATCCATCATGACCGGCCGACGCACACACTCGGTCGACGTCCCACGACTGCCTCCAAGATCATGTCTTGGAGGCAGTCTGCTGGCCGACGAGCAGCAGGTCGATCACCCGGCCAGTGTCAACAACGCTCGTGATCAAGACATCTAGCTCGTACCGGCGGGCGGGTCCGCGTAGACTCCCTGCAGCATGCCGGTGGCCTGCCCCACTTCGATGAGATAGCCGTCCGGGTCGCGCAAGTAGCACCGCAGCTCGGCCTTGCGATCGATGGGTGGCGTGAGGAATGCGGCGCCCTTCGCACTCCACTCTCGGTGACATGCCTCGATGTCGGCGACGCGGAGGTTGAGGAAGCTGCTGACCGTGCTCGGGTCGGTGGGCGGGCGCAGGGTGACGTCTGGCTTGTCCGGGGTGGGGCCGCCGCCCGGGTTCATGATGATCCATCCGTTGGCGAGCTTGATGATGCAGGGGTTCTCCTCGAGCACCACCTCACCACCGAGAACGTCGGTGTAGAAGGCGCGAGATCGGGCTACGTCGGCCACCGTCAGAAAGTGAGTGAGGAGGAGCCCGGAATCCGGGGCAGGAAAACCATCACGGTGCATGTAAGGCCTCCAGGCCAATCGGACGTTTCCCTCCATAGTGGTGGATGGGTGTCCGTGGATACAGATGAACACGGCCGGGAGGGCAGCCAGCCGTGCCGGCCACCGGGAACGGTGATGTACTCGTCGCCCTTGAAGTGGCCGTTCGGAATGAGTTACCTCCGGACGCCACTTCCTTTCTGGACCGGCCGGATCCAGGCGGTACTTGAGGTGTGCCGACAGCAAGGGTCCACCGTCTCGACCGAGGAACAGCGAGTCGGATACACCGACTGACCACTTGTGGCGGGGCCCGAAGGGATCGGAGAGATGAGCGGCCGTCCTGTGACGATGCCTGCCGCTGAACTGGAGCCGCTGAAGCACCGCTTCCGTGATCCCTCGTCCGAATTCGATGTGAGCCCGACGGCCGCCTGTAGGAGCCCACCAACCGCTTCACGAAGCGAGGCTCCGACCATGTGGTGACCGGTTCGCTGGAGGCCGAGCAGGTCTCCAGGAGCGAGAAATATCCGTCCTGCGCGAACACCACGACTCCGGCATCGTCTGATACGACGTACCAGGCATCCGGGCTTTCATGATGGAGACGGCATCAATGCTTCCCCGCTCAACCGACGCAAACGAAGACTGTGCTGGCACTATGCATCACGACTCGTAGTAGGCGGCGTACTGAGCCGAGTGCCCCTCGACGGGGAAACCCTCGACGCAGGCCGACCTTCTCAAGGCCGCCGGGGTCGAGCACGGCCAGGACGAGACTCTCCTTGGTCGGGAAGTAGTGGTTGAGCTGCGATCCGCTGACGCCGGCGGCGCGGCGTAGCTGTTCGCCGAGGGGTACATGTCCGCGAACATCTCCGCCGGGAACAGCGCACCACGGTGCTCGGCCAGGAACGTGAACACACTCCCCGCCGGGATCAACTCCCGGCCGGTCTCCCACACATCCGGTCCGACCGTCTCCCCGGCCCATTCCCCCATCACCACGAAACGAGTCTGGCTCCGCCGCTCACGCGGCGGAGCCAGAACTCCAAGATCTTCATGAGCCTTCTAGGGGGCGGAGAGCGGCTCAGCAGCTGGTGAGCTCGCTGTGCACCGGGCCGGGGTTGGCGTTCACGGCGGCGCGCTTTTCGCGGCGTTCCAGAGCTGCGGACCACAAGGCGAGCCCGAGGGAGGAGGCCGTCATGAGTGCGCCGACCCAGTTGGGGGAGGTGTAGCCGAAGCCGGCGGCGATGACGAGTCCGCCGAGCCACGCGGCCAGAGCGTTGCCGAGGTTGAAGGCGCCGGCGTTGACGGCGGCGGCCAGGGTCGGGGCACCGTGGGCCTTGTCGATGACGCGCACATTCAGCGGCGGCACGGTGGCGAACCCGAACGCGCCGACCAGCAGGACGGTGATCGCCGCGAGCACCTCACTGTGTGCGGTGAGGGTGAACACGCCCAGCACCACGGCCAGTCCGCCGAGCGTGGTGTAGAGCATCGGCATCAGCGCACGGTCGGCGAACCTGCCGCCGAGGAGGTTGCCGATGACCATGCCGATGCCGAACAGGACCAGCAGCCAGGTCACCGCGCTGCCAGAGAAGCCCGCGACATGAGTCATCATCGGGGCGATGTACGTGATCGCGGCGAAGACGCCGCCGAAGCCGAGCACGGTCATCGCCAGCGCGAGCAGCACCTGCGGTTTGCGCACGGCGGCGAGCTCGTGCCGCAGGTGGACGCCTTCGGGGCGGGGCAGTTCGGGCACGAACTTGGCTATGCTGAGCAGCCCGATCACGCCGAGGCCGGCGACGAGGACGAAGGTGGTGCGCCAGCTGGCGGCCTGGCCGATGTGGGTGCCGAGCGGGACGCCCACGACGTTGGCGACGGTCAGGCCGGTGAAAAAGATGGCGATGGCGCTGGCCTTCTTCTCCGGGGCGACTAGTTCGGCGGCGAGGACCGCTCCGATGCCGAAGAATGCGCCGGGCGCGAGCGAGGTGACGATGCGTCCGACCATCATCAGTCCGAAGCTGGGGGCGAGCGCGGACAGCAGGTTGCCGAGGATGAATAGGCCCATCATCAGCATCAGCATCCGCTTGCGGGGCATCTTCGTGCCGAGTGCGGTCATCAGCGGGGCGCCAAACGCGACGCCGAGGGCGTAGCCGGTAACCAGCAGGCCGGCGGTGGGAATGGTGACGTGGAAGTCCGCGGCGACTTGGGGAAGCAGTCCCATGGGGACGAATTCCGTGATTCCGAGACCGAAGGTACCGATGGCGAGAGCAAGAAGCGCCAGAGGCATGGGGTCGACCTTCCATGTTGCTTGAGCGAGTACCTGACGTCCAGGTCGCCGCCGGACTGCCGGGCAACAGCGCGCTGGAGGTTGTGTGGGGGGAAGCTGAAGCTCGCCAAGGGCGAGGAGTGCGGCAAGGTCTTCGGACCGTTCGGCGCGGTCGCCAGACGGCGGATGGTGGCATCCGAGCTGTTTTGGGCTTGTTGGCCCACTCCTGAAGTTAACGCTTCTCAAGAATGGTCTGTCAAGCCCAATCTAGGCATCGTCCGAAGCATGAAACCCACGACAGGAGCTCGGGAGCCCCACAAGCTCACCGACAAGGGACAGGCAACCCGAGCCCGCATCCTGGACGTTGCAAGCCCTGCACGGGCCGCCGGACCTCGAGACGGTCCAGGAACTGCGGTGTGACCTGCGGTGGAAGGCCGCGTGCGGGCTGGGCCTGAACGACAAGGGGTTCGATCCCCGTTGCTGGCCTACTTCCGTCGCCGTCTGGCCCACTCGACGCGGCGCCACCGTGTCTTCGAGGCCGTGCGCGAGGTGGTGAAGGCCACCGGTGTCCTGGGCGGCAAGCAGCCCGGGCCCACGCGCCGTGATCGAGGCGCTTCTGATGGCGGCACTGCCGACCGACAACGAAAGCTGCACCTTCCACTTCCTCTACACCTCGTAGGCCGTCCTGGCCGTGACCGACGAAGCCCTTGCCGCCCAGCCCTTCATCGCGAACCCCGATGCCACCGAGGACACCCTGACCGGGCTCCTCCGGCAGGCCCAAGAAGCCGATCTCACTGGGTCCGGAATCGATGCGAGAGATGAAGCAGTCAGCCTGCTCGCCATGTCAGCCGGACTCGGCGCCAGCATCCTCGTCGGCCAGCGCAGCCCGGAGTCCGCAACCGCGATCCTGAATCGTCACCTGAACCGGATCTTCCGGGTCGGTTGACAGAGTTCGCACACTGAACGGGTCTATGGACGCGGCTTGATGACCCACGTCAAGCCGCGTTCACAGCCCTCTTTCGATGTAGTGCCGGGACAGTGATCACCGTCCAGGCCGGGGACGGGCTCGACAGGAGCGGCGTGTGGAACGCCAACGAGGTCCGCCTCGTCGGCCCCGCGCCAACGGTGGTCAGGAAAAGGCTCGTGGGGCACGGATGACACGAAAGTGCCAGCTCACCTAACCTCGCGCTTTCATGAAGCGGGTTGTCCGACAGGCGGTCAGGAAAGCAGAAAGTGCCTCTGACGCTGCGTTGTCAGACTGCGGTGTCGATGGGGTTGAGGGTGACGCGGTAGCCGAGCCGGTTGATGGCCTGACGGGTGGCGCGTTCGGGGTCGCGTTGGGTGAAGTAGTCGCCGCCGAGTTCGTGGTAGGCGACGTTGTCGGTGAGCATGTGCCAGACCGCGGTGATGATCGAGTGTTCGACGGCGACGAGAGCCTTGAGCGGGCCGCGCCGGACGGCCAGACGCTTGTAACGGGCCCGCAGATAGCAGTCCTTGGTTCTCGCCGCGCTGAACGCCGCGGTCCCGAGGGCGCCCTTGAGATAGGGGTTGCCGGGGCGGACCTTGGTGTTCTTGGTGCGGCCGGCGGACTCATGGTGGCCCGGACATACCCCGGCCCAGGACGCGAGGTGCTTGGCCGAGGCGGACCATGTCCCCGCCAGTCTCCGCGATGATCACCTCTGCGGTGGCCTGGTTGACGCCGGGGATGGTGTCGAGCAGGTCGAGGGCGCCTTGAAAGGGGGCCATCGCCTCCTCGATCCGACCCGTGAGCTGGTCGATCATGGCGCTGAGCTGGTCGTAGTGGTCCAGATGCAGACGGACCAGGAACACGTGGTGCTCGCGGAACCGCCCCGTCAGGGCCTCGGTCAGCTCGGGGATCTTGTTGCGGAGCCTTCGCTTGGCCAGTTCCGCCAGGATCTGGGGGTCGCGTTCGCCGGTGGTGAGGGCTTCGAGCATGGCCCGGCCGGAGACGCCCATGATGTCGGAGGCGACCGCGGAGAGTTTGATGCCGGTGTCCTCCAGCAGTTTCTCCAAGCGCTGGACCACTCGGCCGCGTTCCCGGGTGACGGTGGTGCGGGCCCGGGTCAAATCCCGCAACTCACGCACCGGCTGGGGCGGGACGAACGAGGGACGGACCAGGCCGTGGGCGCCGAGCTGAGCCAGCCAGGCCGCGTCCGAGACGTCGGTCTTGCGGCCGGGCAGGTTCTTGACCTGCCGCGCGTTGACCAGGATCACGTTCAAGTCCTCGGCCAGCACGTAGTAATAGGGCTTGCAGTAGTCCGAGGTCGCCTCGATCACCACCAGCGTCACCTGCGCGGCGAGCAGGTGCTCCCGCAGAGCGAGCACCGCGTTCGTCGTCGACCCCCAGGTGGTCGTCTCGGTCGTGAACGAGCCCCGGCGCTTTGTACTCGGCGTCCGGACGCACGCCTTGGCGTCCTTCTTGCTGATGTCCAGACCCGCGCAGCGTTCATGCAGGATGTCCACGGTCCGCCCCTTCCATCGCCAAGGCCGGGAAGTACGCCGTTCCGGGAGGGCCGGGGTGGATCAGGAATTCTGACGCACGTGCTCGTAGCAACACTCCACGGTTCCCGTGGACGGCCCCCAGCACCATGCTGACCAGCGAGCTGCACAGCATCACAGAGATAACGGTTTCAGCCGGAACGAACACCTCATGATCCCGAGCGCGGCCCGCCTCTCGTCAGGGCACACAGAAGCACCCCCCGCGCACGCCCGCATTTACCGTGCCCCAGGCGCGCGCCGAAGGCGCGCTGGACTGTTGACCAGCAAGAATGAGGATTGTCGAGGTCCTTGTTCCCGCTGAAGCCAGAGGCACTTCCCAGGTGAAGCACCCTATCGGGCTCTATCCCCGTGTCCGCACCCAGGGCGACGGCCGTCACGTCGTCTCCCAGGCCGGGTCGGTCCTGCTCATCGAAACAGTCCGCAAGACCGGTCTTGACCAGGCCATATCCACAGCTCTGAGTCCGTGGCGCAAGCCGCGGTCCATCCACGATCCCGGCAAGATCCTCCTGGACGTCGCCCTGGCGGTGGCCCTCGGTGGGGACTGCCTGGCAGACGTGGCGATGCTGCGGGCCGAACCAGACGTCTTCGGCCCGGTCGCCTCCGATCCGACCGTCTCCCGCCTGATCGACGCCCTCGCCGCCTCCGGCGAGAAAGCCTTGCAGGCCGTTCGCTCCGCCCGGTCCGAAGTCCGCAACCGTGTCTGGTCGTTGGCGGGCGAGAACGCTCCAAACGCCGACGGCCAGGTCACCATCGATCTCGACGGCGTCCTCGTGATCGCACACTCGGACAAGGAGAACGCGGCCGCGACGTGGAAGAAGACTTACGGCCATCATCCACTGACGGCCTTCGTCGACCACGGCCCGGGCGGAACCGGAGAACCCGTCGCCGCCCTCCTCAGGCCCGGGAACGCGGGCTCCAACACGGCAGCCGACCACATCACCACCGCCCAACTCGCCCTGGCCCAACTGCCCAAGAGGTACCGGCGAGGGCGGCAGACACTGATCCGCACCGACTCCGCCGGTGGCACCCACGACTTCGTGTCCTGGCTCGCCAGGCGAGGACGATGGCTGTCCCACTCGGTCGGCATGGTGATCACCGCAGCCATCCACGAACACGTCCTGAAAGTCCCCGCCTCGGCCTGGACCCCTGCCGTCGAGGGCGACGGCGAGACCCGGGACGGGGCCTGGGTCGCCGAGCTCACCGGCCCACTGCTGGACGGCTGGCCGAAGGGTATGCGGCTGATCGTCCGCAAGGAACGTCCCCATCCGGGGGCCCAGTTGAGAATCACGGACGCGGACGGCATGCGGATCACCTGCTTTGCCACCAACACCCCGGGCCGTCCGATCGCCGAGCTCGAGCTCCACCACCGGCTGCGGGCCCGCGCGGAGGACCGGATCCGGGCCGCCCGGGCGACGGGCCTACGGAACCTGCCCCTGCACGACACCGCCCAGAACCAGGTCTGGCTGGAGATCGTCCAGATCGCACTCGATCTGCTGGCCTGGATGCCCATGCTCGCCCTGACCGGCCCCGCAAGGCTCTGGGAACCGCGTCGCCTGCGATTCCGCCTGTTCTCCGCAGCCGGCCAACTGGTCACCACCGGCCGCCGCCGGATCCTCCGCCTTGCCCGTCACTGGCCCTGGACCGGTGAGATCACCACCGCCCTCGAACGACTCGCACTCCTACCCAACCCAGGCTGACCAGCTGCTTCACCTGTCCTCACGAGAGAACGGTCCAGCCCGGAGCAGTGGGACCCGGCGTCCACCCGAGACGACACCCGGGCCCTCAGCCTGCCCGACCCCGGCCACCGACAACGAAAAGGGCCGTCGACTCCGTCGACGGCCCGTCAAGAAAGATCGAGGCTAATGGACCGGGTCTCGGATAGCCTCGAATATCTCGGCACCGGATCCGTAAGTCGGGCCGAGACGGTACTGCATCCGGACTGCCGCCAGCGAGGAATAGTCAAGACCTGTGGATCGACGGGTCCTTCTGGCCGCGGCTGATGTCGCGGCTGCCCATCTGACTACCGGACTTCCGTCAAGATTGGGTCGAGGAAGAAGAGGCACTGGTCCGCGTTGAATTCGCCCACCTCAGCGACGAAGCGGAACTTATCGCCTGCGCCGACGGTGGCGGGGATCTTCTTGCCGGTCAGTTTCAGGTCAAGGATGTTGACGTCCTCGTACTTGAAGGCCGGGCCGACCGGAGTGTTCGGTCCCTTGTCGCCTGGGCCTAGGAGGAAGTCGTAGCGGGTGTCGTAGTCACCGTAGGGAGCCATGTCCACGATCGAGCCGTCGAACGCGATCGTCTGGCCCTCGTGCCTGTTCGCGAAGTCCCGGTTCGCGTCGTCGCAGTAGTCCGCCTTCAGCAGCGCCGCAAATTCCGAGTTGTTCTGAGGCGTGATCACCTCAGTGGCGGCCGACTCGGCCGCGGTCGGAGTCGGCGGAGCAGAAGACTTTTCGCTCGCAGCGGCCGTCGACTTGTCTGACTCGTTCTTCTTCTCGCCTCCGTCGCTGAGTGCAGAGGCAGCGCCGATGAAGATGGTCAGGATCACGAGGACGGCGGCTGGCGTGCCGATCAGGAGCCACGGCTGCGGTTTCTTCGGCCGACGGAAGTTGAGGGTGGAGCGAAGCGTGCCCTGGGCCTGTTCCACAAGCTCCCAGCCATCCTTCTGCATCTTCGAGATCACCAAGCCGTCGGCGCCGCGAACTGTCCGCACGGTCTTGTACTCGTACTTGATCTCGTCGGCCATGCGGCTCTGCCCCCGTTATGTTCTTCGCGGTCCTGCAAGAGGGCCGCTGGCCTCCGGGCCCGGCATGACTGGTCCCCCCTGTCGAAGGCATGACCTGGGGGGTGGTGTCACCGGGCCCGAGGGGTGCCGTTGGAGACGCTGATGAGAGGTCCGACTACCGCCCCGCTGAGCGCAATGCTCGGCACCGTGCGGGCGGCAGGTCTGCATAACGTGGATGCGCGCGTACGGCGCCAACTCCCCGGCCAGCACCGCACCGAAGCAGTTGGGAGCACGATGTTCGACATCGGCGACGTGGGTGTCTTCCTCGGCCTGGACGTCGGCAAGACCGCTCACCACGGTCACGGACTCACCCCGGCCGGCAAGAAGGTCTTCGACAAGCAGCTGCCCAACAGCGAGCCCAGGCTGCGGGCCGTCTTCGACAAACTGACCGCGAAATTCGGCACCGTGCTCGTCATCGTCGACCAGCCCGCCTCCATCGGCGCCCTCCCCCTCACCGTCGCCCGCGATGTCGGCTGCAAGGTCGCCTACCTGCCCGGACTCGCCATGCGCCGGATCGCCGATCTCTACCCGGGCGAGGCGAAGACCGACGCGAAGGACGCCGCGGTCATCGCCGACGCCGCCCGGACGATGCCGCACACCCTGCGCTCGCTCGAGCTCACCGACGAGATCACCGCCGAACTGACCGTGCTGGTCGGCTTCGACCAGGACCTCGCGGCTGAGGCCACCCGCACCTCCAACCGGATACGCGGCCTGCTCACCCAGTTCCACCCCAGTCTGGAACGCGTCCTCGGTCCCCGTCTGGACCATCCCGCCGTCACATGGCTGCTGGAACGCTACGGCTCCCCGGCCGCCCTGCGAAAGGCCGGCCGCCGCAGACTCGTCGAGGTCATCCGGCCCAAGGCCCCGCGCATGGCCGTCCGCCTGATCGACGAGATCTTCGACACCCTCGACGAACAGACCGTCGTCGTTCCCGGGACCGGCACCCTCGACGTCGTGGTCCCGTCCCTGGCCCGTTCCCTGGCCGCCGTCCACGAACAGCGCCGGGCTCTGGAAACCCAGATCAAAGCCCTGCTGGAGGAGCACCCTCTTTCCCCGGTCCTGACCTCGATGCCGGGGGTCGCGGTCAGGACCGCCGCCGTTCTGCTGGTCACCGTCGGCGACGGCACCAGCTTCCCCAACGCGGCCCACCTCACCTCCTACGCCGGACTCGCCCCGACAACAAAGTCCTCGGGGACCTCGATCCACGGCGAACACGCCCCCCGAGGCGGAAACCGGCAACTCAAGCGGGCGATGTTCCTGTCCGCGTTCGCCGCCCTGCACGATCCCGCTTCCCGTTCCTACTACGACCGCTGTCGGGCCCGCGGGAAGACCCACACGCAGGCCCTTCTCCGCCTCGCCCGACAGCGGATCAGCGTGCTGTTCGCGATGCTTCGCGACGGTGCCTTCTACGAACCCCGCCTCCCCGAAACGGCCGTCGCATGACCAGCTCGGCCTTGACGAAGGACATGGAGGCACCCCCCCTGAATGGACTTTTCATATCAACTACCTCGTGAGCATAAGGGACTCCGCGAGGAACTTGGCATCACTAATTTCACCCTTGGTCCCGAGCTCGATCCGGGCCAAGGAGCACTCGGTTGGAGGCAAGCGGGCTTGCCAGGTCGAACGCTGCTGTGTGACGGTCGTGGTGCCGGACACCGTCGATCCGGCACTCGCCACCCAACCAGATGCGATCCGTGCCTGGCACTGGTGGACCATCACCGGCATCCGCAGGAGCTCGAAGACGATCTACCCTGTCGGGCTCGCCAACCTCGTCTCACGCTTTCTCCAAGACGGCCCACCGTCAGCCTGCGGCGGATGCAGTGATCTCGGCTGCCGCGCGTTCGGCTTCCTCTCGCACGTCCGTGTCGGGGTGGTTGAGGAAGGGCTCGATCAGCGGGCGGGCCTGGGAATCGTGCGTCACGCCGAAGATGTAGAGGGTATGAGCGAGGAGGCCGGGCTCCATCGTCGGCATGGCGGCGGCCAGCGGTTGGACGATGCCCAGCGGCAAGCTGTGGTGGTTGAACGCTTCGCTGATCGAGTTGAGGGCAGACTCGCGGACCACAGCCACCGGTTCGTTGACCGCCAGACCGACCAGGCGCCCGACGGCCAGGCGAGTGGAGTCCGCGTCGAGTGCGTTGCCGCGGAGGAGGTCCCCGAGGACCGAGCCGGCGACGTCCCGCCGGTTCGAATCGCGGTCGGTCAGCGCTTCAAGTGCCACGAACATGCCCTTCACGCGGCCACCGCGCGCCTGTCGTTCCCGAAGCGTGCGCCAGCACGGACCAGGGGCACGAGGTACGCGCCGGTGTTCGCGGGCCATCGCACTGACCGGAGAGTGGCGTTGGTTGGCACCGCTTCGGCCTCAGGCCGGCTGGTGTGGATCTCCGCGGTGCGGCCCGGACGCACGTCGGAGATCACCGCTTGCCGGCACGACAAGCTCACCGCCCACCTGCGGGCGGC
>NZ_JBEYYC010000043.1:0-44848 GCF_040645355.1 Streptomyces sp. NPDC046805 | reverse complement strand
TTGTTGACATAACCGAGGGCATGCGCCTCGACCGCGCGCCGCAGCGGGCCCGGCTTGTTCGCGGTGGCGAGCACCAGCAGCCGGCAGGGTCTGGGACCGGGCAGGTGCCGGCCGCCCTTCTCGGTCCGGGTCCCGTTCTCGTGTCCGTTCCTGTCGGCGCTCCTGTGTCCGCGGCCGCGGGGCCGTATCGGAAGCTCCCCCAGAGGAGTCATGTCGTACGGGTCGGAGCAGTTCAGATCAGCCACGCAGACGTCCGGACACACGCTTCGCGCACGGCCCGGCGCCGTGCCCCACGGGGTGTGAAAGACATCCAGATCCTCTTCTCGCGCCAACCGCTCCGCAAGGGCCGAGCGCAGCAGACGCTCGTCGTGCACCAGAAGTACCCAGATCACGTCCCACCTCTTCAGTAATTCCCGCTCCGCGTAGGTCACTTCGTCCAGTGGGGGGGGCCGATCTCGTGGACAGTTACCCACGACGTGGGGAGTAAATGTCGATATCTGTGAATCTGTTGCGTTGGCCGTGCCGTGATCAACCGAGTCGGAGCAGTTGCGTTGCGGCCCGGGCCGGAGCCTCGCCGCTGGTGCAGAGCGTCCACGCCGCGGCCATGCGGGTGCCGGGGCCGTCGAGCCAAGGGGCGGGGAAGCCGTGCCCGCCGGTGATCCGGGAGCGGCCCTTGCCGGCCATGCAGCGTCGCCGTAGGACGGCCAGTGACATCTCGCGTCGGGTGGAGGACAGGATGCAGGCCACCTCACGGCAGCGACCCAGTGCGGCGCGAACCGCGGCCAGGTACTGGTGGCCGGTGTAACGGGTGGGGCCTGCGTCCAGCGCGATCACGGCGTCAGGGTGGCCGGCGACGGCACCTGCCACGGCGTGCGCTCGGGCCGGTTCCCACTCGGCCCCGCCAGCGAGGCGGCCCCGGCGGCGATGCGCTCGTGGAGCTTGACAACATGTGCGTGCCGAATACCGCATCCACTCCGGTCACAGGTGTGATGCACAGTCACCGGAGGTGAGCGGCTACCTTGTCCGTGCGCTTGCGGGGATCGTCCGCACACCACCCCGGCCCGGCCGTCGCCCCCCCTGGTCGTCCCCGCACCCGCGGGGATCGTCCGGCCTGGAACTGATGGGGGACCGCGAGTGCATCGTCGCCCCCGCACCCGCGGGGATCGTCCGCGGCGCACGCTCGCGGTCGTCTCGGCGTTCACGTCGTCCCAGCGCCCGCGGGGATCGCCCCAACCTGCTGTGGACGTGCAGCAGTTACGAGTCACGACAGTCATCGGTGTCGCAGACGACAGCTACCCCTTGTAGGCGTCGGTCCCCTTCCTGAGCACGGCATACACCGGCACGCACGGCCAGGCCCGCTGGACCAGCGGTTGGAAGACCGCGTTGAACGCCTTCGGTATCACCTACGACGGCTGCCTCTCGCCCAGCGCACCTTCTTCACCTTTATCGCCGACTCGCGCGGCGGGTGTGGACTGGATCGACTGGCGTACCGAGGACCGGGGCCTGAGCTGCTTCCCCGGCCTGCACACCGCCGGCTTCGGCTGGTTCATGCACTCCTTCAACACCGGCGCCACCACCGTCATCATGCGCAGGTTCATCGCGGACGAGGCCACCCGGCTCATCGAGCGGCACGCGGTCACCCTCCTGTGGGCGGCCCCCGCCATGCTGCGGATGATGCTGGCCGAGCAGGGCACGACCCGGCAGAGCCGTCCGCGGCCACGCGGCGATCATCGACCAGATGGTTTACACGCACACCATCTACGACCCGCTGGGATACGTCTTCCGTTCCACCCACAACGCCGACGGGCACCACAACGTGGTCCGTTTCAAATGGGTGATGGTGGCGCAGGCCACCGGCGAGATGGAGATGAGCGGGCAGGACCTCCTCGTGCTCGGCACGGACGGGCGGATCCGGAGCGACTACCAGGTCCACGACCGTCTGCCCACGTCCTTCGTCTACAACGACGGGTACGAGGAGCACGGCGTGGCGGTCCGGCCGGCGCGCCCGCATCGGGTGGGCGGACAGCAGGTTTCCGACCGGCCGGAACCCTAAGGCCCGGGCCCCCAGCGGTCCCGGCAGGTCGTTCGTGCCCCAACGCCCCAACGCCCCAACGCCCCGCGGCGCCGGGGCGCCGCGGGGCGTTGTCGTGCGATCAGGCCGCGGCCGTCTCCACACCGCTCGGGCAGTACTGGCGGACGAGCAGTTCCGCGGTCTTCAGCGCCATCCGCGGCGGACCCCCGGCGCCCAGGACCTCGGCGTTGGAGAGCAGGCCGGCGATGACGAGCATCAGCGCGTCGGCCATGTCCTCGGCCTCGGCCGCCCCCGCGAGGGCGCCCAGGTCGCAAAGCCAGTCACGCAGCTTCCGCAGATGCCGTTCCGACTCTCTGCGGCCCGGGTGCGCGGGGTCCCGGAACTCGGAGGAGGTGTTGTAGTAGATGCAGCCGTGGAAGTCCGGTGACTGCACGCTCTTGTAGAAGAACTCCATCAGAGCCATGATCTGACGGGCGGGGTCGCCCTGGTGGGGCTCGGTGACCTCGCGTGCCGTGCGCCACCACTCCACGTCGCTCTCGCGGATCCAGGCGGCGACCAGCTCGTCCTTCCCGGCGAACTCGCGGTACATCAGGCTCTTGCCGACACCGCTCTCGTCGATCAGCTGCTGCATGCCCACGGCCCGGACACCTTGCTCACCGAAGAGCCTGGACGCGGTACTGAGGATCGTCCGTCTGGTGCCTGGCCTGGGTGTTCGCGCCATCTCTGGTTCTCCTTCCCGCTGCCCCCGCAGTCCGCCGCCCCAAGCATACGTTTGACAGGGGCCTTCCTGGGCGCTAGAAATGGACCGATCAGTCCGGGACTGATCGGTCCATAATTCGGCCACCGCTCCTGACGTTGAGTCCGATCGGAGTTTTTGATCATGACCGAGGCCTCTTCCACCTCCCCGCCCTCCGCGCGGGTTGTACCGGCAGCCACGGCCCCACCCGTGGTCAAGAGCCTTCCGCTGCTGCTGATCGTGGTGTGCGCGGTTCAGTTCCTCGACGCGATGGACATCGCGAGCATGGGTCCGGCGCTGCCCCTGGTCCAGAAGGACCTGGGGATGTCCGCCTCCGCGCTCCAGTGGGTGGTCTCCGCCTACGCGCTCGGCTTCGGCGGCTTCCTGCTGCTCGGCGGGCGCCTGGCCGACCTCTTCAACCGCAAGAAGCTGCTGATCGGCTGGCTGCTGGTGTTCGTGGTCGCCAGCTGCCTGGGCGGCTTAGCCGACAGCGGAGTGGTGCTGGTCGTCGCCCGTCTTCTGAAGGGGGTCAGCGCGGGCATCACCGCGCCGGCCGCCATGGCGATCCTGCTGAACGCCTTCCGGGACGAGCAGGCACGCAACCGTGCACTCGGCACCTTCCTCGCCGTCGCCTCCGCCGGATACTCCCTCGGCCTGCTGCTCGGCGGCGTGATGGCCGGCGTGTCCTGGCGGCTGATCCTGTTCCTGCCCGCCGTGGTCGGCCTGCTGGTCGCGCTCGTCGCCGCCTCCGTCGTGCCCGGGCAGCAGCAGGAGACCCGGCGGGGCAGCGTCGACGTGCTGGGCGCCCTCACGGTGACCGGCGGCGCGGTGTCGCTCGTCTACGGTCTGAGCCGCGCGGCCAGCCACGGCTGGGGCGACTCCGTCACCCTCGGTGCGCTCGTGGTCGCCGCCGTGCTCTTCCCGGTGTTCGCCATGGTGGAGCGCAGGCACTCCGCGCCGCTGGTGCCGCTGGCCATCTTCACCCGGCCGCAGCTGACCCGCGCCAACCTCTGCATGCTGTTCTTCGGCGCCTACGTCTCCTTCCAGTTCGTGCTGACCCTCTACTACCAGGACAGGCTCGACTGGTCGCCGCTCCAGGCCGGCCTCGCCTTCCTGCTCGGCGGTGTCCTCACCGCCGCTACCGCCCGCTACGGCGCGGCGCTGGTGACCAAGTACGGGGCTTGGCCGGCGGCCACGGTCGGCCTGGTCATGCTGAGCGTCGGCTACCTCGGCTGGGTGCTGCTGCTGGGGCACGTCGACCCGCTGGTCACCCTCTTCGCCCAGCAGCTGCTCGGCGGCCTCGGGTTCGCCGCCGTCTACCCTGCGCTGAACATCGCCGCGGTCGGCAGCGCCGGCGCCGATGAACAGGGCCTGGCCTCCGGCCTGTTCAACGCCGGTGCGCAGATCGGCAACGGCATCGTCATCGCGATCACCGCGACCGTCTTCTCCCTGACCTCCGGAGGCGGCCTGGTTCCCTACCGGGCCGGCCTGTGGACCGTCACGGCGATCACCGTGGCCGTGACCCTCGTCGCGCTGGCGGGTGCGGTGCGCCACCGGCAGCAAACGGCGTAATTCCGGCCGCGACCACGGTCGCGGCCCCCGGTACGGCCGTGTAACGCAGTGAGTGAGATTTTCGGTTCCCCCGCATCCGCCATTGCGTTACACGACCTTTCGCGCGAATGAACATTGCACCTGGTATTCGCATGCGGAAACGCCGGATTGCACGCCTTGATATGTGGAGGTTTTGTGGACCAGTGTCGTTGACGCGTGAAAATCGAACCCCTTAGGATGACGGACTGATCGGTCCGATGAGTTTCATGTACGAATCCGATCGACTTGTCTAACGGAAAACCAGCACGGCGGCAGGTAACTTTCCAACTTGGTGGGTAGTAAAGGGGTTCGCGGTGTTGCTGTTCTCGGTCCTGGGCTGCATCGAAATAAGAAAGAACCGCTCTGCGGTACGGCTCGGCGGCGCCATGCAGCAGACGCTGCTGGCCACACTCCTCGCGTCCGGCGGCGACCTCGTGACCACACGATGGTCGGCCCGCTCAGCGGCGCGAGGGCCCGCTCCAGCTCGGCCGGGATCTTGCGGCCCTTGTCGTCCACCGGCACGTTGTGGATCCGGCCGGAGCCGAACCCGAGATAGCGGGCGGCCAGATCAATGGTCATGTGATGCTGGGCGCCGGCCACGATGTGCACCTCGGGGCGCCGGTCAGCCCGTCGCGCTCGACATCCGAGCCGGCCTTCGCGAGCAGCTTGTGCCGCGCCGCGGCCAGCGACGTCAGATGCGCCACGGTGCAACCTGTGGGGAAGCCCACCGAGGCGCGCTCCGGCAGCCCCAGCAATTCCAGCATCCACTGCGCGGCGACGTGCTCCGCGACAGCGATGGCGGGGGAGAGGTTGTAGAGGCTGGCGGTCTGGTCCCAGGCGGAGACCAGCCGTCCGCGGCGATGGCCGCGGGCAGCGTGCCGCCGGTGACATAGCCGAAGTAACGCGGCCCGTTGGCGGTGGGTATACCGCCCTCGGTGGCGGCCCGCCCGAGCAGCTCGATGGTGTCCGAGGGGGAAACCGGCCCGGCGGGCAACGGGCCTCCGAACATTTTCAGCAAATGTTCCGTGCCCGCGGTCGCCCCCACCGGGCGTTCCGCGAGACCCGTCAGATATTCGATGGCCTGTTCGTAGGCCAATCCGAGTGGCGCGTTGTCCGCGTTGGTCATACATCGACCGTGGGTCGCGGCCACTGACTTTCCGCTGACTTCCTCGCCGGCCAGCTTGGACTACCACGCCGTCCAGCCGATGTGACTTTCCAAGGTGTCCCGTTCGGAACGGGACCGGAACGCAGAAATGAGGGTGCCCCGCCATGTCCGACGAGCAGACCCGCAAGGTTATCGAGCAGTTCAACCAGGCCTTCCAGACCCACGACCCCAGCCTGCTGAAAGACGTGATTGCCCCGGACTGTCGACTGGAGAACTCCGGCCCCGCTCCGGACGGCTCGCGCCACGCCGGTTACGACGAATGTCTGGCCTTCTGGACGGCGATCGCCGCCAACGAGGGGGCCGACTTCATCGTCGAGGAGATGTGGGTGGCCGGTGACCGCTCCGTCGTGCGCTGGACGCTGCGCTGGGGCGGCGCCCCGGGGGACTTCGTCCGCGGTGTCAACGTTCACCGGCTCTCCGGCGGGCAGATCGTGGAGAGCTTCGGCTACGTCAAGGGCTGAACGCCGGCTTCAGAACACGCGAGGGCGCGGGCCGAACGGCCTGCCCCCCAGGGCATCGACGTCCGCGCGCTCGCGGCTCGGTCAGTCCAGCTGCGAGACGATCATGACGCAGTCCTCCAGGGCCTTGGCGGCGTGCCCCTTGCCCTCGGTGTCCTCCACCAGCTGGGTGTTGCCGGGGGAGAACCGCCGCCAGGTGCCGTCGCTGACACCGCACTCCAACGAGCCGCTGACGAGCCATGATCTGGCGGCGCGGCGCCGGAGGCGTCCGGCAGCTCACGCGGAGGCGTTCAGCAGCTCGTCCAGCCGTGCCAGCCCGGCATCGGCCCGCTCCGCGGCCGCCAGATCGTCCGGTGCGGCCGCGCACGCCGTGAACAGCTCCACGACGCGCTGCCCCTGCGCCTCGATCTCCTGCGACAGCTCGTCCATCCTCCTCACCCCCTCCCGGTCGCCTCCACCCGCCCCGCTCAGACCGCGTTGCACGCCCGGAAGAAGTGCACCAGCGCCGGCAGGCTCGCACCGTGCTGGAAGGCGATGTATTCGGGGAGCACCGTGTCGGGCGCCCACTTCTGCTTGTAGTCCAGCTGCGTACGGGCCGGGTAGATGTGCGCCCCCTGCTCCCACATGCGTGTGCACATC
Source organism: Streptomyces sp. NPDC046805 (assembly GCF_040645355.1). Taxonomy (NCBI): domain Bacteria; kingdom Bacillati; phylum Actinomycetota; class Actinomycetes; order Kitasatosporales; family Streptomycetaceae; genus Streptomyces; species Streptomyces sp. NPDC046805. Next base: position 38,228 of record NZ_JBEYYC010000043.1, on the reverse strand, counting down.
GATACGACCCGCGTTCGGCACAGGTATCTCCCTCTCCGCCCCCGTTTGAAAGAAGCTTGTGGAACGTAGCCCGCCGCCGCCATGCCCGCTATTCGAGTGCCTCGGGATGACCTGAGCGGCCAACGGCCGCATTGGACATCGCTGTGAGTTCTTGGGTTCTATGGGCTTGATCCGCTTTGACGGACATCTGAGATCAGGGGCTCTGCCCCGAGAGGATGTCCATCATGGAGAGCATGGGGAAGAAGAGCCTCGGCCTCGCCGTTCGTTCACGCCGGAGTTCAAAGCCGAGGTCGTCGAGCTGTGCCGGCGCGGTGACCGCTCGGCGGGTCAAGTCGCCAGGAACTTCGACCTGACCGAGGCCGCGGTGAGGCTGTGGGTCAGCCAGGCCGAGGTCGACGCGGGCGAGCGCGACGGGCTGACCAGCAGCGAACGTGAGGAGCTGGCTGCGTTGCGGCGGGAGAACCGGCGGCTGCGGGAGGACGTGGAGATCCTCAAGCGGGCCACGGCTTTCTTCGCGTCAATGTCGGGCTGTTGGCGATCGGCGGGTGGACGCGGGCCGAAGTCGTCTTTGGTGGCTTGCCCTTGATGTGCCGTCTTCCGGTGGCAGGATCCTGCCGATCGGTGGGCTGGCTCGTTTCTTCGCTGCCCCCGCGAGGCGGTGGCTTGTCGGCGATGTGCCGCCCGCCGGTCGCAGGCCGTCCGGTGCGGTGTGGCTTGATAGGAGCGTGCCACTGGCCCGATTGAGGCGTGCCCCCGACGCCGGATGATTGCCCGAACGCCCGGCATCGTCGCAGGGAGGAACGTTGATCGTCGTCGGAGTAGACGGACACAAGAACAGCCACACGCTGGTGGCGGTCGATCCGCTCGGGAAGCGGCTGGCCGAGCTGACCGTGACCGCCCGGCCAGCCGGCCATCTCAAGGCGCTGGCCTGGCTGCGCGACTTCGGGCCGGTGCTGGTGGCGGTCGAAGACTGCCGACATCTGACCCGCCGGTTCGAGGCGGATCTGCTGAACAGCGGCCATGCGGTGGTGCGGGTCCACACCCGGCTGATGGCCGGGGCCCGTCGCTCGGCCCGCGAGCGTGGCAAGTCCGACCCGATCGACGCCGAGGCAGTTGCCCGCGTCGCGCTGCGTGAACCCGACCTGCCCAAGGCGTCGTTGGACGGTCCGAGCCGGGGCATCAAACTGCTGGTCGACCACCGGCGGACCCTGGTCGCTCAGCGCACCGCCATCGGCAATAAGCTGCGCTGGTTCCTGCACGAGCTCGACCCGGAACTCGCCGTCGCCTCGCGCGGCCTGCGTCGAGTGTGCCTCTTGGACCAGCTCGCTCAGGCCCTGACCGAGCACCGCGGCACGATAGCTGCCATCGCCGCTGAGCTGGTCGCGGACTGCCGCAGACTGTCCGAGCGCGTCGATGCACTGGAGGGCCAGATCCGTCGCCTGGTCGCTGTCCAGGTACCGCACCTGCTGGCCATCCCAGGCTGTGGAATCCTCGGCGCTGCAGTACTCATCGGAGAGACCGCCGATGCCACCCGGTTCACTTCCAAGGCCGCCTTCGCTCGGTTCAACGGCACCGCGCCGATCCCCGTCTGGTCAGGCAACAAGGTCCGCGTACGACTCAACCGGGGCGGCAACCGCACCGTGAACCACGCACTCCACATGATCGCGGTGACCCAGGTTCGAGGTGACGGCGAAGGAGCAGCTTACTTCGCCAAGCAACTCACCGTCGGCAAGACCAAGACAGAGGCCTTGCGTCTACTACGGCGCCGCATCTCAGACCGTGTCTACCGAGCCCTCCTGGCCGACCAAGCAGACCCCGTTCAGTCCCTTGACCCGGCACCAACGACACCCATGAAGCTGGCGGCTTGACATAGGAGTCGACCGTTCACCTGCGGTGACGCCCCGCGGGCGTGAAAATCGGTACAGGGGCTGTCCGCCGACGCGCTTGATGTTTGGGCTGTGAGCCCGCATAGGAGTCTGGTGAGGGAGCCGTCCGAGGGGGCCGCACACTGTCGCCTTGAGCACGCCGATCAGCTTCTCCGTTACCCCTCTGGCTTCCCGGGCAGCCCCTGCCTGCACCATCGCACCAGGGGGTACGTCATGGAGGAGTTGGGAGAAGACCACGACGACGGGACGGTCGCCAGGGTCGCGGCGATCGACATCGCGAAGGCGTCCGGGATGGTCTGCCTGCGCGTCCCGCACGACACCATCGAAAGCCGACGTGTTCAGAAGGTCTGGACGGTCGCCTCGACCACGAACACGATCCTCGAACTCGGTGACCGGCTCGTATGCCAGGGCATCGAGCGGGTGGTCATGGAAGCGACAGGCTCGTACTGGCGCCCGTTCTTCTATTTGCTGGAGGCCCGCGGCCTGGACTGCTGGCTCGTCAACGCCCGTGACGTGAAGAACGTCCCCGGGCGCCCGAAGACGGACGAGCTGGACGCGGTCTGGCTGGCCAAGCTCGCCGAACGCGGCATGGTCCGCGCCTCGTTCGTCCCGCCGAAGCCGGTGCGACAGCTGCGGGACTACACCCGCACCCGCATCGTGTTCGTCCAGGAACGCACCCGGCACAAGCACCGCGTCGACAAGGCCCTGCAGGACGCGCAGATCAAACTGTCCGGCGTCGTCTCGGACCTGTTCGGCATGTCCGGGCGGGCCATGCTCGACGCGCTGGTCGCCGGAGAACGTAACCCGCGCACCCTGGCCGACCTCGCCAAGGGCAACCTGGTCAAGGAGAAGCCGGCCCTCATCGAGGCCCTGACCGGGCAGTTCGAAGACCACCACGCCCGGCTGCTGCGGGTGCTGCTGTCCACCGTCGACCACCTCACCGCACAGATCGACGAACTCGACCGGCTGATCGCCCTGACGCTGGAGGAGATCACCACCCCACCAGGCAGCACATGCACCGGGGACGAGGCCGCCGCGGTCAGTGCGCGGACTCTGGCCGGGAAGCTGGACGCCGTCCCCGGGATCGGGCCGACGACCGCGCAGATCATCCTCGCCGAGATCGGCGCGGACATGAGCCGCTTCCCCACCCCTGAACACCTGGTGTCCTGGGCCAAGTTGTGCCCCCGCACCATCCAGTCCGGAGCGAAGAACACCTCGGGGCCGACCGGGCAGGGAAACCCCTGGCTCAAGGGCGCTCTCGGTGAGGCCGCCAACGCCGCCGCCCGCACCGACACCTTCCTCGGCGCCCGCTACCGGCGCATCGTCAAACGCCGCGGCCATGCCAAAGCCCTGGTCGCCGTCGCCCGCTCGATACTCGTCATCGCCTGGCACCTGATCAACGACCCGGACGCCTCCTACCAGGAGCTCGGTGCCGACTGGCACCGCCGTCACCTCGACCCCGCCCGCAAAACCCGCGACCTCGTCCGCCAGCTCCAGGCCCTCGGCCACCAAGTCGCGCTCAGCCCGGCATCAGCCTGACCGTCCCGTCTCACCGACATCCGGTCCGCAAGCGGCCCGGATGCTTCCGCCTGCCCTTCCGCACATCGATTTTCCGATCAGCATCAAGAGACCCGGTGACGGTGCACCCGTTCATCGAAGCGGAGAAGCGAGACGGTCACAACGTCAAGCGCGCGTGTGAACTGCTGCAGGTCTCCCGAGCCGCCTTCTATCCCGCCGCAGCGGCAGGCCCGGTCCGCGGGCGGTCCGCGACGCCGAGCTGACCGAGAAGATCACCGAAGTCCACGAGAACTCCCGCGGAACCTACGGGGTCCCACGCATCCACGCCGTCCTGCAACGACAGGGCGAGGACTGCGGACGGCGCCGCATCGCCAGACTGATGCGCAACGCCAGGCTGCAGGGGCGGCACCGCAGACGACGACAGCTGCCGACGATCCCCGACCCGCGGGCCGCCGCCCGGCCCGACCTCGTCGTCCGGGACTTCGCTCCCGACCCGGGCGGCCTCGACGCCCGCTTGTGCGGCGACATCACCTACGTTCCCACCGAAGAAGGCCGGCTCTATCTGGCCACCGTCATCGCCTCCCGCCGCGTGGTCGGCTGATCCACCGCCGACCACCTGCGGACCGAACTGGTCGCGGACGCTCTCCGGTCAGCCTGCCACCAGCGTCGCCCCACCCGGCCGGTGATCTTTCACTCGGATCGCGGTTGCCCAGGCAGTACACCAGTCAGCAATTCGCCGCCATGGCAACGGAGTTCGGGTTTCGTCTGCCCGTCGGTCACACCGGGCAGTGCTGGGACAACGCGCTCGCTGAGTCCTTCTTCGCCACCATCAAAAGGGAGTTGCTCGACACCGCCACCTGGCCAAGCCGGGCCGCCGCCCGCACCGCGATCTTCGACTTCATCGAGGGCTGGTACAACTTGCACCGGCTGCACATCAGCCTCGGCTACCGCAGTCCGGTCGAATACCAGACCGCACCCGCAGCCTGACCACCACACCGACGGTGTCCGTCAAAGCGGAACAAGTTCAATCCGAAGGACGGGGCTCCCTGAGATCGAGCCACAGCACCGAGACGTGCATGCCATCGCCAGCATCGCTCGGACCCCTCCCGGTGTAGCGGCAGATCCTCGGCGCGCCCTGCCGGTTCAGAGCAGGGCGGGGCCGTCGATCGAGTCCACGAAGTCGATCAAGGCGCGGTGGATGGTCCGCTTCTCCTGGTTGGGGAAGCGGACGTTGTGCCGGAAGTAGCGGTGGAAAGCGATGATCAAGGCGGCGTGCTCGATCTCCAGCGGCAGCGTGGCGACGTCCTCGCCGGCCAGGGGGACGACGGAGCGGTAGCCGTCGACCAGCGCTCGCACCCGCGAGGGAATGAGTGTGTTGTTCTCCTGGGCGAGGCCGACGGCGGACATGCCCAGGTCGAGAAGGGGGTCGTCGAGGGACACCGTCTCCCAATCCAGGATCGTGAGCCGAGATTTCTCGCCGACCACGAGGTTGTCGGCGAACAGGTCGCCGTGAACGATCCTGCGCTGCCGCTGGGTCCCGGCCTCGGCGGTACGGACGCGGTCCAGTCCAGTGGTCAGCCAGTCGGCGAAGGCGCGATCCTCGAACTGCGGGATGTGTTCGAGGTGGGCCGGGGAGAGGCGCCGGGTGCCGACTGGGACGTCTTCGAGGCCGGGCGAGGCGGGGTCAATGGCGTGGAGCTGCGCGAGGGCGCGGCCAGCGTCCGGAAGCAGTGCCAACGGCAGCGGTTCGATGACCTCACCGGCCACCCACCTCTTCAGGATTACCGTGGAGTCGCCCAGCGGGACGGTCAGCGAACCGTCGCGGGCGGGCACGACCTCGATGGTGGGGATGCCCAAACGGAACAGGGCCTGGGCGTGCACGGCCAGTCGCTGAGCGCTGTGGGCGTCGTGGTTGTCCAGGATCGTGAGGACGAACTCCCCGCTCGGGCTGGCGACGCGGAAGCTCGAGTTGGCGGCGCCGCCGGCCAGGGCTGTCAGCTTCGGCTGCTCGATGCCGTAGCGGCCGGCCAGCACGGGCACGTCGATCTGGTCGAGCGTGGTGTAGTTCGCCACCGGGGTCATTCTCCTCTGTTCGCTGAGACTTCCCGCCGACGGTCGGCGACGAGCGCCGCCCATCGTGCTTGAGTCTGCTGCACGCCGTCCAGCCACTGCGCGGCGGGCAGTTCCGTAGGCGGCTGGTCTCCTGCCATGAGGTAGGTGAGCTCCATCAGGTAGGCGAACTCCTCGCCCCTCACCGAGGTGCGCAGCCGATCCCGCGCCTCCTCCAACAGGGAGGGTGAGTCGAGGACGGTGGCGTGGAAGCAGCCAGCGAGGCGCGCGTAAGCGACGGACGAGGTCAGTCCGGCTTCCTGCGCCAAGGTGGCTACCCGCTCCGCGCGTTCCGGCAGATCCGATGCCAGGCCCGCATCCCGCACCAGGACGGCAATCTGCACCTGTATCTCTGCCCAGCGGATGGATGCCTGTCCCAACAACTCCTTTGCCCGAGCGATCTGTTCTGCGGCTCGGGGCCGGTCCTGAAAGGCAGAGGCAAAGGCCAGGCACGCCTGCGACAGCGCCGCCTCGCCCGGCTGTCCCGTACTCAGGGCCTCGTCGCGGCTGGCGGCGTAGGAGGAGCAGGCGAGGGCGATGGTGCCCTGGCTCCACCACAGGTCGCCCAGGACACGGTCGCGCCGGCCCTCGGTTCCCAGCGCCTCGGCGGCGGCGCGAACCTGCGGGAATCGCCCCACCCGGCGTGCGAGGTGGGCCTGCCCACGGGCGGCCGTCGCGGCCAATCGGCCTCCGACGTCGATGACCTGCTGCATGCCCGCCAGGGAGGCTTGGAAATTGCCCAGGTCCCGGTCACACTCGGCGAGGAAGTACTGCGGCAATTCGCGCAATGTCTCCGGCAGTTGCCCGGAGGCGAGGACCGCGCGCAGCGTCTCGGCGGTCAGGCTGCGGTGTCGGCTCTGCCGGTCCGCGATCGCGGCCAGCGTCACCGACAGCGCGTGAGCCGGGGTGGTGATCGAGGCCAGGTCGCTCACATCGGTTTCCGCCGTACCGAGGGGTTCCCAGAGGAAGTCCTCGACGTAGCGGAAGGCGGCCTCTTCCAGCCAGCCGAGGTCAAGGCGGTAGTCGTTCGCCAGCCGCAGCCCCTGGCGGAGGGAGGCCACCAGCCGGGTGCGGTCTCGGTCCGTCTCGCCGCCCAGAGCTTGGAAGGCGCGCAGGGCTGTCCGCTGCCAGTCAGCGTCGCTCCAGCGGTCCTCACTGGTGGAGTCTGCCTCCCGGACCGTCTCGCGGATCAGGTCATGAAGCTGGTAAGGCCAGGGCGCAGCCGGGTCGGCATCGACGAAGGGGCGCTCGACCAGGTCCATCGCAGGGGCGTCGTGATCCAGACTGGAGGCAGCTGTGGCCAGGCTGATCGAGAAAGCGTCGAGCAGACTCACCGAGCGCAGTACCCGTCGTGTCTCCGGCGGCAGGTCGCGGAAGGTCCGGGCGACCAAGGCGGGGAAATCGAGATTGAATTCGTGCACCTCGGGGGTGCGTCCGTTGCGGCGGTACAGGTCCAGGAACCGCATGACGGCGAGGTCGAGGTAGAGCGGAAGTCCGTAGGAGTTCCGGGTGATCAAGTAGCGCGTGCGGTCGTCCAGCAGCGGCTCCCCGCCGATGGTCAGCCGCTCGCAAAGGTAGATATCGCAGTCCTCGGCCGACAGATACCCGACCGTGTGCTGTCGAGGTTCCTCGCGGACACCACCGACGAGCTGCGGCCAGCACTCCGGACCCGCCCAGTCCAGCTGCCCCTCCAGAGTCGCGTCAGCCCACTGCAACCGGTTCCGGCCGGTGATAACGAACAGCGCATTCGGCATCAGCCACACGACGCGTTGGATCAGCTTCTCCAGGTCCCGATGTCCTCGGCGGCCGGCGTCCTCGAAGGTGTCCAACAGCACGACCGGCGTGACCCGGTGCCGCTCCGGGAGCTGCTCCAGATCCCAGGCGAGCAGGTGGGCGAAGTAGCTGAGCGTGTCCTGGCTGGGCTCGGCCTCCAGCAGGTCGGCCAACCGCCGACAACCGGCCAGCGTCCGCACCCAGTGACGTCGATCGCGCAGCGCACCCACCAGCGACCGCAGGCCGAGACCGACCAGGGCACCGGTGGTGCCAGGTAAGGCCAGAACCTGGGCGGCGTCGGAGAGCACCGACTGCATCTGTTGGGACAACACGTTGGAGCCAGGCAGCCGGCTGAACCACGTCCGGCGCCGCAGATATTCCTCAAGCGGCTCGCCCGGGTGTGTGCTCTGCCAGTAGCGCTGGAAGGCGATATCGAAGGCAGGCATCGCATGGCCCAGGTCCGCCACCGCCAGCCGTAGGGCTAGCATCAGAGACTCTACGTCCGCCCCCGTCTCGCGCGAGAGGTCAATGCGGACGGGCAGTACGCGACCCACGCTCGGATTCAGCGGCGGCCAGTCCTCCCGGCCAGTTGCCGCGTCTGCGAGACGGTCGGCCACACCACGGGATAGCGTCGACTTGCCTATGCCGCCAACACCGTAAAAAACCAGGACATTGCGGCGCGGGGCTTCCAGGTCCTCGACGTCGAACCCGGGAGCACGAACCCGTTCAGTATGACGAACCAGGCTCTCCGTGACGGACGCCCACTCGCCCTGCCGGTCGGCGAAGAAGTCGACGGCCTTCAACTCGCGGTCGTTGGACCGGAACAACGCACGTAGATCAGACCCGGACACCCAGCACCCCCGTCCCATGAAACTGACCCGTGCAGCGCAACAGTCGGCCTGATGCGACGTCAAGGAAAAATCTACACACGGTGCGAACCTGAGCCGCAAGAGCCAACCGTGGAGTCCGGGCCTTGACCCTTGATCCTGGACACACGAGACACTGGATCCTGAGGATCTGAGAACGGACATCTCGTGGTCATGAAGAACTATCCGCCGCAGTTCAAGGCGGACGCGGTCGCGTTGTACCAGTCGCGGCCCGAGGCGACGATCCGGCAGGTCGCCGCCGATCTGGGAATCAATCCCGAGACCTTGCGGAACCGGGTCCGGGCAGCCGGCGCGAGCCGGCCGCGGGGACGCCGGGCGGAGGTGCCGACCGAGCCACCGACGCCGTTGGAGGCGGAGAACGCGGCCCTGCGCAAGAAGGTCCGCGAGCTGGAGGAGGAACGCGAGATCCTGCGCAAGGCGGCGAAGTATTTCGCCGGGGAGACGCGCTGGTGAACCGCTTCCAGTTCGTTGCCGACCACCACCGCCGCGAGCGGTAGACACAGGAGGAGTTCGCGTAGGCAGTGCGCTGGAGTGCCTCACGGGCGGTGATGCTCGGCCCGTCGTGAAGGATGAGGACATCAAGTGCCGTGTAGCGGCGGGCAGTCGGTCGTGGTGAGAGCGGTTCACACGGAAACTGGGCGCCTTCTCGGTCGCGCTGGCCGGCGAGCGGCCCGCCAGATAGATACGGTCGAATGTGCAGGCCTGCACTCGGACCGTGGATGTCAGGAGTTGCGGGGGGCTACCAGGCCGGATTCGTAGGCGAGGACGACGAGTTGAGCGCGGTCGCGGGCGTGGACCTTGGCCATGGCCCGGTTGATGTGGGTTTTCGCGGTCAGTGGGCTGATCACCAAGCGGTCGGCGATCTCGTTGTTGGACAGGCCCTGCGCGACAAGTGTGACAGCCTCGCGTTCGCGGTTGGTCAGCTCTTCCAGTCCGGTTCCGGTATGAGTGTGGAGCGGCTGGGTGACGTACCGGTGGATCAGCTTTCGGGTGATGGACGGTGCGAGCAGGGCGTCGCCGCGGGCGGCGACGCGTACGGCGTGCAGGAGGTCTTCGGGGACGATGTCCTTGACGAGGAATCCGGCGGCGCCGGCGCGCAATGCGTTGAAGACGTATTCGTCCATGCCGTAGTTGGTCAAAATGACGACGTGCACCCGGGCCAGGGCCGGGTCGGCGGCGATGCGCCGGGTGGCCTCGATGCCGTCGATGATCGGCATCTGGATGTCGATGAGCACGATGTCGGGCAGGTGCTCCCTGGCCAGCACCAGGCCCTCCTGCCCGTCGGCGGCCTCGGCCACCACCTCGATGTCGTCTTCTAGGTCGAGGAGCGCGCGGAATCCGCTGCGAATGAGCGGCTGGTCGTCGACCAGCAGGACGCGGATCATGACATCTGCTCCACGGGGAGTTCGGCCTGGACGGTGAAGCCGCGCTCGCTGCGCGGTTCGGCGCGCAGCCGGCCGCCGAGGGCGGTGACACGTTCGCGCATGCCGAGCAGCCCGAAGCCGGGCGTCGGCGCGGTGTGCGGCGTGGCCTTGCCGTCGTCGTCGATGCGTATCGCGAGGGCGTCGGGCCGGCAGTCGATCCGGACCGACGCCGTGGCGGCGTCGGCGTGGCGGGCGATGTTGGTCAACGACTCCTGAACGATCCGGTAGGCGGTCCGGCCCACCGCGGCCGGCACATCGTGCCGCTGTCCTTCGATGGTCAGCGTCGCCTTCAGGCCGGTGTTGCCGGCCCGCTCCACCAGCTCCGGGATGTGGTCGAGCCCACGGGGCGGGGTGGCGTCGTCGTTGCGCAGAGCTTGCAGGGTCGCGCGCAGTTCGCGAGTCGCCTCACGTCCGGCCTCCTGGATCGCCAGCAGGGTCTCCGGCACCTGCTCGCCGCGCCGTCGGGCCAGGTGGACGGCGACTTCGGACTGCACCTTGATGATCGAGATCTGGTGGGTGAGCGAATCGTGCAGTTCCCGCGCTATGTGCAGCCGTTCCTCATCGGCGCGGCGCAGCGCGGTCTCCTCCCGGGTGCGCTCGGCTTCGTCCGCCCGTCGCTCGGCCTGCCGCACAGCCTCCCCCGCGGCAAAGGCCGCGATCAGCCAAGCCAGCTCCAGGGTGCCGCGGGCCTGCGCGAACGTCTCGCCCACGGGCCCGTCGTGGAAGACCAGGGCCGTGAGGTGCAGAGCGACCAGCATGGTCACGGACGTCGCCACCGTGATGGCACGGTGCCCGGCCCGCACTGCGGCGTACACCGCGACCAGGTACGAGACGGCGAGCACGTCGAAACCGGCCGCCAGATACCCCACCGCGCACAGCCCGGTGGCGGCCAGGACAACAAGCGGAGCCCGGCGGCGCGCGGCCAGCGCCAGGCCACCGGCCGCCAGCAGTATGTAGCCGAGCAGATCGGGCCCCGTGCCGGGGTGCTCCCTGGACCACCCGGTGCCCAGCAGCAGCGCCGCCACCCCGGCAGCGACCGCCCAGTCAGTGACACAAGCCGGGACACGGATCCGTCCTTTGTCCATGCGCGCAACCTAGCCGGATGTCGCTGAGGGCGAATCCCGCTCGCGGACGAGCGGCCGCCTACCGCACACGCAGTACCTGCGCGGCGCCTGCGACATCGGCGGCAGCCAAAGTGTCTGCGTCTGCCGGACGACCGGCGATGGGTCTGTCGGACATGCTCAGGCCGTAACCAGGCGCAGGAGGACAAGGAGGACCTCATGTCCGTCGGATTTATGCTTGCCGCACCGGCGGCCACGCACGCCTTGGCCCAGTCGGGCAACGTCGGTGCATACACCCTGACCGCCGCGCGATTCTGGGCCACCTCGGCCGCGCTGCTGGCGCTGGTCGGCGTGGTCATCGGTGGGCTGGCGCTGGCCCGCTCCAGGCGCCGTATCGGCAACGGCGGGAAAAAAGGGGCCATCGTGGCCGTGGTATCGGGACTGATCGCCGTGGTCGGCGGCGCGGTGAATCTGGCCGTCGCCGACGGTGGTCCCGGCACCGGCAACGGAGTAGTCGGTGGCGCCATAGCCCTGGTGCTGGGGCTGATCGCCATGGTCCTCGGCGGGCTAGCTCGGGCCCGCTCGCGCCGCACTGCCGCACCGGCTGACCGCAGCGAACACGAGCGCACGTTCGGGTCTGCCTGAAAATCCCCCCTCATCGTCAGCTCCTGGGCGAGTTCTACGACGCGCGAGAGCAGCCCGACGGCCTAGCGCGGTGGGGTCTGCTGCGCAGCGCCGGACGGCAGCCGGTCGACCTTGCACAGGAGCGGAAGCGCTACGACGCAAGCGACGAGATACAACCCGGCTGCCGTGCCGAGGCCAGCGCCCAGCCCTTCGGCCTACGCAGGCGCGGGCTTTGTCACGATCGACAACCATGCCTGAGGGACGACGAAGGCCGGTGCCGACCGCTGGACGGCACCGGCCTGACATCACGCTGCCGTCCATTCCAGCGCGAGTGCGGCCAGCGCAGCCAGTTTGTCGGCGGTCGGGGCGAACACATACTGCGCGGCGCACTACTGAACGATCGTGGGGCTTCCCGATCGCCGACGGGTGGGGGCCGGGGCCGGGCAGCCAGAGCCCGTGCGGGCCGCCGCCCAGCCTGAGGCGAACGAGCAGGAGCCGAGCGCGTGTGGTTGCCGACCGTGGGGCGGAGCGACAGCGCCGGGCAGCTGACCGTCGTCCTGCTGCTGCGCGCCAACCAGCGCAAGAGTTACGCGCTGGGCGACCGCTTCGAGCCTCGGCCTCGCGTGTGGGCAGGTGCCGTGCCGGGGCGTGTTCCCAGCGTCGCCGTGCAGCGCCGCCCCGGGCAACTCGCGTTCGTAATTACCGCCCATGCCCCACGGCAGCGAATCTGGTTCTTGAATCGCGACCGAACGAAAACGGGCGCCTCGCCCGGTAAAATGGCAGCTCAGCAAGTGTGCCCTCGCGCCCGCGGGGATGCTCCGTGCTGCACCGCCCCCGCGACGGAGCCGCCGGCGTCGCCCTCGCACCCGCGGGGATCGTCCGGTCCCTCGCCTTGCCATGGTCGTCTCGCGGTGCTGTCCGGACGGCGGCAGGCTGGGAGACGTGAGCCATGCTGCGCCGGTCGTCGTGCATCGGCCGTCCGCTGCGGGCGGCCGGAGGGTCACTGCGCACGCTCACGGCCGGGATGAGGATCTCGGCACTGCCTACAGCGACCACGACCTGGTCGTGTTCCTTGAAGCCGCGGGCGTCACCGACCCCGGGGACGTCCTGGACGATCCGCAGATGATCGACTGGCGGGGTGCCCCCGCTCACCACTGGGCCGCCCCCTGAATGAGGCCGACGGCCCTGCCGCCGGTCGGCGCATCCGCACCACCGTGACGACCGTGTGCCGAGCAGTGCCCGCCTCCACCACGACCCCGTCGGCACCAGGCGCGTAGGAGTGGCTGGCCTACGTGAACGCGCGGCGGCCCGGGGGATCAGGCGCTGGCTGATGAGGGGCGCGTGCGCGGACCACATGCCCACCCACGTGGGCTTGAAGGTGGTCCAGGGACCACCCCCGCGTGCGGGGACGATGGTCCCCACGTCCAGGTTGCGGTGCCGATCGTGGGCAGGTGCTCCCCGCCCGCGCGGGGTTGGTCCCTTCCTTGCGTCGTCATCGGCCACGACACCGTCGTGCTTCCCTCTTGTGTGGGGGGAGGGGGGAGCCCGACGCGCTATCGGTGTGGTGTCGGTGTGCTGTTGTGGGATTGCGGTTGTTGCTCTCTGGTGGCGGCCGGTTTCGCCGTGTAGCGTTGTTGTCGGATGTCGTGATCTTGCAGTGCCCGCCCGCGCTCCGGCGTGGGCGTTTTGCTGTGCGGTGTGGGATCGGGGCATCACGTTCGGGTTCGCGCGGTGCGGATCCGATATCGACCGGAAGGCTCAGCATGACCAGCGGAACCGTCAAGTGGTTCAATGCCGAAAAGGGCTTCGGCTTCATCTCCCAGGACGGCGGCGGCCCGGACGTCTTCGCGCACTACTCCAACATCAACTCTTCCGGCTTCCGCGAGCTCCAGGAGGGCCAGAAGGTGACTTTCGACGTCACCCAGGGGCAGAAGGGCCCGCAGGCGGAGAACATCAACGTCGCCTGACCTCGTACGGCCGCAGGTCCCGGAGCAGCCGCCGGGACCTGCGGCCGTATCGGCGACGACAGCGGCCGGCCGTGCAGGAACGGCCCGAACGTCTTCACCGAGTCGCGCGCGAGGGGCCGGTGCGCATGCGGGCACTGGACGCCGCCCAGCCACCATGACCACGGCAGCCGGCTCGCAGTCCGGTCCTTCGCAGCAGGTACCCCTCGCCTCCCACGGCAGGCGCCGGCCCCCTGCCGACGCCGCGGCTCCGGTGCGGCAGCAGACCCATCACGCTCCCCGAACCAGTCGCCGGACTCGTCCGTGACCTGGCCACCACCCGCCACCGCGGCCGCGTCAAAGACGGCACCACCGGCGCCGACACGCCCTGGCTGTTCCCCGGCATCCGCCCCCGGCACCCCCCTCGACTTCGCCGGCCTCGACGAACGCCTGAAGAAGATCGGCCTGCGCCCCCGCAGCGACCGCTCCACAGCCCTGTTCGCCCTCGCCGGAGAACTGCCCGCCGCCGTCCTCGCCAGACTCCTCGGCATCAGCACAGACACCGCCGCCACCTGGCAGCAGATCGCCGCCGGCGACTGGGCCGCCTACGCCGCAGCCGTAGCCGACCGCCCACAACCACCTCAGCCCGACTGACTCCTATGGTGCAGTCGGATGTTGCAAGCCTCCGAATACCCCCGCGCGCGTCACCGTGCCGCGCCCCATGCTCGTGGACGCTGATCCAGTCGCCATCGCAGGTCGCGGCCTCGATCACGAAGTCGCCGACGACCTTCAGCACGAACAGCTCACCGTCGTCCACGAGCTGCCGGGGAGTGGGGGGAAGGTGCCCTCGACGGGCCTCTTCGCGAGGATCGGGCCACCGGCGGCGAGGCATGCAGCGGATCAACGGGACGTACGTACCGCGGCCTTCCCTGCGGTGGCCGTGGGCTGCACGGTCACGGCCTGGTCGGAGGCGTGGACCTCGTAGGCGCGCGGGCGGTGCGGGCCAAGGCACAGGAAGCCCTTGCGCTCCAGCGCCATCAGCTTGGTGGGGCGGCCTGTCACCGAGGACGCTCGCCTGGCTGGGTCAGCGGGTCCGTGCCGAGCTGACTACCCATGACGTGGGTCTGGCCATACTCGGCCCGTTCCAGGAGCTCGGCCCGTCGCCTTTTTGCCATTCGCCTCCGTCTACCGGGCGTTCGACTCAATCGAGGACTTCGCGGCTGCCATCACGGAGCTGATGGCAGCGCCCTGCAGGGGTCGTTTCCCCGAGACGCATGGGCTGAAGAACGTCCCCGCTCTGCTGTCCACCCGCTCGCGGACCTGCCGCGTGCCCGACCCCAAGAGGGGACTCGTGCCCATCACCGTCGTACTCGTTCCGCTCGTCGCACTGCTCTTGGTCATAGCCGGTCTTTTCCTTGTCAGCAGCCTCGGCTACGTCGTCTACCGCCGTCCGGCGCTCGCCCAGCCCGTCGGGCATCGCGGGCGTCCTCGCCGCGATCGTGATCGGCATGGTCCAGACCGTGACGCCTTGACGGCAGCACCCCGATCGGATCCCCGACCTCCTCAGTCCCTCCACCAGAGGCCGACCCCTGCAGAAAACGGCCTGCAGCGCTCGTGCCCGCTCCGGCCCACCGTGACAGCGGGTGCCGAGCAGGTTTTGCGACGCCTTGAGACCACGGTGGGCTCGACACCGGCGCCCTGCGTGGCCTTCTGATTTCCCTGCCGGTGCCGCGCTGGGTCGGAAACCCTCACCACCGCCCTGGCCAACGCCGTTGAACCGGTTCTTGTCGGTGCTGCTGATCGGTACCGTGCGTTCGGCACACGGAGCAGCCGGTCGAGGGGGACCACTCATGAACTGGGCCATGACCGATGACTATGCCGCGATCACCACGTCCATCATGGCCGCCGTCCAAGTGATCGCCACCGTTCAGTTCGAGCGTCTCCTCAAAGAATGGACGGCCCCGGTACTTACGTCGACAGAGCGTAAGTGGGCCGCTCAGGACAGGGTCATAGCGCGGCTGAAGGCAGACCAGGAACCGACGCAACAGGAACTGGCCGAGCTGGGCGAGACCACTGTGCTGCGCCAGCAGGCGGAGAGGGACGGAAGGAACGGATTGATCAAGTTCGGTGTCACCGGGGTGCTTTGGGCGACTCTTTCCCTGCTCATCGTGTGGACCATCGTCAAGGTCCTCCGATGGTCAGCGACTCCTCATCATGGACCGGCGCCTGAACTGGCATCCTTCGTTTTCCTCACCACGGTGAGTGCTGTGGGAGCCCTTGTCCTCGCCGCCATGGTCAGCGTGATGGCACGGGTCATCGGCAGCGCCTTCGTGGATGAAAGGCGCCAGAAGGCGCTGAGAGAACACCTTGACGAAGTGGACCGCCGTCTGCGCGCATATGAAGAGTCCCTGAGTACCACCTCTGACGAGGGCGGTGGCATCCCGACGACGGGAGCACCGGCGGACGGATAACGCTTCACCGACGTAAGGGCCAGGGGCCGCCCGGCGCAGAAAGGCCGACCCCGCCCACAGCCGGGCGTGTACACGTTGTGGGCCTTGTTTCCCTCCTGCCGTGACATGGCCGGAGTTGATGTGGACCGAGCAAGCCGACGACGGCGCGATCGAACACGCCGTGATGCCGATGACCGTGCACCCGAAGAAGGGCGGAAAGCAGGCGGAGGTGCCGGTCCGGGTGACCTACCGGTCCAGTGATCCCTACGCGGTTGAGGCCGTCTTCTACCGCGAAGGTCCGGGAGATGAGGTGGTGTGGAGCTTCGCACGTGATCTGCTCGTCGAAGGGCTAAAGCACAGCGGAGGAGAAGGCGACGTCACCGTGTGGACTCCGCCCGATCCGCCGACGCGGCACGCGGAACGCCGCACCTTCATCCAGCTGAGCTCACCGGAAGGAACGGCGCTGCTGTCCGCTCCGCATGCCCAGCTGAAGCGGTTCGTGGACAAGACACTCCTCCTGGTTGCCGCAGGTACCGAGCACCAGCGGTTCGGCAACACACTCGACCGAACCATGCGCAGTTCCAGTCGCCGAATCTCGGGCAGGTCAGCTTCCCAGTTCGCTCTCGAGCCGCTACGAACGCGACCGCCCCGGCGAGCTGGTCCACGTCGACGTCAAGAAACTCGGCCGGATCCCGGACGGCGGCGGTCACAAGGTCCTGGGCCGCCAGGCCGGCCGCGCCCGGCGCAACAGCATGGGCTTCGACTACGTCCACTCCGCCGTCGACGACCACAGCCGCCTCGCCTTGGCCATCGGCAGGACCATCAGGAAGGGCGGCGGCAAGGTGTGGCTCCGGCATGCCAAGTCGGGCGAGCCGTGCGAACGGTCCCGCTGCCGCTGCCGCTGCCGCTGCCGCTGCCGCTGCCGCTGCCGCTGCCGCTGCCGCTGCCGCTGCCGCCGCCGTCGAGGCGCTCGATGCCATCAGTGATCCACTCCATGTCCGTCACGGACGGGCCCCTGCCGTTTGTCGTCGAAGCCGAAGCCGAGCAGCAGATAGCGGCCCTGGACCCGCGGCGAGGGGAACACCGCGGCTTCCACGACCGCGCCGGGCCCCTTGCCCGTGCTGACCTTCCAGCGGATGAAGAACCCCTTCCGTCCCGCGACCGTCACGGCCCCCGCGGCGGTCCCGCGATGTCCGGTGATGCCGCCGTAGTCCTTCCGGCCGCTCGTGTTGGTCCCGTACACGCTCTGCGCGACCTCGCCGATCTCGGCCTGTGCCAGCTCCTTGAGGGGCAGGTCGCCAGGATGGTCGATGACCCGCGTGTACGCCCCGCCGGGCAGGCAGGAGTCGGCGGGCACCGCCGGGCAGTGGTACACGGTGCCGTACCCGAGGCCCGCGCCGGTCTTGGTGGAAGTGCCCCGCCAGCCGCGCAGCACGGGGAGGCGAAGGCCGTTGACCGTGTCGTCGACGCGTCCGGTGATGGCCGGGCGCCGCCCGGGGGGGCCGGCTCCCGCCACTGTGGCGGTCCTCGCCCGCGGATCCGGAAGGGCTCGGCTGAGCGTGCGGCTCCGACGGGCTCGGCGCGTGCCGGTCAGGGGAAGCGGACCCGTGGGCCGACAATCCCTTGCGCCCGCCGTCGCCGGCGGTCAGCACCACCGCCGCCGTGACACCCCCGGCGACCAGAACGAGGGCGCCGGCTATGAGGCCCACGACCAGGCCGCGGCGCCGCCTGCCCCCGCCGGGCGGCTGCGGCGCCCGCACATGATCGGTCCAGGTCGTGCCGTTCCATCACCGATGCCCGGCCGGGCCGCCGTCCTCATGCCACGGGTCCGGGTACCACCCAAGGGTCGCCATGTCCACGACGGCAACCCTCAGCTTCAGACGGCGGGGCCTCCGAGATTGACCGTCCCGCGCGCCTCACAGCGGTGTCACGTGCGCGCGTTCAGTCATTCCATGCTCCCTTTCTGTGACCAATCCATATAGGGGCTATCGCGCGAGGTGGCCTGGCCGACGGGTACGGCCCGCCTCGACGAGGACGCTGTGCGGTGGCGATAAGGCGTAGCCTGGGCGATGGGCCACAGAGCGGGCCGTGACGGACAAACACGAGCCCAGGAGTGGTGCGCATGGTGACGATCCTGTTGTCCATCGTGTTCGCTCTGCTCGCGGCCGGCAGCAACGCGCTCGGGACGGTGTTGCAGCGGCGCGCCGTGGTCACTGTTTCTGCATCACCGTCCCTGCGTATCGGGCTGGTCCGCGATTTACTGCGCACCCCGGTCTGGTTCGGCGGGATCCTCGGCGTCATCTTCGCCGCTGTCTTTCAGGCTCTCGCTTTGGCTACCGGTTCGCTTGCCGCGGTGCAACCCATCTTCATTCTTGAACTGCCTCTGGCGCTTGTGATCGGAGGGGCCGTCTTTCACGTCACTGTGACGCGGAAGGCCTGGTTGTGTGTGGCCTGCATCGTCGGTGGACTGGCGCTGGCACTCTTTTCTCTGGCTCCTACGGGAGGCCGCGCACAGGTGCCCGGGATTTGGTGGCTGCCGGCACTCGCGGTCACTGGAGGGACCGGCGCTGTCCTTGTTCTCGCCGGTCTGCGACGTCCCGTCGGTCTGATACGAGCGGCTGCCCTCGGAGCGGCCGCGGCCATCGGAAACGCCGTCACCGCGGCGCTGGTCAAGTCGGCCATGAACATTCTCTCCACTCAGGGTGCCGTTGCCTTTTTCCTGGCATGGCAGACGTACGTCTTCGCGGCTGTTGGCGCTTTTTCTCTGTTCCTGCTCGGGATGGCCATGCAAGGGGGCCCTCTCATCGGCTCTCAACCTGCTTTGACGCTTGGCGATGCCATGGTGAGTTTCTGCCTGGGCGTGACGATCTACGGAGAGCAACCGCGTGACGGATTCTGGCTCGTCCCGGCCCTGCTGGGACTGGGCGTGCTCCTCTACGGAATTTTTGCGCTGTCCCGGACCAAGTGCCTCGCAGGGTGCCTCGACCTGGGCGAGGACGAGCACGACACCATCGAGCAGCCTGCCGCAGCAGCGGGGTGAAAATAGGCGAGCGGGAAGAAGCGCGGGGCAGGAGCAGGCTGTCGCTGGAGCCCGGTGCCAGCCGCCGGAAGCATGCTGGCTGACGCGGCAACCTTGATGAGGGCGAGCCGCATGCTTTGCCAGGGAGCTACCTCAACAGTGTGCACGACCCCCGCGAGCCGTTTCGCCTCGAGAAGTTTGTCTCCCATGGCTGGTCCGGGATCCGCTCGTTGCCAGCCGTACGGGACCAGGTGGAGGCCACGCCTCACCGGTGCGTGCGGCACCGGCCGGCAGGGCCGACAGCCGCGGCTACGACGGAGGCAAGAAGATCAACGGCAGGCGCCGGCACCTGATCTGCGACGGCCCACAGCTTCGTGATCGTGGGAAACCGTGTCCGCAGCGCGGGCAGCATGTCCGCGGCGGCCTGCCGGTCAGTGACATCCGCGGGCAGCACCCGGACGGCCAGGAGCAGGCCGATCGATGACCTGCGCGGATTTCGCGTTCTGCCGCGCCGCTGGGTGGTGGAGAGAAGCTTCGGGTGGCTGTTGCGCTCGCGGCGCCTGGTCCGCGACTACGAGCGCCGGTGCGACTCCAGCGAGATGATCCTTTGGTCGATGACGATGCTCATGACCCGCCGCCTCGCACGCCGGCCCTGAGCGCGAACCGGCCCGAGGGCTCCTTGACCAACCACCCCTGCCGCACCAGCCGGTTCGCCTTCGACCGCACCCCCTCCACCTTCGCCGCCACCGGCTCCACCCCGAGCTCGGAGGCAAGTTCCTTGCATGACAGCGCACCTTCCGCTGCGATCAGGACCTTCATGATCCGCTGATACTCCGGTGAGAGCACCGCCACCACGAGCCCTTCACACCAAGCGGGCACCACCGGCCCCGGCACCGCACCCGACGGCGACGGCGACGGTTCAGGATCCCCGGACGCCGGCGTGGCAGCCTCCTCCACACCATCCGGGCTGGCGAGAACCTCCACCACGGTCTCCCGGGACACGACGAACCGCTCCCAGTCGAGCTCCGCTTCCCGCAACGCGGCCAGAACCCGGTCCGCCTCGGTCCGCAGCACTTCCACTCGCTGAGCGGCAGCTCGTTCCCGCTCTTCCAACAGCCCGATCACCGACGGCATCCCGCACCTCCACCGCTACGCAGACACGACGTGCTCTGCCTGCCACGGAAACCCCGGCACTATGCCTGACCAGCGACAACACCGCGATCAAGTACGGAAAGACAACAGCTTCTCGAGTGGCTGAGGTCTTTTGCTCCCCCCTCACAAGCCCCCAGCCAGGCCCGGGTTGGAGCCGTGGGGTGTGGAGCTGGGTTTGTTCGCGCGCGGCGTGGGCTGTGGCCATGGGTTGTCGGGAATGTTGTGTCGGGCGTATTCTCGGCTCTGACTGGGAAGGAATAGGGGAATTGGGCGGGGGGTCGGTTCAGGGTGCAGGGTGGGGATTCGAGGAATTTGGTATCCGTAAATTGGTGCCTGCTGTCTGAGGGGCTGTCAGTTTCTCTGCGGGTCCTTTCGAGTCGCCCCCGCCCCACCTAGCCGCGCTTTTCAAGAATTCGCGGAGCGAATTCCTGGCCGGAATTGCGGAGCAATTCCATACCCCGGAACGGAGTAACATGGATCAACTCCCCTGTGAAGCAGGGGAGTTGTCCCCCCGCCGAGCGGCGGCGCGTTGCGTCTGCGGAGCAGACCGGCTCAGCCTCGCAGGGGACGGGGTGATAGCGCAGTTATCACCCCGGAAGCGTCGGCTCCAGAGACGGTGAGGAACTCCGCTGAGGATCCTGACCGCGGCAACCGCCTTCCCAGCCGCCGACGCCGGGACTTCCCTGGGGCAATCCCGCGGCACTCGACCGCATCCTGTGCCAGCACATGACGCACGAAGGCCAGCTCACGTTGGCCAAGCTCCTCGCCGAATAACAGCGTGCACGCCGGTACCCGCGGCCGCCGCCTGGCCGGGATGGGTTCTGTCTGCGGTTGCTTCGCGATCGACCGCATTCTCCGCTTCCGGAGGGTGCAGCGACCGGAGGCAGAACGAACGAGCAGGCCGACGCACGTGGTCCAGCAAGACCACATCGCGGAGGGCAGACGGATCCGGTCCGGCCTCCACAGGATTCCAGCGAGGAACGCGCCCAAGTCCTCCCACGTCCACTGCGTACATGACAGGGTGAAACCTGTTCATCACTGATCCAGAAGGGGAGTACCGGTGGCCGCGCCACTACAGCTGACCCGGATACACCGCGTTCTCATCGGCACGGTCGTCACCGGCGCCGTGATCATCGCAGGGATCGGGTTCGCCGGTTCCTACGCGGCCGTCCGCGAGCTGGCGCTCAACAAGGGTTTCGGGAGCTTCTCCTACGTCTTCCCGATCGGCATCGACGCGGGCATCTGTGTGCTGCTTGCCCTGGACCTGCTCCTCACCTGGATCCGCATCCCCTTCCCGCTGCTGCGGCAGACCGCATGGCTTCTGACCGCCGCCACCATCGCATTCAATGGGGCAGCGGCCTGGCCGGACCCGTTGGGCGTCGGCATGCACGCGGTCATCCCCATACTCTTCGTGGTCGCCGTCGAAGCCGCCCGCCACGCCATTGGCCGCATAGCCGACATCACCGCCGACAAGCACATGGAGGGCGTACGCCTCACCCGCTGGCTGCTCTCCCCAATCCCCACGTTTCTACTCTGGCGCCGCATGAAGCTGTGGGAGCTTCGCTCCTACGACCAGGTCATCAAGCTCGAACAGGAACGCCTCGTCTACCAGGCCCGCCTCCGCTCCCGCTTCGGCCGCGCCTGGCGCCGCAAGGCCCCGGTGGAGTCGCTGATGCCTCTCCGCCTGGCCCGCTATGGCGTACCCCTGGCCGAGACGGCCCCGGCCGGCCTGGCCGCCGCCGGTATCGACGAGCCGCCCATCCAGTTCACCGTCGACCGAACCCCGGTACCGGCGCAGCGGCGCAGCCCCGAACTCGAGACGGTCGAGCAAGAGGACGGGCCTGCGCAACTGAGTGCCTCGGAGCCTCAGCCGACGAACCGGGCGCAGCCCGCGGAACACACCCGGTCGCACGGACCAGACGCGGAAGACGACAGGGAAGCCCGACACCTCGCCGATGCCTACCAGGCCTGGCTCGCCACCTTCGGATCCGAGCCCACAAGCGCGCAGCTCGCTATCTGGCTCCAGGACCAGTACGGCATCGCCACCGCGGCCGGCGGACCACTGTCGGACGAGCAACTCGAGCCTCTGCTGCAGGTCCTCAAGCGGCGCAATGCGCCGTCGGCCGACGCTGGGACCGAGCCCGAAGACACGCAAACCGCGGACGGACTGACGTGGAGCGACTACTTCTACAACGCCTGGCTCACGTACGCCCAGGAGCGCGGTTCCTACCCCGATGCGCCCGCCCTTGCCCAGTACGTCTACCAGCGCGACGGCATTACGGGCGCTAACGGCCAGCCGGTCACCGCAGCCGAACTTCAGGACTACGTCGGCGAATTCCATGACCGTGAGTTCGGCACCGGCGGCCCAGAGAGTGCGCCTGCCGAGGACGAAGCTGACAGGGATCCCAGCGATCGGGCGCACGGTGAGCCCTTGCTGGATCGGGAGACTGGACAGGAGGCTGTGGCCGCCAGCGCCCAGGCCGCCAGGGGGCAGCGGAGCCCGAGGATCGACGCCAAGGTCGACGAGCAGCCCCCGCCGCAGGATCCTGCTGAGGGAGGCGACCTGACCGTCGTCGACCGCTACTACCTCGCGTGGATGGAGTATCAGGCTCAGCACGGCGGCGAACCTGGTGCCGATGAGCTCTCCGCCTTCCTGGCGGAGAAGGGCATGCTCGGCCGGGGAGGGAAGCCCGTCGCCCCTTCCACGCTACGTCGCTACCCGCGTCAGTTCCGCACCTACAACGTTTGGGCGGAGCACCGCGTGCGCACCGAAGCGCCCTCGGCTGATGCCGTTGCGCACGACTGCGCAACCCGCGGGATTACCGCGCAGTACAACAAGCCGATCACACCAGCCCAGATCGCCGAGCAGACCGAAGACTTCGCGCGGCGCTGGCACGCGCTCACCCGGCATCACGCCGAGGCTCAGCAGTAGGCATCGTTCGGGTCGATTGCGCATCGGATTCTCGACAGCCTCCAGCAGGATGCGCAATCAGTAAAACCCCTGATCAAGCACTCAACGCGCAGACACAGTGATTAGTGCGCAGGACCTGCGCACCCCGCGAAGTCCTGCGCACCGCGCCTTTGCGCAGTGTGCAGCACCGCCCCGGAACCGATGAGGAGGACCCATGCGGGCACTGCGCATCGACCCGGACGCCACGGTCACCGATCTCAACCTGCCCGCGAGCGATGCGCACTCGGATCGGGGAGCACGTCGGATCTGCCGGTGCCGTCGACCAACGGGTGTACCACCGTCGGGCCGTTCTGCACACTCACGGTGACGGCCGGACACTCGGTCTTCCCAGAATCTGGCGGCTTGGCCCCTGGCGAGTGCCTGGCGCGGAAACGCGGGAATCCGGGCGTGGTGAGCAGTGACGGTGTTGGTGACTGGTGAGCAATCGGTGGCTCCTCCTCGGTCGAGTCGGTGACAGCGAGTGAGGTATATCCATCGTTTTGATGATCGCCGGTTTCGCCGGCCGGGGTTCACCGGCTATGCAGTGAGGTGGGTGTCCTGCCCGTTCGTAGCGGGGTGGGTGGCGTGCCAGGCATCCCAGATCTCTGCGCGGAGCCTGCCGCGCGGCGGTACGTCCATGCCTTGTTCGCGGGCCCAGGCCCGTACCTCGGCCACGGTCGGGGCCTGAACCGAGGCCATGCGTTGTGGTTGTTGGGTGGCGGGGCCAGGCGCGCGGGGCGGCGTGGGCGGGAGGCTCGATGGCACGGTGGGGGTGAAGCCGCGCCGTTCGAGGATGCGGCGGCGCTTGTGGTGCATGCGCTCCAGGAGGGGGACGTCGGTGTCGAGGTAGTCATGGGTCTCGACGTGGGACTTCCTGACCTCGGTGTTGCGCATGATCCGGCCGACCTGCTGGATGACGCGTCCCTTGAACGAGATGGGGCTGGTCAGGAAGAGCGTGTCGAGGCGCGGTGCGTCGAAGCCTTCGCCGGCGAGTTTGTCGATCGCCAGCAGCGCCAGCGGCTCGTCGTGTTCCTCGGCCAGGGCGGCACGTACTCGGGCGCGCTCGGCTGGCGGCATGCCGCCATGCAGGACGAGCGGGGTGATGCCGTGCGGTTGGAGGGCTTCGGTGAGCTGGTGGAGGTGTTCGACGCGGTTGGTCAGGGCCAGGCTGCACCGGCCGCGCCGGGTGGCGTCGGCGATGTCCGCTGCGATCACCTGGTTGCGGGCGTCGTGGTGGGCGAGTTCGTTGTAGATGGCCTGGATGGACGCGCCGTCGGTGCCCGGTTCGTCGGTGGTGAAGGTGGTGGGGTGCACGATGAGGTGCTTGGCGAAGGTGCTGGCGTCTTCGATCTCGTGGCGGATCGGGCCGCACTGCATGGTGATCACCGGGTCCATCTGGTCCGCCCGGTAGGGGGTGGCGGACAGCCCGACCCAGCGCGGTGCCTTCGCTCGGCGGATCGCCGCTTCGGCGCCGGGTGCCCCCACGGCGTGGCACTCGTCCACGATGACCAGTCCGTACCCGTCGAGCAGGCCGTCGGGGCGTCACGCTGTCGCGGATTTACTGAGAGTGATGCCGGCATAGCCGGTCCCGGTGCCTGGCCGGGAACCCGCTTGTTCCGGACGCCGA
The DNA here is from genome assembly GCF_040645355.1 of Streptomyces sp. NPDC046805. NCBI lineage: Bacteria > Bacillati > Actinomycetota > Actinomycetes > Kitasatosporales > Streptomycetaceae > Streptomyces > Streptomyces sp. NPDC046805. The sequence continues at coordinate 13,805 of NZ_JBEYYC010000043.1, read as the reverse complement.
CTCGCACATCGTGACCGCGCCGCACGTTGGGACCGCCATAATGGAGGCATGCCCTCCAGACCACAGCACGCCGAAGCTGCGCCGACGGACCTCTCGGGCATCGACGCTCAGGACCTAGCGTTGTACCGGGAGAAGTTCCGGCGCCGTCTGCCGGATTCGCTGGCGGAACTTCGGGGTCCCGCCGACGGGGTCGTGGAGCCTCCAGCCACCGTTGTCTGGTCCGGACTGCGCGCCTTCGACCTCGGCAACGAACGTCAGCGCATGAGCCTGTACCGTACCGTCCTCGCCGAAGGCATGCGCGAGGACCTGTGCAGCCTGCTCGACCGCGACACCCTCCTGCAGCTGTGGCCCACACTCCGCCGCCTGGTGTCGACCACGGTCTGCGGCGTGTGGGAAGAGGCGTTCCCGGAGCTGCGGGCTCTGGCCGGCATTTCGGCCGCCCGGCCGCCCGCCCGACGCCGCGCACACCGGGGTGCGTCGGCCGCGTGAGACTCCCCGCGCTGCACGCCCGCCTGCTGGCGGACGTCCTGGTCATCGGCTCCCCCTACCCCTTGGTGATCACCGGTGGCTACGCCGTCCAGGCCCATGAACTCCTCTCACGCCCGAGCCAGGACCTCGATGTCGCCACCGAGAATCCCGCGCCGATGGACGAGCTCGTCCGTACCCTCACCGACGGGCTCACCGCACGCGGCTGGCACATCGAAGTGATCGAGATCGCCCCGCTCTCCGCACGCCTCAACGCCACGGACCTCCGTTCTGAGAGCGGGGACACGTGCGAGGTGGACATTCTCAAGGAAGTCTTCTCCAGGCCGATTGTCGCGAGCGCCTACGGACCGGTGCTTGCGGAGGAGGACGTCGTCGGCACGAAGGTCCGCGCACTCGCTGAGCGAGGCCTGGCCCGCGACGCTCTGGACGTCTTCGCCGCCTCACGCCGCTGGACCACCACCGACCTTGAGGACTTCGGCCGCCGCCACGCCCGCGATCGCTTCGACCTCGAGTCCCTGCAGTCCCGCCTGACCGGCCTCGCCTGGATCGACGACGCTGAATTTGAGGCATACGGTGCGAGCCCCGGACTGATCGACGCCCTGCTGTCCTGGGCTCAGGAGTGGGCGGACGACCTCGGCCGCCGTCTGCTGCGCGACGAGAATCTGGGCGAGTAGGACCGGGACCGGATGGAACCCCCTGGCGTCGCTGGGGCCGCGCTCCCACAGCCCCTACCAGGACGGCAACTACTGATCGTAGCCACTGCTCATGATCACCTTGAAATGCTCAGCCCCTGTTCATGATCACGCGGAAGCGTACTGGCGCCTTCTGGCGGCCGGGGTGGGCAGTGTCGAGGCGTGCAGGCGCCTCGGGATCGGGCGTAAGACGGGCTATCGGTGGCGGATGGAGAACGGTGGCCTGCAACCGGACTATCTGCCCGAAGCCTCGCGTTCGGGCAGGTATTTGTCGCTGTTGGAACGCCGGAGGATCGCCTCGTTGCGTGGCCGCGGCCTGGCAATCCGGGAGATAGCCGGCTTGCTCGGACGGGCACCGTCGACGGTGAGCCGGGAGTTGCTGCGCAACAGTCGTCCGCACGACTACGGCAGATATGACGCCGACCTGGCCCACCACCGCGGCCGCGAACGGGCCGGACGTCCCAGACGTTCCAAGCTGGCCACGGATCCCGAGCTCAAAGCCGAGGTGCAGTCCAAGCTCGACCTGGAATGGAGCCCGGAGCAGGTCGCCGCCCATCTCAGGACCCGCTGGCCTGACCGCCCTGAGCGGCACCTCTGCCACGAGACCATCTACCGAGCCCTCTACCAAGGCGCCAAGGGCGGCTTGAGCAGGACCTTGACCAGGAAACTCCGCACCGGCCGGCCGCTGAGAAAGCCGCGTCGCCGACCTCACCAGCGCATGCCCCCGATTCGTTGCACCCGCCGTCCTCATCGACCGCCGGCCATCGATCGTCGAGCTGCGCGAGCGGCTCGGCGACTGGGAGGGCGATCTCGTTGTAGGCGCCCGCAGTCAGTCCGCCGTCGCCACGCTCGTCGACCGACGAACCCTGTCGGCGTACACGTGAACGTCCCCACCTACGTACGGGCGAATGCGGCCAGTTCCTGATGTGTTGAGGGTGGTTGATCGGCACTCTTCTGCGTAGTCGGTGTGCTGCGGCAGGGGGTGGTCGGCGGTGGTCTTGGATCCGCGCCGGTGGTCCGAACTACGGCGTTTCCGCGGGTTGTTGGAGTCCGGGGCGATGAGCTTGTCGGAGATCGCTCGGGAGACGGGACTGGACCGCAAGACGGTCCGGAAGTATCTGTCGGGCCCGTCGACGCCGCCGCGTCGTTCGGCGGCCGGCAAGCTGGTGCCCCGGATGATCGACGAGTTCGCGCCGCTGGTCGACTCGATGCTGCGGGCCGAGATCCTGATGAAGGCGTCGGTGATCCACGAGCGGCTGGTCGAGCAGTACGGGTTCACCGGGAACTATCAGCGCGTGAAGCTCTATGTTCAGCAGGCCCGGCCCAGGGTCGCGGAGGAACTCGGCATCACGCCGAAGGAGTTGGCGGGTCTGCACCGCCGCTTCGAGGTCATTCCCGGGGCTCAGGCCCAGGTCGACTGGGGCGACGAAGGAAAGATCCTGGCCCACGTGGGCATGGCGAAGGTCTACTCGTTCCACATGGTCCTGTCGTATTCGCGGGACCCGTTCTGCTGCTTCACCACGAGTCAGGATCTGCAGACGTTCTTCGACTGCCACCGCCGCGCGTTTGCCCACTTCGGCGGGGTGCCGATGTCGATCGTCTACGACCGGACGAAGACGGTCGTGCGCCGGCACGTCGCACCTGGTGAGGCGGTCCCGCTGCATCCGGAGGCGGTCGGGTTCGCCGGGCATTACGACTTCGACATCGATGTGCTGGCCGCCTACCGGCCGCAGGGCAAGGGCCGTGTCGAACGGCAAGTCCTCATCGTCCGCGATCACGTGCTGTCTGGGCGGGCGTTCTCCTCGCTCGAGGAGATGGACGCGGCGTTCGCCGCCTGGGTGCCCCGCCGTCGGGACCAGATCCACAAGACGCACCGGGAGGTCATCGGCATCAGGGCCGTCCGCGATCACGCGGCTCTCAAGCCGCTGCCGCCGACTCCTTATCTGGTGGCCGAGCGGCATCTGCGGCCGGTCGGCAAGGACTGCCTGGTCGCGTTCGGCGGGAATCTCTACTCGGTGCCGGCCCGCAGGGTCCGCCCGCGCCAGCTGGTCGAGATCCGGGCGACGAAGTCCCAGGTCATGTTGCACTCGACCACTCCCGACGCCCACGGCGAGACCCTCCTGGCCGCCCATCCGCGGGCGGTCGGCCGCGGCGCCGTCGTCAAGCAGGACGAGCACTGGGACGGCCTGCCGACCGGCAAGAATCGCCGCACCACCACCGGCGACGGACCACCGCCGCAGCGTCGCGAACCGGATTCCAGTGGCCAGGTCGGTTCGCTGCAGGCCCTGTTGAACCGGTCCGCGGCCACCCAGATCGAGGTCGGGCGCCGTCCGTTGTCGGTCTATGACGAGCTGACGGGGACCCGTCCCTTCACCACCAAGTCGTCGACGAAGGAGTCGTCTTGAGCGAGCTGACCGGCAACCGCATCCGCACCACGGCCGGCAAGCTCGGCTTGCCCCACCTGGTGGAGACGATCAACGAGTACATCCGCCGGGCCGACGAGGGCAAGCTCGGTTACCTCGACTTCCTCGACCTGGTCCTCTCGGAGGAACTGGCTCCGTGACGACCGCCGCTTCCGCAACGGCCTGCGGCTTTCCAAGCTGCCGCACCACAAGACACTCGACGAATACGCCTTCTCCTTCCAGCCCGAGCTCGACCCGCGCAAGGTCAAAGACCTCGCCACTCTGTCCTTCGTCGAGGCCAAGGCCAATGCGGCCCTGCTGGGACCGCCCGGGGTCGGCAAGACGCATATCGCCGTCGCGTTGGCGGTCGCGGCCTGTCGGGCAGGCTACTCGATCTACTTCACCAGCCTCGACGACATGGTTCGCCAGCTCAAGGCAGCCGAGGCCGCCGGACGACTGACCAGCAAACTCACCACTTACCTGCGGCCGAGCGTCCTCGTCGTCGACGAGGTGGGATACCAGCCCCTGGAGCGGGCGGAGGCGAACCTGGTCTTCCAGGTGATCTCGAAGCGCTATGAGAAGGGCTCCATCATCCTGACCTCGAACAAGACCTTCAGCGAGTGGGGCCAGGTGTTCGGAGACGAGGTCCTCGCGACTGCGATTCTTGATCGTCTCCTGCACCACTGCGAAGTGGTGTCCATCAACGGCCCGAGCTACCGGCTCAAGAACCGTCTCAAGGCCATCGAGCGAGAGAACGAAGTGGCCTAACAACTGGGGACGTTCGCCCGTACGCACCTGGGGACAAAACCCAGTACGCGGACAAACCCGCTATCTCCGGCTGGTCCCGCTGCCGGAGGGACACTCGGCCGGCCAGTTGCGTGACGCCCTCATCGCCGCCCTCAGCGAGCTGCCGGAACGGGCACGCCGGAGTCTCACCTGGGACCAGGGCTCCGAGATGGCCCGCCATCACGAACTCGCGCCCTACTTCACCGACGGGATCTTCTTCGCACGCCCCGGCAGCCCCTGGGAGCGAGGGACGAACGAAAACACCAACGGCTTGATCCGGCAGTACCTGCCCAAACGCACGAACCTCTCCCTTCACACCGCTGACGATCTCCGCGTCATCGAACACCGGCTCAACAACCGACCCCGCAAGACACTGAGTTGGCAGACCCCCTCTCAAGCATTCGCCACAGCTCTGGCACTCTGAGCCTGCAACGTTGCGACGATCATGCGAATCCGCCCTCGACCCATGGGTCATGCCCCGCGGGGTGGTGTAGTCACGGCAGCTGTTTCGGTTCCGGTTGTGGGGTGATCTGGGTTCGGGTTCGGTTGGCTTGGTGGTGAAGAGCTCGGCCATGGAGGCTTCGGAGAGGTAGCGGCGGTCGAAGACCTGCCACTCGTCGTGGAGGTCGGCCAGCACTGCGGCGGCGAGCCGGTCCAGGGCGGTGGGGTTGGGGAAGACCTGGACGACGTCGGCCCGTCGTTTGATCTCCCGGTTCAGCCGCTCCAGCGGGTTGGTCGACCAGATCTTCTTCCAGTGCGCCGGCGGGAAGTCGGCGAACGCCGTGATGTCCGTTGCCGCATCCAGCAGCATCGTTTTGACCTGCGGGAACTGTCATCCGAGTATGTCGGCGACCACGTTCAGCTGGGTACGCACCTGCTCGCCGGTGGTCTGCGCGAAGATGGTGCGGATGGTCGCGGTGACCATCTCCCCGGAGCCCCTCTCGATCACCGAAAACACGTCCCGGACGAAGTGAACCCGGCACCTTTGCCAGGCCGCGCCGAGGAAAACGGTGCGGATCGCGGCCACCAGACCGCTGTGGCTGTCGGAGATGACCAGCTGGACGTTCACCAGGCCGCGGGCCCGCAGCGAGCGCAGGAACTTCGTCCAGAACGGCTTCGGCTCGCTGTCGCCGACCATCAGTCCGAGGATCTCGCGGTGCCCGGTGGCGGAGATCCCGGTGGCGATGACCACGGCCTGGGAGACGACTCCGGTGGTTGACCCGGGCCTTGCAGTAGGTGGCGTCCAGGAAGACGTAGGGGAAGACGGTGTGGTCCAGCGGCCGCTCCTTGAACGCGGTCAGCTCCTCGTCCAGTTCACCGCAGATGCGGGAGACCTCGGACTTGGAGATCCCGCTGTCCGCACCGAGTGCTTTGACCAGGTCGTCGACCGAGCGGGTCGAGACACCGTGCACGTATGCCTCCATCACCACGCCGAACAAGGCCCGGTCGATCCGTCGACGTTCCAGCAGCGACGGGAATAACGACCCGCTCCGCACCTTCGGGATCTTCAGATCCAGGTCGCCGGCCTGCGTGCTCAGCAGCCTGTCCCGGTGTCCATCGCGCCAGGTCATGCGCGTCTCGGAGTGCTCGCGCGGTGCGGCACCGATCACATCGGTGGCCTCGGCCTCGATCAGCTCCTGCAGGATGCGCTCGCACACCACCCTGATTGCCTCAACTCCATCGGCCCGACGTAGTGACTCAAGCAGCCGCATCAGCTCAGACTGGGACAAGGCCATCGCGTGCTCCTCCGGTTGAACTGCCCGTTCACCAGGGAGACTTACGCGATGGCCTGCCCTTATTCAGGGAGCATGCACCGACAGCGGATGCACGCCCCGGGCAGACACCCGCGCGTTCCGGGACCCTGCCCGGCTACACCACCACAAGGGACATGACCGACCCATGCGAGGCCTTCGTCAACGTCGAAGAGGTATGCGCTCCCCTGTCAAACTTCACCGTGCCTCCCGCAGTAGCGAGTTGAGTTCGCAGAACGATTCTGCGCTCACCACTTCCACCTCCGGCCGCCACACTCGCAACCACCAGACTCACACCCTGCTGCAGAGGGCGGTCCCTCTCGGATGCCGAGCGCCTGCCGGCCGGGCACGAGCCGGGTGTCATCCACCCACCGGCCGTGCCCCGTCGACCTCGCCCGGTCACAGAGCATCGCCTTCGCGGTCACATGCAGTTCGGCTCACTCGACACGGTGGCCAAGCGTCCCGGTACGCCTGACGGGGGAGTTGATCTGAGACATGCCTCACACAAGTCTCAATCCGGTCTCGTCGTCGTTTTAACTCTTGATTAACCCGCATGTAATCGTTTCCAATCCTCTGTGCCAGTCGTGTAAACGATTCCACCGAGTCGCACAACGGACTACAAGGAGGTGGTTCCGGCGATGCCGAGCATCAAGGACGTCGCAGCCGAGGCGGGCGTATCCGTGGCCACGGTGTCGCGCGTCTTGAACGACCACCCGTCGGTCAGCGCCGAGGCGCGCACCCGCGTGCTGGCCGCCGTCGAGGCACTGGGCTACCGGCCGAACGTCGTCGCCCGGTCCCTGCGCACCGACCAGACTCGCACCCTCGGGCTGGTCATCAGCGACGTACTGAACCCCTACTTCACCCACCTGGCCCGCTCCGTGGAGGAGGAGTCCCGCGAGCTCGGCTACAGCGTGATCATCGGCAACGCCGACGAGCGGCGCGAACTCCAGGACCACCATGTGCGGACCCTGCTGGACCGGCGAATCGACGGGCTGCTCGTCTCGCCGACCGACGGTGGGTCTCCGCTCATGCTCGACGTCGTACGGTCCGGGACGCCCATGGTCTTAGTCGACCGGTGGATCGCGGGCGTCGACGTACCCGTGGTGCGGTCCGACGGACGTGCGGCCGTGCACGACCTCGTCGCCCATCTGCACGGGCTCGGCCACCGTCGGCTCGCGATCATCGCGGGGCCGGTGGCGACCACGACCGGGCGCGAGCGTGTCGAGGCCTTCCGCCAAGCCCTGGGCGCGTACGGGCTGGCCCTCCCGGACGCCTACATAGGTCAGGGCGACTTCCAGGCCGAGAGCGGGCGCCGGGTCACCGAGCGCTTCCTCAACCTGGCCGAACCGCCCGAGGTCGTCTTCGCCGCCGACAACCTGATGGCGCTCGGCGCGCTAGACGCCGTCCGCGCGCGGGGGCTGCGGGTCCCGGACGACATCGCGCTCGCCGCGTTCGACGACATCCCGTGGTTCGTGCACACGGATCCGCCGATCACCGCGATCGCCCAGCCCACGGGCGAGCTGGGGCGCGCCGCCGTGCGCGCGCTGGTCGATCGCATCGAGGGGCGGCGCCCCGAGTCCGTCACCCTCCCCGCCCGTCTCGTCGCTCGCCGCTCGTGCGGCGAGCTGGCCCCTCAAGGGCCGCCGACCCTCCGGGAGCTTCCCGCTCTCTCAGAGCCCCCGGCTCCCATCGAGCCGCCCCCCGTAACGAACAGGAGCCACTCGTGAGCAACCCGGATGAGTTGCTGCGCATCGAAGGCATACGCAAGACCTTCCCCGGCGTGATCGCGCTCGACGGCGTCGACTTCGATCTGCGCCGGGGCGAGGTGCACGTGCTGCTCGGTGAGAACGGCGCTGGCAAGAGCACTCTCATCAAGATGCTCTCCGGCGCCTACCGTCCCGATGGCGGGCGGATCCTGGTTGGCGGCGAGGAGGTGCGCATCCACGGTGCGCAGGACTCAGAGCGCCTCGGGATCGCCACCATCTACCAGGAGTTCAACCTCGTTCCCGACCTGACAGTCGCCGAGAACATCTTCCTCGGCCGGCAACCGCGCAGGCTGGGGATGATCGACCGGAAGAAGATGGAGGCCGACGCCGCCCGGTTGCTGGAACGCGTCGGCGTGCACGTCTCGCCCCGCGCGCGGGTCCGTGAACTCGGCATCGCGCGGCTGCAGATGGTCGAGATCGCCAAGGCGCTGAGCCTCGAGGCACGCGTGCTCATCATGGACGAGCCTACGGCCGTGCTCACCTCCGAGGAGGTCGAGAAGCTGTTCGCCATCGTGCGCACGCTGCGCGAGGACGGTGTCGGGATCGTCTTCATCACCCACCATCTCGAGGAGATTGCCGCTCTCGGGGACCGGGTGACCGTGATCCGCGATGGCCGGAGCGTCGGGCAGGTGCCCGCGACCACTCCCGAGGACGAATTGGTGCGCCTCATGGTGGGGCGGTCGATCGAGCAGCAGTACCCGCGCGAACGGCCGGACGTGGGCGCCGCGTTGCTCACCGTCGAAGGGCTTACCCGGGACGGGGTCTTCCATGACGTGTCCTTCGAGGTGCGCGCCGGTGAGGTCGTCGGCATCGCTGGGCTCGTCGGGGCCGGCCGTACGGAGGTCGTGCGGGCGGTGTTCGGCGCCGACCCCTACGACCAGGGCGTCGTGCGCGTCTCCGGCACGGAGGTCCGGCGGCACGACGTGAACGCCGCGATGGAGGCCGGGATCGGGCTCGTGCCCGAGGACCGCAAGGGCCAGGGGCTCGTTCTCGACGCGTCCGTGGAGGAGAACCTGGGGCTGGTGACCATGCGGGCCGCGACCCACGGCGGTCTGGTCGACCGAAACGGGCAACGGGCCGCCGCGGCCAAGGTCGCCGAGCAGCTCGGAGTGCGGATGGCCGGACTCGCCCAGCACGTGCGCACCCTCTCCGGTGGCAACCAGCAGAAGGTCGTCATAGGCAAGTGGCTGCTCGCGAACGCCAAGGTGCTCATCCTCGACGAGCCGACGCGCGGTATCGACGTCGGCGCCAAGGTCGAGATCTACCAGCTGATCAATGAACTCACGGCCGCCGGTGCCGCTGTCCTGATGATCTCCAGTGATCTACCCGAGGTGCTCGGCATGAGCGACCGGGTACTGGTGATGGCTCAGGGACGGATCGCGGGCCGGCTGACCTCCGACGAGGCGACGCAGGACTCCGTCATGGCGCTCGCCGTAAGCACACCCACATCTGTGAACGAAACGGAGGCCCCTCGTGGCCACTGACACGCTCAAGGGCACAGCGGGCGCCGGTGGCGTCGCGGGAGTCCGCCGCCTGCTACTCGACAACGGCGCGCTCACCGCGCTGATCGTCCTGGTGATCGCGATGTCGGCGCTGTCCGGTGACTTCCTGACGGCAGACAACCTGCTCAACATCGGCGTCCAGGCGGCGGTGACCGCCATCCTCGCCTTCGGCGTCACCTTCGTGATCGTTTCGGCGGGCATCGACCTGTCCGTCGGTTCGGTGGCCGCGCTGTCGGCCACGGTGCTGGCGTGGAGCGCCACATCGGCGGGGATACCAGTCGTGATAGCGGTGCTGCTCTCGATCGCCACGGGCCTGGCCTGTGGTCTCGTCAACGGCATCCTGATCTCGTACGGGAAGCTGCCGCCCTTCATCGCGACGCTCGCCATGCTGTCGGTGGGCCGCGGTCTGTCGCTGGTCATCTCGCAGGGCTCCCCGATCCCCTTCCCGTCCTCGGTCTCGCACCTGGGTGACCGGCTCGGAGGGTGGCTGCCCGTGCCGGTGCTGATCATGATCGTTGTGGGTCTGATCACCGCGTTCGTGTTGCGCCGTACGTACATCGGCCGCTCGATGTACGCGATCGGCGGCAACGAGGAGGCGGCGCGCTTGTCGGGTCTGCGGGTGAAGAAGCAGAAGCTCGCGATCTACGCGCTGTCGGGGCTCTTCGCCGCGGCCGCGGGCATCGTGCTCGCCTCGCGTCTTTCGTCGGCGCAGCCGCAGGCCGCCAACGGCTACGAGCTGGACGCGATCGCCGCGGTCGTCATCGGCGGCGCCTCCCTCGCGGGCGGCACCGGCAAGGCCTCAGGCACACTGATCGGCGCGCTGATGCTCGCGGTGCTGCGCAACGGCCTCAACCTCCTTTCGGTGTCGGCCTTCTGGCAGCAGGTCGTGATCGGTATCGTGATCGCTCTTGCGGTTCTGCTGGACACCGTGCGGCGCAAGGCCGGGGCCACCCCGGCGGCTGCCGGTACCTCTCCGGGCGGCAAGGGCAAGCAGGCGCTGACGTACGTGCTGGCCGCCGTGGTCGCGGCGGCCGTGGTGGGCGGGTTCTCCTTCCTGCACAGCGGCTCGTCCTCCACGACGCAGAGGGTCGGCCTGTCGCTGTCCACCCTCAACAACCCGTTCTTCGTGCAGATCAAGTCGGGCGCGCAGCAGGAGGCGAAGAGGCTGGGCGTCGACCTGACCGTCACGGACGCGCAGAACGATGCTTCGCAGCAGGCCAACCAGCTGCAGAACTTCGCCAGCGAGGGCCTGGGCTCGATCATCGTCAACCCCGTGGACTCGGATGCGGCGGGTCCGGCGGTGCGGGGCGCGAACAGGTCCGGCATCCCCGTCGTCGGCGTGGACCGGGCCGTCAACAAGGCGAAGACGGCCGCGCTGGTCGCCTCCGACAACGTCGAGGGCGGCAAGCTCGCCGCCAGGGCGCTCGCCGAGAAGCTCGGCGGGAACGGCAGGATCGTCATCCTGCAGGGCCAGGCGGGCACGTCCGCCAGCCGGGAGCGCGGGGCGGGCTTCGCCGAAGGGCTGAAAGCCTACCCGGGCATCCAGGTCCTGGCCAAGCAGCCGGCCGACTTCGACCGGACCAAGGGCCTGGACGTCATGGCGAACCTGCTCCAGGCACACCCGGACGTTCAGGGCGTCTTCGCCGAGAACGACGAGATGGCGCTCGGCGCGATCAAGGCCCTCGGCTCCAGGGCTGGCAGGTCCGTGCAGGTCATCGGCTTCGACGGCGAGCCCGACGGCCTGGCCGCGGTCAAGGCGGGCACGCTGTACGCCTCGGTGGCGCAGCAGCCGACGCAGCTGGGCCGGATCGCGGTCGACAACGCGCTGCGGGCCGCCGAGGGCAAGAAGGTCCAGGAGACCGTGAAGGTTCCGGTGAAGGTGGTCACGAAGGAGAACGCTGCCGGGTTCAGCGGCTGACCCCCGCACCCCTCCAGCCGCCACGACCGCCGGCCGCGCATCCGGCGCGGTCCGCGGCCGTGGCGCCGGCTTCACCGTTGCAGGGATCCACACGGATCCGTTGGGAGACACTTCATGTACGACTACGACCTTCTGGTTGTGGGATCGGCCAACGCCGACATGGTGATCCAGGTCGAACGGCGGCCCGCGGCCGGGGAGACCGTGCTCGGTTCCGACCTGGTCGTCCACCCGGGAGGCAAGGGCGCGAACCAGGCGGTGGCCGCCGCCCGGCTCGGCGCGCGTACCGCGCTCCTGGCCCGCGTCGGCGACGACGCGCACGGCCGGCTGCTGCTGGACGCACAGCGCGACGCCGGCGTCGACACTGTGGGGGTGCTGGTCGGCGGGGCTTCCACCGGGGTCGCGCTGATCACGGTGGATCCGTCGGGGGACAACAGCATCGTGGTCTCGCCGGGGGCCAACGCTCGGCTCGCCGCCGCGGACATACGGGCCGCGAGCAGTCTGCTGCAGGCCTCCCGGGTGGTCTCGGCGCAGCTGGAGATCCCGTTGGAGACGGTCGTGGAGGTCGCGCGGAACCTGCCGTCGGGCACCCGCTTCGTGCTGAACCCGTCGCCGCCGCGGACGCTGCCCGCCGAGGTGCTCGCGGCGTGCGATCCGCTGATCGTCAACGAGCACGAGGCGCGGGTCATCGCGGGTGGTGAACGGGACGGCTCGCCCGAGGACCGAGCGGCCGCGCTGCTGGCTCTCGGTCCCCGCTCGGTCGTGGTGACGCTCGGCGCGGAGGGCGCGCTGGTGGCGACCGGCGAGGCCATGGCCCGGGTCGCGTCCGTGAAGGTGGACGCGGTGGACACGACGGGCGCGGGCGACGCGTTCACGGCGGCGCTGGCGTGGCGGCTGGGCACGGGCTCGTCGCTACTCGAGGCTGCGGCGTACGCGGTGCGGGTGGGCGCGGCCGCGGTGACCCACCCCGGAGCGCAGGAGTCCTTCCCGACCGCCGAGGAGGTAGCGGCACTGTGAAGAAGGCCGGAATTCTGAACCGTCACCTCGCGGGCGCCCTAGCCGAGTTGGGGCACGGGGACACGGTCCTGGTGTGCGATGCGGGCATGCCCATCCCCTCGCGGCCACGGGTGGTGGATCTGGCGTTCCGCGCGGGGGTGCCGTCCTTCGCCGAGGTTCTGGACGGTCTGCTGGACGAGCTGGTGGTGGAGGGCGCAACGGCGGCGTACGAGGTGCGCGGCGCGAACCCCGAAGCGTCGTCCCTGCTGGACGCCCGCTTCCCGGACCTCACGCTGATATCCCACGAGAAGCTGAAGGAACTGACGGCGAGCGCGCGCCTGGTCGTCCGCACCGGTGAAGCTCACCCGTACGCGAACGTGCTGCTGCGGTGCGGGGTGTTCTTCTAGTGTGATGCGTCGACCGGCTGGGCAACGATTGGATCCAGTTCGCCATTCCGGAGGCCACTCGAACCACCTTCCCACGTATGACGAGTTCCACGGTCCACCGGTGCTTCCGCACGGCCAAGTACCGCTCGTGACGGACCCGGGCCAGCACCTAGCTGGTCACGAGCACCGATCTGATCGAGACCACGACGCTGCCGAAGAGGTTGGTGATCATCGGCGGCGGCTACCTCGGCCTGGAATTTGCCTCCGTCTACAGCCGTTTCGGTTCCGAGGTCACGCTGTTGGAAGCCGCACCGCACATCCTCGGTCGGGAGGATGACGACGTCGCCGCCGCCGTCCGCACCAACCTCACTAACGACGGCATTGCGATCGTGACCGGCGCACGCGTGCTCGTAGTGAGCGACGGCATGGCCCGGGTCACCGTCACCTGCGAGCGGAACGGGGCCAAGTACAGCATCGATGTCGATGCCGTGCTCGCGGCTGCGGGGCGCCGCCCGGCCATCGCGGGTCTGGGACTTGAGGCCGTGGGAGTGCGCACGAGCGATCGCGGTACCTGCGTACAGGCCAGCCGCACGTCTATGCACTCGGCGACGTCGACGGCGGACCCCGGTTCACCTATGTCCGCCTTGACGACAGCTGTATCGTTCTCGACCGGCTCGTCGGCGAGGGCCGGCGGCGCACCGCTGACCGGGTCGCGGTGCCGCACGCGTTGTTCATCACCCCGCTGCTGGCCACCGTCGGGCTCATCGAGAAGCAGGCCCGTAGGGCCGGACGCCGGGTGAGGATAGCCAGTCAGCCGGTAGCGGAGATCATCGTGATGCCCCGTGCCTACGTCGTCGAGGAGACGCGCGGGGTGATAAAGTACGTGCTCGACGCGGACACCGACGAGGTCCTGGCCGCCGCTCTGCTCGGCGTGGATGCCGAAGAACTCATCAACACGGTCGTTCTGGGCATGCGGCACGGCGTCACGGTGACTGAACTGCGCGAATCGATCTACACCCACCCTAGGTCCAATGCCGTTGCGTTATGGGCCTGTGGGTTGGGGTCTTGTGATGAGGATGGCTTGTGCGCCGGTGCGGGTGGGTTGTGGCCAGTCTCGGTGTTC
>NZ_JBEYYC010000042.1:0-59449 GCF_040645355.1 Streptomyces sp. NPDC046805 | reverse complement strand
AGACGGCTCCGCAGCCAGCCCCGCGTCGTGAAACGCAAGATGTCCAACTACCAGCTCAAACGAGCTGAACACCGAGACTGGCCACAACCCACCCGCACCGGCGCACAAGCCATCCTCATCACAAGACCCCAACCCACAGGCCCATAACGCAACGGCATTGGGCTTAGAACTCCTAACGAAATGATCTACAGGCTTTAGGTCTCGTCGATCGGTTGAGCGTGGGCAGCGGTCTCGCCGTGCTCTGGGGTGTGTTGCCGATCCGGATCTGCCATCCGTGTCCTGCCTGCCAGGCAGGACACGACAGCGGCCGGCAGTACCAACAGCGCGAACGTCCAGGCAAACGGTGCAGGTTGGCCAGCAACCGCCGACACCGCGCTGAACAGAGCCGAGGCCAGGGCCAGGACTGCTGTCTGACCGAGATTCTGTGACGTCTGCATCGCGCCGCTCGCATACCCCTGCCCGCCGACCGGAGCGTGTGCGAGGGACAACAGGGTCAGCGATGGCGCAGCAAGCCCCATGCCGACCGCTGCCAGGACCATCGACGACACCGCCGCGGCCGCGGGCGCTGCGGGCAGGGTGCACAGTGCGGCCAGTGCAACCGCGCCCCCCATCACGCCGGCCCCGACGGCGACGAGGCGGTGCCGGGGCACCCGGTCCTGCAGGCGTCCCTGCAGCCAGGACGCCCCGGCCCAGGCAAGCGCGGCCCCGGTGAACGCAAGCCCCGTCACCACGCCCGGCACCCGGCGCACCGTACCGAGCATCAACGGTACGAACGCCTCAAGCGTGAAGTACGCGCCCGAGGCCAGCGCCCGCAGCAGCACCGTGGCAGGCAGCCCGTGCCCGGCCCGCCAGGTGCGCGGTGGCAGCAGGCGCGGAGCGAACACCACGAGCAACGCCAGACCAACCACCGTGCACGCGGTGTGCCGTACGTCCCAGGCGGAGACGCCGTACTGGGTGAGCGCCGCTGCCGCGCTCACCGCTACCGCAGCGGGCAGGGCAGGCCGCCGCACCGGCCCCTCGCCGCCCTGGGTCGCCTGTGAAGCGCCGTCTTGCACCCCTCGCCCGCGCAGCAGGAGTACTGCGGCCACCGCCGGGAGCAGAGTGAGGCCGGCGAGGCCGAAGAACACCATCCTCCAGGACCACCAGGCGGCTACGAGCCCGGCGAGGGGCGGACCGGCCAGGGACGGCACGATCCAGCAGGCGCTCATCAGGGCCAGGGCACGGGCACGTAGGTGATCCGGGTAGGACTGGCCGATGGCCGCGTTGACAGACACCGCCACCAGTCCCGCCGCGATGCCGTCTGCGAAACGCCCGAGAGCCAGCTGCCAGATGCTGGTACTCGTCGCGGAGACAAGAAGCGTCAAGACCGTGAGGACCACCCCGGCCGTCAGCGGCCGCCGGGCACCCGCACGGTCCGCCCACGCCCCGCCGAGCACCCCGCCGAGCAGGCTCGCGGCGACGAACGCTCCCGCCACCAGCGGATACAGAACGACCCCGTCGAGGTCCCTCACGGCCATCGGCAGCAGGGGCATCACCGCCAGCGCGGCGAACCCCGTCAGGAACATCACCGCCGCGAAACTGGCGGTGACGGCCAGATACGTACGGGAAAACAGCCCGGTCGGAGGAGCAGATACGAGGAGTGCGGGGCAGCGGCGGGTCACGGGCAGCAAGGTATGTGTGCATCTCTGAACAGGACCAGTGTTTTGATCCCTACCGGTTCAATTTCAGACGCCGCCAGCAGATGAGTGCGCATCCGAGGGTGAGGAAGGCTTCGTGGATGTCGTCGCGGATCTCCCAGCGGATGCGCAGGCGGCGGAACCAGTGCAGGTGGGCGAACGCGCGCTCCACGACCCAGCGTTGGGTGCCCAGTCCGGAGCCATGTTCGGTGCCGCGTCGGGCGATCAACGGCTTCACGCCGAGGTCCCGGACCAGCGGCGGTACTTGTCGTGGTCGTAGCCGCGGTCGGCCAGCACCACGTCCGGGCGGCGCTGGGGCCGGCCGCGCTTGCCCCGCACCGGCGGCACGGCTTGGAGGAGCGGGATCAGCTGGGTGACGTCGTTGCGGTTGCCGCCGGTGAGGGTGGCGGCGAGCCCGGTCTTGGCTCCCCCTTTAACGCCCGGATGTGGGAGCCGTCGACCGCCGCCCGGGAGAGGTTCGCGGCGCGCTTGGCAATGACTCCCCGTCGGTCGGTCATGACGTCCGTCCCTTTCTGCATGGTGTTCCGTAGTTCCGTCGCCGCTCTCTTCGAGACGCTGTAGCCCAGAAGCCAGCGCCAGCCGAAGCAGCTCCGCCACGCGTTCCGCGGTGGCCGGCGACACACGACCGAGTTCGACCAGGTCGTGGCCGAAGGCATTCAAGTCGGCCCGCAGATAAAGGAAGTCCTTCTCCATTCCTGCGCGGATCAATGCGTCCCGCAGAGCGGTCGCGGCATTGCGCGCGGCGTACCAGCCGTCGCTGTCCAGAGGGGACCATGTAGCAGCGTCGCGCCGGTCCGTGGCGTCATCGCGCATCGGTCGAGACCCCCTCGATTGCGGTCCGAGCGAGGGCAGCCGCAGACGGGTAGCGCTCGCCGTAGCGGTCTACGCGAGCGAGCAGCTCGGCAGAGGCGACGAGCATGGTTGCCAAGGAGACCGGACGGAGCGGGTTGGCCATCGGTCGTCGAGTCGGGGCTCGGAGCCACTCGTAACGGTCGCCGGACATCGGCGTGAGGCCAGGGACGACGACTACCGAGCCACGACTCAGGTAGCGGCACGCGGGGGGCCCGGTTGCGTCCAGGGAAGTGGTGTAGGGGTTCGACCTGATCCGGGGGTTTGCTCCGGCGTCGGGGTGGTGCCCGCATAAATGAACGGCCACCGGCTGATCTTCGAGGTGTCGAAGCCCGAAGGAGATCAGCACGATGACCGCACCCGACAGTCTGCCCCTGCACGCCCTCGCCGAGGACAACCTCGCCGCGGCGAGTCCCGATCTGCTGCGCGCGATGATCAAAACGTTTGCCGACGCCCTCATGTCCGCCGAGGCCGACGCTCTCTGCAATGCCGAATACGGGCAGGTCAGCGACGAACGCGTCAATCACCGCAACGGTTATCGCCCGCGCGAATGGGACACGAGAGCCGGCACTGTCGAGCTCGCCATCCCCAAGCTCCGCAGCGGGAGTTACTTCCCGCACTGGCTCCTCGAACGCCGCCGCCGGGCCGAGCAGGCCCTCATCAGCGTGGTCGCCACCGCCTACCTGCTCGGTGTCTCCACCCGCCGCGTCGAGAAACTCGCCGAGTCCCTCGGCGTCACTCAGCTGTCGAAGTCTCAGGTCAGCGCGATGGCCCGGCACCTGGACGATCAGGTCGCCGCCTTCCGCAACCGGCCCCTGGATCAAGGGCCTTATGCGTTCGTCTGGGTCGACGCTCTCACGCAGAAGGTCCGCGAGGGCGGCCGCATCATCAACGTCCACGCACTGATCGCGGTCGGCGTCAACGCCGACGGCCACCGCGAGATCCTCGGCATCGACGTCGCCACCGCCGAAGACGGAGCCGGCTGGCTCGCCTTCCTGCGCTCGCTCATCGCCCGCGGCCTGTCCGGCGTCCAGCTCGTCGTCTCCGACGCCCACGCCGGCCTGGTCGACGCGATCGGCGTGGTCCTTCCGGGCGCTTCCTGGCAGCGTTGTCGCACCCACTACGCACGCAACCTGCTGAGTCAGGTCCCCAAATCCGCCCAACCCTGGGTGGCCACGCTCCTGCGGACGGTCTTCGAACAGCCCGACACCGACGCCGTGAAGGCCCAGATGAGGCACGTTCTCGATGCCCTGGAAGCGAAATTCCCCAAAGCCGCAGCCCACTTGGACGCTGCCCAACACGATGTGCCGGCCTTCACCGCCTTCCCGCGCGAGATCTGGCGACAGATCTGGTCCAACAACCCGCAGGAACGGCTGAACAAGGAGATCAGGCGTCGCACCGACGTGGTCGGCATCTTCCCCGACCGCACCGCCCTGATCCGCCTGGTCGGAGCGATGCTGGCCGAGCAGAACGACGAGTGGACCGAGGCCCGCCGCTACATGGGACTCGACCTGCTGGCCAAGGCCCGCCTCCACCCGATCGAGTCAGAAACCGACGACACCGACCTGCCCACCGAACTCACCGCATAGCCTCAAAACGAGATCACCGAGTGGCCGTCGATACACCACTCCAGCGGACGTGACCGAGTCGCGGAGAATCTGTGGAGCATTTACGCAGGTGGTCTTGAGGCATCCGCCCCGGTGCGCCCAGCAAATGGGAGGGCCCCAGACGAGCGCACGGGCCCGGAGGCTTTAGGGCGCGTTTCGAGAGCTTCTGGAGTGCGCAGATGGCGTCCCTGCTCCGAACGGCGTGGTGATCATTTGGACGGCTCCTGATCGGTCGAGGCCGCGCGATGCCGGCACAGCACGCGGTGTACCGTCCGCACCCGTGACGCGAGGGGCCAGAGCCGTGTCGCCGCGTTCCGGGCCGCGATGCCCGACCGGCTCGCCGGGATGAGCAGCGCGGTCGCCTGTCCGACGGCCCGCTGCTTGGGTGCTACCAGCCGCCGGTGCTCGCTTTCGTAGCGCCGGAATGCCGCCTCATGGTCCGCCGGGGTCGCGGCCAGCGCCTCGGCAAGCGTCGACGCCCCCGCCATCGCCAGGGTCGAGCCGTCTCCGAAGAGCGATACGCACGAGGCGGCGTCGCCGAGCAGCGCCACTCTGCGGGTGGACCATCGATCCAGCCGGACCTGACTCACCGAGTCGAAGTAGAGGTCGTCGTCGACCTCGTGCACCCGCTGAAGGAGCTCGGGGACGCGCCAACCGACGCCGGTGTACGCCTCGATGAGACGGTGCTTGTGGTCCACGGTGTTGCGATAGTCGAAGCTGTCATCACCGGGCCCGCGGTACATGAACGCGGCCATGGCCTTCCCGCGGCCGGGGTGCAGCGAGACGGCCCGGCCGGGCGAATTGTGCAGGAGAACCTTGTGCCGGTCGAGGCCCAGGTCGTCCGCGGGAATGGTGGCGACCCAGACCCCCAAGTGCCGCACGTAAGCGCCTTCGGGACCGAAGGCGAGTCGCCGGGTTCGCGAGTGCAGCCCGTCGGCACCGATGACCAGGTCGAACCGGCGCGGCGGGGCGTGGTCGAAGGTGACGTCGACGCCGCCCACGTCCTGGTGCAGCGTGGCGATGGAGTCCTCGAAAAGGAACTCCGCCTCATTGCGTGCCGCCTCAAGAAGGATCGCCGCAAGATCGAACCGCGGCACCTCGACCGAGTCGTCCGTCGGCCGCATCGGGATGCGACCGACCCGGCGGCCGAAGTCGTCAACGAAGCTCAGTTCCGTCACCTCAGTGCCCGCGGCACGCAGCCGGGGCATGATCCTCATCCGCTCGGCGACCGAGACGGCCGGGCCGCGGACGTCGACGGGGCTGCCGCTGGAGCGCAGGCCCTGCGCGCGCTCAACGACGGTCGGCTGGAACCCGTGGCGGGCCAGCCAGTACGCGAGCGTGGGGCCGGCGATGCCGGCTCCGGAGATCAGAACGGCTCGAGTTGCCATGAGCGCGAAGATATCTGCATGGAGTGCAGGTATGCAATGAGTGTGTTTCAGCAGTGAGTGCGATAAATTCTCCAGCATGACCTCGCATCGTGAGCGCAAGCGGCAACGCACCCGGCAAGCGATCATCGACGCCGGTGCCGACCTCTTCGAGCGCCGCGGCTACGAGGGGACGACGATCGCCGACATCGCCGACGCGGCCGAGATCGGCACGCGGACCTTCTTCAGCTACTTCGCGAGCAAGGAAGAGTTGCTCTTCCCTGAGAGCGATGCCCGTGTCGCCGCCGCAGTCGCCGCGATCGAGGCGCGCGAGCCCGCAGACCGCCCCGCCGACCTGCTACTGCGGGCGCTACAGGACGTCAACGAGACCACCACGGAGATGGCTGGCCCGACGGCCCGCCTCCGGATGCGGCTCACGCAGTCCGTTCCCGCCGTACGCGGAAGGGCGCTGCAAGAGCAGTTGGACGCCCAGCTGGAGATCGCTCGGCACCTGCAGGCGGCGTTCCCCGACGAGTTGGACGCGGTGCAGGCGGCAGCCATGGTCGGGGCCTTCATCGGCGCGGTCACCGGCGCACTGCAAGTACTGCTCGCCGAGCCGGACGCCTTGACCGATCCGCAGCGACTCCAGCAGCGGATGCAGGCGGCCACCGAGATAGCGCTGCGACCGTTCCTGGCCTCGTCATCCGGGGCCAGATGAGGTCGTGCGGCTGCCAGGTGCCGTTCGGCCTTGGCTCGGGACGGGCCGCTGTCGGCAGGAGCCACGCTCGGGGGACGTGCCTGTCGGCAGGGGCCTTGGCCTCAGCTGGCGACTGTGCGGGATCGATAGCCGAGCGGCTGGCGACCGGGGGCATCGGCAGCGAGGTGGCCGTGTGCGCCGTCGAGCCTCTTTCCGCCCCGTCGAGCGGCGGCGTACTCCGTCGCCTCAGCGCGTGATCCGGTCGATCACCAAGCGCTCGAAGAGGTCGTCGTGGAGCTGGTACTGCTCGACCGACCGGTGCGCGGCCGCCGTGTCCCCGTTCCAGTCAGTGATGACGTCCTCGTTGAAGTCGATCAGGCGGTGTACGTCGTCCGGCGTCAACTCGGGATGGAACTGGCATCCGAAGACCCGCTCGCCAAAGCTCAGTGCCTGGACGGAGGTGTGCTCGTTGCGGTACTCAATGCGCACCCCGTCGACCTCCTCGATCTGCGGACTGATTGCCTGATAGTGGAACGACGGCACGACACCAATGCCGTGGTCGCCGCCCCCGCTGCGGTGGCTGTCGCCAGCTCGGCTTACCGGGGTCAGGCCGACCTCCATGCCCGAGGTGCCGATGATCGAATCCGGACGCAGTGCCTCGGCGATCAACTGCGAGCCAAGGCACACGCCGATCACCGCGGGACCTGGGCTTGCGGGCTCGGCACCCTCGTCGCGCTTGTCCGTGTCCGCGATGAGCTCCCGCACCAGCGCGATGGTCGCGCGCATCCACTCGGCGTCCGAGTGCACCGAGGTCTGACCTCCAGTGAATACATACGCCAGGGTCGGTCGGGGCAAGCGCGCGGCCGGATCGGCCGCCTCGGCCAGCAGGTTCAGGCGGCCACAGCTCAGGCCGGCCCGGATCAGTCGTTGCTCGATCCGGTCGGCGTAGTCGAGACCGTCGTAGATCAGCCCGTCCGCGACACAGATCTGCACGTCCACCGGCATGATCTCCCCCTTCATCCGAAGAACCTCGACCACAGGTTGGCCGCCGCGTCCACGCACTGGACGAAACTCAGGATAGCCACGATCGTCACGGCCAGGTTGACTCGCGCTACCCGGCGCAGCTGCTCATGCTCCAGCTTTCGTTCCACCGCGTGCCGCGCTATTTCGAGCAGGGTGTCAGTACGCTCGCGCACCTTTTCGGTCTCCCACGCCTTCAGTACGCTGTCACGCAACTTGAGGACGTGGAAGTCGTAGCTGAACGTGGGCCGCACTAACGCCTGATAGTCGGCACGCAGCCGTCGTTCCAGCCTGATGAGCAATTCGGGGTCTTCGTCCAGGGCCGACTCGCGGATGATCCGTTCCGCGGCGTTGGCGGAGTGTTCCAGCCGGGCGTAGTGCACGTTCAGCTGACCTAGCAGGTGCTCAAGCTGGCCGAGCGTGTCGTGAGGGTTCCGGGAGGCCAACAGGAAGAAGGCGTACCCGGGGTAGAAGAACTCTTCCGGCCACGTCGATTCGGAGGGGATCGGCTCGGCGGAGCGAGGGTAGATCAGGTGCCGTAGGGAATCGGAGAGCATCGCCCGGCCCGGAGCTGGGTGGCTGGTGCTACCCGCGTAGGCGAGGTTGAAATAAGGCAGGACCGTGGGACACGGCGGTCCCTGTCGGCATCGGTCGGACATCGCGGTAAGGGCTGGCAGCAGCTCGTCCCTGATGCGCGCGGTGACATCGTCGCGGCCCTTCGGCCCGAAGCCCTCGATGAGCCGCTCCCGCCATACCTCGGACCACCCGTCGGCGATGCGCATGCACACCGCCACCGAGCCGTAACCGTCCGGGAACAGAATGCCGGAGACGTTCAGTTCCACCGGGAGCAGCGTCGCCTCCTGCACGATCGTCGTCAGCCGCGCGTGCAACGCATCGGAGCCGGCGAGGTGCGTGAGCGGGTTGACGGGGGGATTGCCGAAGGTGAGCGAGCCACGCAGGAATTGATCCAGGGACCGTTGCACCACCGTAAGGCGTCTCTCCGGCTCGAGCGCGCCGTCCACCGGAACGGCGAAGCTGGGACGGTCCGTGAGCGACTCGGACCCCGGATAGAAGGGCCCGGTCAGCAGCAGTAGGGCGTCGCCGCAGAAGTCGACGTCACCTGACTCCGCAGGCAGCGGCCCGACAGCCACACGGGCATGCGGCAGCTCCACTCCGTCCGGTGCCCCGCCCTTCTCCTGAACAAGTTCGGACCTGTCCATGCAACCGTCCCCCGGCGATTCAGACATCTCGGCGTTGCAGGCTACCGTCTCTTGGAGATCCATTACAGGCATCTGATGCGGCGCGTTGTCCCGCCCGCATCCCGCCTCGCCCGTCAGGGTCCGTCGATCCCAAAGACCTCCTGTAGCAGGCCGCAGGTGCCGCGCCCGCGCTGGCGCGGCGGATCGGCGCCCGGTTGCGCCAGCCGGGCTGTCTCAGGGGTGGGGACAACCGCCGGCCGTGCAGCAGCCATCCGTCAGCACGTCTTGGAGATGCCCGCACCCTTCGTTGCCGACGCCCTCAGCTACCACCACCAAGCTCGCCTCGCAGACCGATGCCACGAGAGCTTGGACATCTAGCACGAGGTGTCGTTGTCCGGGTCTTTGTCCAGTGTCCTCCGAACGCTCTCTGCTCCTCTACGCTGGCGGCTCCGAGAGTTCCCCGCGCAGCCAGGAGCGCGTTCCGAATGCCGTGCACGACCTCGACGCCACCTCTGCGGCGTGTGCGAGGGCCGTGACGAAACGATCGACATTGTCCCGCTTGCCTCGCGCCCAGTGGTAGGCGAACGCCCCGTGCAGAGCGTCCCCTGCACCCAGCGTGTCGACGACGCGGGTCGGCGGCACGTCGACCGCGCCCTTGCCGCCGGGGCCCGACCACGCGATGGGGTGTTCGCCGCGGCTGACGGCGGCCCAGGTCACGCCGTGGTCGTGGAGGTACTCCAGCGTGTCCGCGGTCGTCCGGGTTCCGGGCGGATGGAAGTCGGCCGAGCAGAGGGCGACATCGATGGCGGACAGGAGCCTCTCCGTACCGCTCTTCCAGCTCCCGCCGTCCAGCAGTGTGGGGCGGCCGAGAGTACGTGCCGTCTCCGCGGTGGCGATCGCCAACTCCATGTGGTGACCGTCGAACTGCACGATGTCGCCGGCAGCCACCAGAGCGTCGAGGTCGTCCGGCGGAGCGAGATGGTGGCGGCCCGTGTTGGTGGAGGCGACCGCGCGTCGGCCGTTCGCCGCCGTCACCAGGATCGAGGAGACCGCGGGCGGTTCGGTGAGCTCGGCGGCCAGGTCCGTCACACTGACACCGAGGCTCTGCAGGTCGGCCTTGGCTCCCTGCGCCAGTGGATGACAGCCGATGCCGGTGAGGAGCCTGGCCCAGCCGCCCAGAGCGCTGAAGACGGCGGCCGCGTTGGCGGCGGGGCCGCCCGCGGCCAACGCCTGGTCATGGGCCGTCATCTTCTCGTCGGAACCCGGCACATGGTCCACCAACTGGATCACGTCCAGAGTGCACAGGCCGACGAACAGGCCTTCAGGGTGCTTCTCCGCTACCGGTTCCGTCCCATCCACCGGCACCTCCTCGAATCGGGCCGCGGCATGCGGTCAGTGTACGAACCGTGGAGCCGGTGCTGACGACGTTCATCGTGCCTCACGGGCCGTCCGGTCCATGGCACGCAGTCGGGCGATCACTGTCTCCAAACCGTCCTGGATCGCGGTCCGTTGTGCGGCCGGCATGTCTCCGAACAGGCCCCGGGCCATCTCGTCACGACCGTCGCGCAGTCCGGTGGTGAGAGTGCGGCCCGTGTCGGTGAGGGACACCAGCGTGGCGCGCCGGTCGCCGGGGTGGGCGGTGCGGGCCACCAGCCCGTCGTTCTCCAGGGCGTCCAGCAGTCCGGTGACATTGCGCGGAGTGACGTTCAGCCGTGCGGCCAGTGTCCGCTGGGTCATGGGCCCGTCGTGGAACAGCGTCCACAGCAGCCCGGCCCTCGCCCGGGTCAGGCCGTGTTCGGCGACCCCGCGCTCCATCATGCTGCCGAGCACCTCGGTCAGTTCGAAGAGCCGGTCCAACGTGACGCTGGCGGAAGCGGTGACCTCGGGCATACCGTGAAGTGACTTCACTGTGTACTACCTCCGCAATGCATCGTAGCCCTCAGGGAACAGTTGTCGAAGAGGACAGTGATCAGCCATGACCGCACGGACAACCCCGCCGTCCCCGCACCATCCGCTCTTCGCCCGCCTCTACACCAAGGTCTTCGCCCCCGCCCTGGACAAGGCCGGAGTCGCCGAACACCGCAGGACTCTGCTGGCCGGCCTGGCCGGTGAGGTCATCGAGATCGGCGCCGGCAACGGGCTCAACTTCGCCCACTACCCGCCGGGCGTGAAGCGGGTGCTCGCCGTCGAACCGGAGCCGCATCTGCGGGACTTGGCCGAGCGCAGCGCCCGAACGGCTCCGGTCGACGTGACGGTGACCGGCGGGATTGCCGAGCAACTACCCTTCGTGGACGCCTCGTTCGACGCGGCCGTCGCGTGTCTGACGCTGTGCTCGGTGGCCGACCCGCACGCCGTGCTCGGTGAACTCCACCGTGTCCTACGGCCCGGCGGGCAGCTTCGCTTCTTCGAGCACGTGCGCGCCGACTCGCCCGGGTTGCGCCGGGTGCAGCGCGTCGTGGACGCCACCTTCTGGCCGTTGCTGGTCGGCGGCTGCCACACCGGTCGTGACACCCTGACCACCATCACCGACGCCGGGTTCACCGTCACCTCGGTGGAGAAGTTCATGTTCCCGCAGACACGCCTTCCCGCGCCCGCCGCCACCCACATCCTCGGCACCGCCGAGCGCCCCCGGCCGGGCGACACCCCATGACACTCTCCGAGCGCGAGACCCGGCCCGCGCCTCGAGTGGACGCCCCCTATGACCTGTCGGACGCCCCGCCGGACGCCCCCGGGCACCTGTCGCCCGCCCACGCCTCCGTCGCACTGCTGGAACGCCTGGCCGACAAGCTCGGCGGCCGCGCCTCGGTGACCGCCGTCTACGGCGAACCCGTCATCGCCGACGGCGTCACCATCATCCCGATCGCCAGAATCGGCTTCGGCTTCGGTGGTGGCGCCGGACGCGAGGTCGGCCCGCACAGGAACGCTGAAGGCGGTGGCGGCGGAGGCGGTGCCGACGCCAGGCCGCTGGGCTACATCGAGATACGGGACGGCATCGCCACCTACAAGCCCCTCCGCGCCCCCTGGTCCGATGTCGTCCTGCCCCTCGCGGCGCTCCTCGTCGGAGGCGCCCTGCCGAAGATCCTCCGCCGGCTGAGCGGACGCGGACGGCGCCCGCTGCGGGAGCGGGGATGAGGCTCGCTGCCCGGACGGAGACGGGACCGGCGCTCGACGCGGCCGCGATGCGTCGTCAGCGCGGGCGCCGGGAAGGGGCGATGCGTACCGTGGAGGCATGACGGTGCCGTTGGACGTGCTGGTGGTCGGGGCAGGGCCCACCGGGCTGGCACTCGCCGCGCAACTGCGCGCCTGCGGGACCGCTTTCCGGATCGTCGACCGCTCGCTCGACCGGGTCCACGAGTCGCGCGCCCTGGGTATCCAGCCACGCACGCTGGAGGCGCTCGCCGGGTTCGGGGTGACGGACGAACTGGTCGCGCGCGGCAATCCCACGATGCGGGTGAGACTGCACCTACCGCGACGGGTCGTACAGGTGCCGTTGTTCGACATCGGGCTGGCCGACACGGCGTACCCCTTCCTGCTGTTCCTCTCCCAGGCGGAGACCGAGAAGGTCCTCGCGGAGCATGTGACGGGGCAGGGAGCGAGCGTGGAGCGCGGGACGGAGGTGGTGCGGCTGCGGGAGGAGGGCTCGTCCGTCCGCTGCCGGCTCAGGCGCGGCGACGGTACCGAGGAGACCGTGGCCGCGCGCTACGTCGTGGGCTGCGACGGCGCGCACAGCACGGTACGGGCCGAGGCGGGCATCGGATTCGAGGGCTACGCCTTTCCCCAGACGTTCCTGCTCGCCGACCTCGACGTCGACGGGCTGGAGCCCGGGTCCGTGCACGCGTACGTGACCGGGGTCGGCGTGCTGCTCTTCTTCCCGCTCGGCTCGCCCGCCCCCTGGCGCTTGCTCGCCATCCGGCCACCGGATGCCCCGGGTACCGAGGTGACGCTGGAGCTCCTCCAGGAGATCGCCGACAGATACACCACGGACCGGGTGGTGCTGCGGGACCCGGTGTGGATGACCGACTTCCGCCTGCACAACCGCGCCGCCGCCCACTACCGCTCGGGCCCCTTCTTCCTCGCCGGGGACGCGGCGCACATCCACAGTCCGGCCGGTGCGCAAGGAATGAACACCGGCATCCAGGACTCCCTCAACCTGGGCTGGAAGCTCGCCCTCGTGTGCCGGGGCAGGGCCCCGGAGGAACTCCTGGACACGTACGAGGCCGAGCGCGCCCCGGTCGGTCGCACCGTGCTGCGCTTCACCGCCCGCGCCTTCGCCCTCGGCACCAGCGGTAATCCGGTTGCCCGTCTCGCCCGCGCCCATCTCGCTTCGCGGCTGGCCCCGTTGGCGCTGCGCGTGAGCGCGCCCCGCGGACGCGCCTTCCGTACGGTGTCGGAGCTCGGCATCCACTACCGTCGCGGCCCCGCCACCACCGCGGGTTCGCGCCCGCCCGGGCGCGGCCCACACGCGGGCGACCGCCTGCCGGACCTGCCGAGCGGACTCCAGGCGCGCACGGCGGGGCCGGGCTGGCATCTGCTCCTGTCCGGACCGCCCGAGGCCTGGCCCGGGGATCAACTCGCCCCGGTCCTGCACGGACGCGACGACTTGATCGACGTACACCGGCTCGACCGGCAGAGCCCCTGGCCGGGCGTGACTCACGGGCTCGTACGCCCTGACGGGTACCTCGGCTATGTCGCTCGCGGGACGCAGGTGGCGGGGCTGCACACCTATCTCGACCGGTGGCTGCCGAGGCACCACGGCTGACGACAAAGAGGCGGGCTGGAGGAACACACTGGGGAGCAGGCCAGGAGCCGTCTCAGGGACGCACCCCGTCAATGCCGATGTTCAGATGCCGTGGGCCACGCAGAACCGCGTTCGGGCGGTAGGGCGGCGGGTCCTCCAGGAGGCGGGGGTTGTCCAGACGGCGGGCCAGTTCGGACAGGGCGATCTGGGCCTCCAGGCGGGCCAGCGGGGCGCCGAAGCAGCTGTGGATGCCGCTGCCGAAGCCCAGGTGCTGGATGTCCTCGCGGTCGGGGTCGAAGCGGTCGGGGTCGGGGAAGCGCTCCGGGTCCCTGTTGCCGGCGGCGAGGACGAGCCAGATGCGCGAGCCCTTGGGGATGGTGACCCCGCGCAGCTCGATGTCCGCGATGCAGGTGCGCTGCGGTACGAGCTGCACCGGCGGTTCGTAGCGCAGGAGTTCCTCGACGATCTTGACGGACAGGCTCGGGTCCTCGCGCAGTCGGTGCAGGTACTCCGGGTGGCGCAGCAGGGTGAGCATGCCGTTGGTGATCAGGTTGACGGTCGTCTCATGGCCCGCGATGAGCAGGAGCACCGCGGTGCTGAGCGCTTCCATCATCGTCATGGCGCCGTCGGGGCCATGCCTGTTCACCAGGTCGGACAGCATGTCGTCGCGGGGTTCCTTGACGCGTTCCTCGACCAGCCCGGCCAGATACATGCCGAGCTGCGTGCGCGCCTCCTGCGCCGCCCTCTGGGCTTCGGCGCCGGCCGCGTCCTGCGACTGCGGGTCCAGGCCGGCCACGATCGGGTCGACCCAGGCGCGGAAACGCGGCTCGTCCTCGCGTGGCACTCCGAGCAGCCGGCAGATCACGGTCACCGGGAAGGGGTAGGCGAACTGGTCGACCACGTCGATCTCCCGCGCGTCCCCGAACGCGTCGATCAACTCGGTGACGATCCGCTCGAGTTCGCCGCGCATGTCGTTGATCCGGTGGGGCTTGTGCGGCGGGCCGAAGGAGCTGTTGGCCATCCTTCGCAGCCTGTCGTGCTCGGGTGGGTCCTGCCGGATGAAGCTGGGCGGCAGTCCCGTCGCCTCGGGGCCGGACAGCCCCTCGCCGCCGCCTGCGGCGGCGAGGTTGGCGGCGTCGGAGCTGATCCGCGGGTCGTGGAGGAGGCTCTCGATGTCCCAGTAGCTGCTGATGAGGTACGGACCGCCGTCCTCCTCGTGCAGCACCGGCGTCTTGCGGAGCTCCTCGTACAGGGGGTACGGGTTGGCACGGTTGGCGAAGTCCGTGATCTGGCGCAGGAGCGAGGCGTGCGTCATGCGGGGTCCTTGGGGCGTGGGTGGGCGAGGAAGCCGATGGGCCGGCACCGGTCAGTGGCGGGGCGGGCGCCGGTCAGGGGTGAGCCGGGCACCGGTCGGCGACGGGCCGGGCACCGGTCAGTGGCGGGCCGGAGTGAAGACCAGGCGCCGGTCGGCCGGTGAGTAACCGGTGAGGGTCACGGTCGGGCCGTGCGTCGGCAGGGACGGGTCGGGGAACTCCGCCGGAACCGGCTGACGGCCCTCGGGGCGACGGTCCGCCGTCGCGTACTCCACCGGGAACGGCGCGCCCCGTTCGATCTCCCGCTCGTAGAACTCCAGCCACTTCGCGTTGTCGAAGCTCACGGCGGCGATGATCCGGCCCTGGTAGCCGTACACGGCGACGAAGCGGCGCTCGGCGAGCGACCCCTGCGTGATCATCAGCTGGTCGCCCATCGACGGCACGCCGACCGACTTGATGTTCACACCGAACTGCGACGACCAGAAGGCGGGCACCCACAGGTGCGGGCGCCGGTCGGCGCTGGAGCTGATCATGTTGTGCGCGGCGGTCTCGGCCTGGGCGACGGCGTTGCCCCAGTGTTCGAGGGACAGGAACTGGTAGCCGAACAGCCCGTGCGGGGAGCGTGCGACGTCGCCCGCGACGAAGATGTCGTCGGTGACGATCCCCCGGAAGTCGAAGGCGCGGCAGCCCGCGTCGCAGGCGATGCCGCGGGGGCCCGCACCGAGCCCGGACCCGGTCAGCCACTCGGTGTTGCGGATCGACCCGAGTGAGACGACCACGACGTCCGTCTCGACGACGCTCTCGTCGGACAGATGCGCGGCCCGCACCCGGCCCGCCTCGTCGCCCTCCAAGGCGGTGACCGTGACTCCGGTGCGCAGGTCCACTCCGTTCTCGCGGTGCAGGTCGGCCGAGACCGCGCCGATCACTCCGCCGAGGGCGCCCACCAGAGGCGCGCCCGCGCGTTCCGCCACGGTGACCTCGAGGCCCATCTCCCGGCAGGCCGAGGCGATTTCGGAGCCGGCGAACCCGGCACCGATGACGAGCACCCGGCGCGGGCGGCCCCTCAGCCGCCGTTCCAGGGCGGCCGCGTCGTCGCGGGTGCGCAGGACGAAGACACCGTCCAGCTCGGCTTCTGTCTCCTTCGGCCATGGCCGGCCGCGCACGCCGGTGGCGATGAGCAGCCGGTCGTACTCGACCTCGTCGCCGTCGGACAGCCGTACCCGTTTGTTCGTCATGTCGAGGCCGGTCGCCGAGACGCCCAGGCGCCACTTCGCGTCGATGTCGTGGCGCCGGGGCAGCTCGGTGTGCTCTGCGGACGCCTTGCCCAGCAGGACCGCCTTGGACAGCGGCGGCCGGTCGTACGGCTCGTACGGCTCGGCACCGATCAGGGTGAGGGAGCCCTTGAAGCCCTCGGCGCGCAGGGTCTCGGCGGCTTTCAGGCCCGCGAGCGAGGCGCCGACGATCACGATCCGGCCCTCGCGCTTGAGCCAGTCCACGTAGTCAGCGGCCATGGGTGCTCTCCTGGACGTGTTCGGAGCGCGTGGCGCTCGGTTCGTCCAGTCCCTCGACCGTGATCGCGTGCACCGGGCAGGCGGCGACGGCGCGGGCCACGCTCTCCCGGTGCTCGTCCGCGGCTCGTGGGTTGTACACGAGTGCCTCGTCGCCGTGCATGGTGAAGATGTCCGGCGCGAGAAAGGCGCACTGGGCGTATCCCTGGCATCTGTTGAGATCGACGACAATCCTCATCAATGCTCTGCCCTTTCGGCGGCCAGGTCCGGTGTGTGCCACATGCGTGTGAAGGGCACACCTCCGGACTGCGGTCATCTCCCCCCACGCCAGCATGGAAGAGGCCGGATGCCCGTCGCGCGCGGAGAACCACCGATGGAGTGAAAGGGCCCAGGCTCTTTCACTTCACGCGCACGGCGTGGGGCCGCACACCGTCGTCAGCGCGCCGCCGGCATGTCAGGCGCCGGACGACCGCCCACGACGAGGAGGTGCGTGCTCAGGACCAGGCACCAGGCCGGGAACACCATCTCGGCCCAGCGCACGTTCGACGAGACGAAGAGCAGCGTCAGGGTGGTGAGGAAGCCCAGCACGGTGAGCCAGCGCGGCAGGACTCCGAGGCGGTGCGCGATCAACGACAGGGAGCAGGTGAAGACCGCCGCCATCCGCATGGCGTAGCCGGTGATCAGCGAGTACGCGAGGTGGCGGCCGAAGTTCCACGTAGGCAGTCCGGGGTCGGTGCCGGGAGGATGCCCGGTTGCCAGTACGGCACCGGCCGCCGCGGCCGCCGCGTACATGGTGGCGACGAAGATCAGCCCGCTGCCGAGGAAGACGGTCGTGAGGAAGCGGTCCTCGGCCTCACCGACATGGGAGCGTACGACGCCGACGAACCACAGGAAGAAGATGCCGGCGAACGGCACGAGGGCGATGGCCGCCCGCACGGCGGCACGCTGCGTCGCGTCGGTGAAACCGCTCGCGGTCTGCGCGCCGGCCCCTTCGGGGACCGACAGCCGGATCAGGACGATGGCCGCCGCGAGCAGCAGCGCGAAGACGATTCCCGCCAGCGCGGCGGCCCGTGGGGTCTGCAGTGCCCGCTGCCCCGGCCCCGTCGTCTGCATGCGCGGCTCGCTTCCTCTCCGGCGTTCCTGGCACCAGCAAGCCGTCACGCGGGGAGCGCCGCCACCGCGAGGCGGCCGAACGGCACATCGCATACCGGCGTCGAGGGAAGGAGTTCAGGAACGGTGGGGGAAGCGCTGAGGAGGCGCAACCCGCGGTGATGTCAGTCCTCGGCCCAGCCGTGCTTCTTCGCGAAGTGCAGGAACTCCTGGCGGATATGCAGAATTTGCTGCCCGCTCAGGGCGGGTGACGCCTGCAGCAGAAGCTCGGTGACCACGTTCGTGAACT
Source organism: Streptomyces sp. NPDC046805 (assembly GCF_040645355.1). NCBI lineage: Bacteria > Bacillati > Actinomycetota > Actinomycetes > Kitasatosporales > Streptomycetaceae > Streptomyces > Streptomyces sp. NPDC046805. Next base: position 42,058 of record NZ_JBEYYC010000042.1, on the reverse strand, counting down.
CGGTCGTCTGCAGGACGTCACAGAGCGGGTCGTCGCCGGACGCACCGCCCGACGCCGACGCGGCGGAGCGCACTGTCGCGCCTTGGGCCAGTCGGATGGACGAGGCCTTGGGGCCTCGGTCCCCCTCCTCGATCTCGAATTCGACCACCAGCCCGGTGCGCACCATGGACTCGGGAATGAGGAGATCGTTCACGTGCAGAAAGACGTCTTCCGCGCCGTGCTCCGGAGCGATGAACCCATATCCCCGTGTGCTGTCGAACCTCACTACACGGCCTGCGACCACACCAACCCCCAGACAACCCGGGCCCCTTGCCCGAAAGAATGCGCGGGCGAGTGTAGCAGTCCGGTGTTCCGGACAAAGGGCCGATGACGGGTTCGGGGCCGCCTCGACAAGCGTCCTGCCTCAACGGGCGATCTGCGTGACCCGCCACAGGCGGCGCGGCAGGTCACCCTCCTCGAAGGCGTGCACGTCGACCAGGTCCCAGCCTTCGGCGAGGTCGTCGACGAGCCGCCGCGGGAAGAAGTGGACGGCGAAGCCGCCGTGCTCGTGGATGTCGTCGCCGTGGGCGATGCCGGTGCCGTAGTGGGCGTCGCCCGTGTGGCGCACCGTGTAGACGAATACGCCCCCGGGGCGCAGAACGCGCCGGACCTCGCCGACGAGGGCATGGATCTGCTCGGTGGACAGAGCCATGCACAGCAGCATGTGCGCGAAGACGGCATCGACCGAGGCGTCGGGCAGCGGCAGCGGTTCGCGGACGTCGTGCACCGTCGTGGTGATCCGCTCCGCCAGGCCCTCGGCGCGGGAGGCGGCCTCGAGCTGGCTCAGGCCGACCGGGCTGAAGTCGGTGGAGCGCACCGTGAAGCCCTCGCGCGCGAAGTACAGGGAGTCACGGCCGTGTCCGGCGCCCAGCTCCACGACGTCCTCGGCCCCGACCGTACGGAAGACGCCCGCGGCGTGTATCGCGGGGGCGGAGGGCTCGGTGCCGTACATGCCCGGGTGGCTGGTGTACGCGTCCTGCCAGTGATCGCGCTGACCGGCCGCGAGGTCGCGGGCTGGGCCCTGGTCCCGGCTCCCGAGCTTGTCCGCGTCGCCGCCTCTGTGCTCGCGTTCGTCTCCTTGGCCGTCCCGCATGATGTCGCTGTCTCCCGCCGTTCTTGCTCCTGCCGTGTGTGGACGGGCTGTATGGCGATCCTCCATCTCGTGGAGCGGGCTTTCCACCTGGGGCGATACGAGCACACGGGCACGAGGTGGCTACGGGGACGACAGTGGGCGCGATGGCCGCTCGGCGAGGCCTGGGGCACGCTGGATGCCATGGGTCCCCGGCAGCGCCGTACGGGTGTCCGGCAGCCGTGGCAGTCGAGTCACGCGCTGCTACTGCTTCCGATCGCGCTCATCGTGGTGATCACGGTAGTGGACGTCCGCTTCCCCGCGGACATTCATCTGGGCCCGGCGCTGGTCATCGCCCCGGCGATCACCGCGTCCTTCGCCGGGCCCTGGACGACGGGGCTGATCGGCGCGCTGGCGGTGGCGGCCCAAGTCGTCATCGGCGACCTGCACGGCGGGCTGGCCACCCCCAACCACATCGTGCAGATCGTCGCCCTCGCCGTACTCTCGGTGCTGGTCGTGATCTACTGCGCGGTCCGCGATCGGCGCCGAGCACAGCTGGACCAGGTGCGGTCGGTGGCCGAGGCCGCGCAGCACGTGCTGATGTCCCCGCTGCCGGAACGGATCGGCCAGTTGCGGATCGCCTCCCTGTACCTGGCCGCCGAGGACGAGGCCCAGATCGGCGGCGACCTCTATGCCGCCACCCGGGCCGACGACGGCGCCGCACGCATCCTGATCGGCGATGTGCGGGGCAAGGGCCTGCCCGCCGTCGGTGAGGCCGCCCTGCTTCTCGGCGCCTTCCGCGAGGCCGCCCACCGGCAGGCCTCCCTACCGGATCTGGCCGCCACCCTGGAACAGAGCGTGACCCGTTACGCGGCCGACTTCGAACCGCCCGAGGAGGCCGGGGAGCGCTTCGCCACGGCCCTGCTGGCCGAGGTCCCCGACGGCGACCGCGTCATCCGGATGACCAGCTGTGGCCACCCGCCACCCCTGCTGCTCCGCGCCGACCACACGGTCAGCATCCCGAAGCTGCGTCCGTCCCCGCCCTTGGGAGTGCGCTGCTCGGAGACCGCGGACCATGCGCTCGACGTGTTCCCCTTCGAATCGGGGGACACGTTCCTGCTGTACACCGACGGCGTCGTCGAGGCCCGCGACAGCAACGGCCGCTTCTACCCGCTCGCCGAGCGCGTCGCCCAGTGGGCGGGGGCCACACCGGAGGCACTCCTGCACCACATCCGGCGCGACCTCCTCCACCACTGCGACGGATGCCTGGGCGACGACGCCGCCCTCGTCGCCCTCCACCACACCTCCACCGCACACCGTCGGCTCCACGGACGGAACCTGGAGGCGGCTTCGTCACGCATGACGGCGCCGTAGGCGGCGATCCTGGGGCGTACTGTGCCCACGATCCCGGTTTCGGTTCCGTCCGGGGCCGCACCGTACGACAGGAGGAGCAAGCCGCGTGACCAGTCGTGTCACCTTGGTCTCGGCCGCCAGGAGCGCGTCCGTGCGTCAAGTCCGGTTCGATGACGGCGCTCCGCTCGACGCGAGCGGTACGGCGGCGGCCCGCGCGGCCGCAGGGACCTTGCGTACGGCCCGGCAGGTGCTGGTCTCCCCCACCGTGCGCTGCCGTGAGACGGCGTCGGCGTTGGGGCTGGAGGCCACGGAGGAAGCCCGGCTGGCGGGCCTGGACATGGGGCGCTGGCGCGGCCGTACGCTCGACGAGGTCGCCGCCCGCGAACCCGGCGCGGTCGCCCTGTGGCTGGCCGATCCGGACGCCGCGCCGCACGGCGGGGAGTCGGTGCGTGCCCTGTGCGCGCGGGCGGAGCGCTGGTTGCACACGGTTCGGGAGGCCGAGGGTGGCGTTCTGGCCGTGGTGGAGCCGGAGTTCGTGCGGGCCGTGGTGGTCCGGGTTCTCGCCGCACCCGAGGCTGCGTTCTGGCGGCTCGACGTACCGCCGCTGACGGCGACCGGTCTCAGCGGACGTGCGGGCCGCTGGAATGTACGGCTCGGGCAGGCGCTCGGCTCGCGGGACCAGTCGGTCGAGCAGGACGCCTGACGCCGGGAGGGGAAAGGGCGAAGGCCCCGGAAAGACACCCGGGGCCCTCACATGTCGCGCAGGTGATCGCTCAGTTCGGCGCGGGTGCCGTCGGTGTCCCCGTGACCGTCGCCGGGTGCGGGGACAGCAGTCGCTGGGCCAACTCGCCGAAGACCAGGCCGAAGCCAGTCCACAGGGTGAGCTGGATGGCGAGCGCCGAGACGCGGAACCGCCACAGCAGGGTGGCCGGGAAGTCCTTCGGGACCTCGTTGACGGCGGGCAGGAAGGCGTATGCCAGCCCGATCACGAGGACGAAGAACGCGACCGCTGCGACGGTGGCGTACCAGGTGCCCAGCCGCGTAGCGAGCCGCTTGCCCAGCAGTACGGCGGCGACGGCCAACAGCGTGCTGAGCAGCATCATCAGGAAGTACAGGGCCGTACGCTGTCCGATCGTGTCGGCGTCGCCGACGGACGGGGGACTGGCCGGGTACTTGAGGAACGGGACGACGTACACCGCGAGCAGCGCCGTGCCGGACAGCAGCAGCGCGGTGGCCCGCGGGGTGAAGCGGCCGACGCGGCCGAGCGCGAAGCAGAAGGCGAGGGCGGTGATGCCGCCGAACGCCACCCCGTAGATCAGCACACCGGTGGCCAGGCCGGCGGTGGACTGCAGGGAGCGGGTGACGGCTTCGACCTCGTGTGCGTGCGCCGGGGCGGCGTGGGCCTCCTCGTAGCCGATGGCGTCGCCGACGCGCGGTTCACCGAGGAAGTAGGCCACGAGCAGGGCGAGCAGGCCGGCGCCCAGGCCGGCCAGCATGCCCCGCACGAGGAGGTTGCGGACGGTTGCGGAGTTCATGATGCGCGGCGTCCCCGCCGTCAGTGACAGGGGAAGCCGAGCAGGTGGCGGGCGTCGTGCACCCACTCGTGGACGTCCTCGCCGGCGACGACGGAGGTGGCGCCCTGCTCGGCGCCGACGAAGTACAGCAGGACGAGCATCAGGATGCCGAAGAAGACCGCCCAGGGGACGATCGCGCCGATCGGCAGCTTGGCGGGAAGGGCAGGGGCGGTGGTTGTCGGCTGGGCGACGTGCTGCGCCATGGCAGACCTCCTCGGGAGTTCGCGTCCCATCTCGGTGGTGCATTGGACGAGGGCTGCGGGTCTGACTCGCGGGGCGCCCGGCCTCAGGGCCGATGCGTACCGCTCACAGTGGCGCGACCGTGCCGGAGTCTCACCGGCTTCCGCCATACCGTCGTCGATAACGCTGTGACCGTACCGTGTGCCGGGGGGCGCGGCCAAGACCGGGCGGGTGCACGTGATTTGGGTCTCCGGCCCTGTGTGATCCCCGTCCCACCGAGGTCCGGCTGCCGTCCCGATGCCGGTTCCGGTCTTGTCATGACAGCCGTCACCGCTCAACACTGCTACGGGAGTTGAGGCCGAGGATGCGGGGGTCGCGGTGAAGGCTGTTTGGTCGCGGGCGATGTGGGAGCGGTACGAGCCGGTGCACGCGCTCATCTACTTCACACCCGAGGTGCGCCAGGTCGCGGACGACCTCGGCCTGCTGGGCTACTGGATGGGGTACTTCGCGATGCGGGCGGCCCCGCTCGGCGCGGCGTCGCCGGCGGTCGTCACCAGCGCTTTCTACGTCTTCCACCCCGGCCGCGTGGCGCGGGCGCTGCCCGACGCGTGGCACCGCGCCGCCCCGGCCGACGTCCTCGCGGCGCGTGAGGAGGCCATCGATGCCGCGATGACTCGGGTGTTCGGGAAAGACATGATCACCTCTCCTGCGATGGCCGAAGCGGCGGAGCTGGCCTGGCAGGCGGCGCAGGCCGCGGACACGGAGGGGCGCGTGCTCAGCGCCACGAACCAGGCCCTCCCCCGCCCGAAACGGCCGCATGTACAGCTCTGGCAGGCCCTGACCACGCTGCGCGAGCACCGCGGCGACGGGCACTTCGCGGGCCTCGTCGGTCACGGTCTCGGCCCGGTCGCGGCGATGGTGCTGAAGGCAGCCGTCGGCGGGTCGGACGGGGCGTTCCTGCGGGAGACGCGCAAGTGGGACCTGGCCGCGTGGGAGGCAGCCGCGGCCGGGCTGCGGGAGCGCGGATGGCTGGACGAGGGCGGGCAGTTGACGCCGGAGGGCGCGGCGGGGAGGGCTGCCGTCGAGGCACAGACCGACGCCGTCGCCGAGCGGCCGTGGACCGCGCTGGGCCAGGAGGCCACCGCGCGCCTCGCACACCTCCTCGATCCGATGACCAAGACCGTCCAGGAGTCGGGGCTGTTGCCGGCCGCCAACCCCGTGGGACTGACCCGTACCTCCGTCCGCTGACCGACAAGAGCCCCGGCCAGGGCGGGTTTGTCGCAGGCCGCCGTACCCTGGTGTGCGTGGTGAACGACGGTGAAGGTCCCGAGGCGGCCGCGTCCCGGCTCACCGGACAGTCGGCGACGGGTGAGCGCCCGCTGTCCGGGACACTGGCTCAAGTCACCCTCGGCGGCGGGCCGGTGGTGCTGGTCAAGCGTGCGGACGCACCACGTGCCGTGGCGGCCGAGGTGGCCGGGCTGCGCTGGCTGGACGCCGCGGGAGCGGTCCGGGTGCCGTCCGTGTACGGGCACGACGAGCGGTGGATGGTGGTCGACCGCGTCCGGACGGGGCGGCCCGACGCCGACGCCGCGGTCCGTTTCGGCCGCGAGCTGGCCGCCCTGCACGCCGCCGGTGCGCCCGCGTTCGGCGCCGCGCCGCCCGGCGGCCCCGAGGAGGCGTACATCGGTCTGGCTCCGATGCGCAACGTCCACGGCACCGACTGGCCGGACTGGTACGCCGAACACCGTGTACGGCCCTACCTGCGCCGGGCGACGGACGACGGCACCCTCCTCCGCTCCGAGGCGGCCGTGGTCGAGCGCGTCTGCGAGCGGCTGCCCGAGCTCGCGGGTCCCGCCGAGCCGCCGGCCCGGCTGCACGGGGACCTGTGGAACGGCAATGTGCTGTGGGGCGCCGACGGACACGTCTGGCTCATCGACCCGGCCGCGCACGGCGGGCACCGCGAGACCGACCTGGCGATGCTCCACCTGTTCGGCTGTCCCCGCCTGGACCGGGTACTGGACGGCTACCAGGAGAGGGCGCCCCTCGCCGACGGCTGGAGAGACCGCATCGGCCTGCACCAGCTGTTCCCGCTGCTGGTGCACGCGGTGCTGTTCGGCCGCGGTTACGCGGAACAGGCGCTCGCAGCGGCCCGGAGCGCACTCGCGGTCTGAAACCGGGGACGGGGGCCCGCGGTTCACCACTCCTCCGACCAGCACCAGGTGGAGCACGAAGGAACCCAACCGTGCGTTCGGTTCGTATAAGTGCATGGAAGCCGAAACAGGGAGAGACCATGCAACCGTTCACGCTCAACTATGCGCGGCCTGCAGGGGAGTTAGAGGGCGGCATTCCGTACAGCTACGACTCTGAACTGCAGCTGAACGTGCTGCCCGACGGGAGGATCGCCGCCACCGACCACGCCACACTCAGGGCACTGGGGACCACGACCTCGACGGCGGGGTCCAAGACGCACTTCGACGACTGACGTCGGGCACCGACGATGACCGTTCTCATCCTGACCTGTGAGGAGGACGTGACGGCGGACATGGTGATCCTCCGCCTCAACGCGGCCGGGGTGCCCGTGGTCCGGCTCGATCCTGCCGACCTCACGCGTGGGGTCGCCCTGTCGGTCGAGTTCGTCCAGGGCGTCAGCCACGGACACCTGTCCGTGGCGGGCCGCCTGGTGAGCATGCACGGTCTGCGCTCCGTCTGGGTGCGCAGACCGGGCGTCGCCGCGGCCCGCGCCGCCCAGCCGTCCGCCTGGCTGACCGAGGAGGCCTCTCAGGCGCTGTACGGCATGCTGCGCGGCACCAGTGCGCGCTGGATGAACCATCCCGACGCCGCGCGGCGCGCCCGCCACAAGCCCTGGCAGCTGCGGCTCGCCCAGCTCAGTGGAATGCCGGTGCCGGCCACGCTGATCACGACCTTTCCGCAGGCCGCCCGGGAGTTCGCGGAGCGCTTTCCGGATCTGGTGGTCAAACCGGTCTCCGGCGCGCACCCGCAGGAGCCGCCCCGGGCGGTGCCGACCAGCCGGGTCGCTCCGGGCACGGACTTCGCGGCCGTCGCCTTCGGCCCGACCCTCCTGCAGCGTCGGGTGGCCAAGCGTGCCGACATCCGGCTGACCGCCGTCGGCGACCGGCTGCTGGCCGCGCGCAAGGCGGTCGCCGCGGACGCGGACCCCGACGAGGTGGACGTGCGCTTCGCCCCGTCCCTCTCCCCCTGGCTTCCGGTGGACGTACCCCCGCATGTCGCGGCGGCGGTCCACACCTATCTGAGGGGTGCCGAACTGAGTTACGGGGCCTTCGACTTCGCCGAGGACATGGACGGGATCTGGTGGTTCCTGGAGTGCAACCAGTCGGGTCAGTTCGGCTTCGTGGAGATGGACACCGGCCAGCCGATCGCCCGCACGATCGCGGAGTGGCTGGCGGACGGGACGGGTGTGTCGGGCTCTCCCGGCTGAGATCGGCGAGTGCAGCGGCCTGCGGATACACCTTCCGACGGATCGTCACGACCCGTCGGAAGGTCCGTGGAAAGAATCAGAACGGACCGCCACCGGGCAGCTCGGGGAGGCGCTGCCACTCCCCTGACCTGCTCGGGGGCGGCGGCGGACTATAGGAGGCGGACATGTGCCCGTGCGACTGCAGCGGCATCATGGCCACCTCCAGCTCCCTGCGTACTCGGTCCGCCTCTCTCCGCACTCCTGCGGGTACGTCGCCGCGTTCTGCGACGAGCCGGTCGTAAATGGGGGAATCCTGGAACACCCGTCAATGCGCCTTTCCGACAACGGCCCATGGACATGGGCACGGTTGACGAGTGTAAGGATCGGGAGAGAGCCGGTTTGCACTTCCCCGTTGCGCTTGACGTCACCAGAGGACGTCTACTCGCCCAGCGCGCGGGCGAGTTCCTGCGTGGCGCGGGCGATCTCGGGGCTCTCGCCCACGGCGAGGTGGCGGATGAGGCCCCGGCGTGACTGTACGGCCTCCCGGGCCTGGCGCTCCCACACCACGGGGTTCTCGCGGTGGTTGAGCAGCTTGGGATAGACGGCCGCGGTGTCCTCCCACTGGCGTGCCGCGGCGATGCTGCTCAGCAGGTCGATGATCTGCGCGCGGCAGGTGACGCGGGGGGAGCGGGCCAGTTCCCAGAGGAAGGGGACCACGGCGGCCGTGGCTTGTTGGACGACGAAGCCGTACTGGCAGATACGTTCCCGCAGTTGGGCCAGTGCCGTCCGGGCCGCGTCGGGATCGCCCCAGGCGATGGCGTCGAGCAGCAGCGGGATGCCCTCCGCCGATCCGATGGAGTCCTTGAACTCGTGCCACGGCACCTGCCCCACCGACCTCAGCGGCGACTCTCCGGCTGCCACGAGCCGCGCTGTGGCGTGATCGGTTCGCGGCGTGCTGGCTTGCTCCGTCCCCTGTGCAGGCATGGCCACGAGATCTCCCCTGAATCGACGTCAGGTGATGACGTCATCAACTGTGTTGACGTCCCGTCTATTATCCATACCCACGGCGTTCTTGTGCAATTGCACGGGAAATTGCGTGAGATCGGGGTAGACAGCAACACAGGGCCCGCGCGAGCGACGTCACGACGCGCGGGGCGCCGGTCCCGGTCCTGTGGGAGCGGGGCGTGAACGAGCAAGGAGGCCGCCGATGTCGCCAGTGCCGAACGGAGTGCGGGCCAGTTCGCTGGACGCCGGCTGGATCAAGAGCCGCCACAGCAATGCCGAGGGGAACTGCGTGGAGCTCGCGCCCCTCGTCGACGGAGCCATCGCCCTGCGCAATTCCCGTGATCCCGACGGACCCGCGCTGGTCTGTGCGTCAGCCGAGGTGGCCGCGTTCATCGCGGCCGCGAAGGACGGCGAGTTCGACCACTTGCTGAAGGCGGGAGCCTGAGCTCTTCGTGGTGAAGTCCGCCGGCCACAGCCACTCAGCTGCGGACGAGACAGGGGCCGCTTACGCCCCTGTGCGATAACCTGGCAGTCAAATCCGCCGGTCTGCTGGGAGCCAGGATGTCAGCCGAGTCCCCTCGCCTCTCCCGACTCGAACCTTACCTGGACCGCACCGAGCCCGCTCCGACATTGCTGAAGATGCTGGTCGGAGTGCAGTTGGCGGGCTTTCGCGAGGACGCCGGGCTGGCTCAGGAGCAGGCCGCCAAGGCCCTCGGCTTCAGCCCGGCGAAACTGTCGCGGATCGAGTCGGGCAAGGGACGCAGGCCTCCCGCCGAGGGTGACGTCCGCGCCCTGCTGGAGCTGTACGGCACGGACGAGTACGAGGCCTCGCTCCTGCTCAAGCTCCTGAAGCGAGCCGGGGAGCCGGGCTGGTGGCAGCGCTACGACAAGCGGCTGATGCCCGAGTGGTTCGACCGGCTGGTGGGGCTGCAGGAGGCGGCCGCCGCGATCCGTACCTTCGAGATCCAGTACGTTCCGGGCCTGTTGCAGACGCCGGCCTACACCCGCGCCGTGGTGAAGCGGGGCCTCCCGATCGCGCCCGAGAGCGAGGTGCGCCGGCGCGTCGAACTCCGCACGCGCCGGGCGCAGTTGCTGTCACGACCGGACGCCCCGCAGCTGTGGGCGGTCATCGACGAGTCGGTCCTGCTGCGCGTCCTGGGCGGGCCCGAGGTGATGCGCGAGCAGTTGGCGCACCTGTGGGACATGGCCCAACGACCGCACGTTACCCTGCAGATCGTTCCGCTCGACGTGACCAACGCCTCCGCTCCCGCGATCCCCGTCACGTATCTGCGCTTCGGCGGCCTGGATCTGCCCGACGTGGTCTACCTGGAGCACATCGGGAGCGCCAACTTCCTCGAGGACAGGGACGAGACGGAGGAGTACCGGCTCGCCCTGGACCGGCTGGCCGACGAGGCGCTCCAGCCGCGCGAGTCCGTCGAACTACTGCGGCGGATCATGGACGAGCGCTACCCGGCCCGCTGAGCCGTCTCACCCCGCACTGGCTCGCCGTGCGGGGTGGAAATGGACGCGTTCCCGTACGACGGGATAGCCGGCCTTCGTGAAGTGCGCGGCCATGGGGAGGTTCCCCTGGTCGGTGGCGGCGGCGATGAACTCGGCGCCGCCACCGACCAGGAAGTGGGTGCACTCCGCCAGGAGGTCGTAGGCGTACCCGTGTCCGCGCTGCTGCGGCAGGACCCCGATGAAGCCGATGCACGGCCCCGACGGATTGTGCGCGGGGATGTGGATGCCGACGGGTTCGCCCTCGGGGCTGCGCGCGACCTGCCACCACTCGCGCGGCGACGGGCACCACCGGAAGAAGTCGAGCTCCTCCTGGGCGGCCAGGTCCACTCCCCCTTTCTCGATGGCCTTGCGGGCGTGGGCGTCCAGGGTGACGGAGTGGATGCGGCGCAGGGCGTCGAAGAACACCGCGTCGTCCGGTTCCGGTCCGAAGACGAGTCGGCCGGGGCGCTCGGGCAGGCCGCACTCCGGCGTCCAGCGGTACAGGAAACGCTCCACCAGGAGCTCGTATCCGGCCGCCCGTGCGGCGGTGAAGCGCGCCTCGGCCGCGGCGCGCAACTCGGGTGTCTCGCGCCATCCGCCGGGCAGGTTCAGCTCCAGGTCGTCGACCTGCCAGGGCGCCGTCCGCAGGAGCTCGGCCCCGGCCGCCTCCTCCCCCTCGGCGACGTCGAACCAGTCGATCAGGAAGGGCTGCGGGTCGTCCGGGCCGCCCCACCAGGCGCCCCGCGCCACCACCTTGCCGTCGCGCAGGGCGACGCGCTTCCAGTCGGGGCGGTGGCTCGTCCGTCCGTGCGCCTCACCCGCACGCAGCGGATCGGGCAGGGAGTCGAAGAGCCGGACCGTGCTCGCGTCGAGCGTGTGGATGACCAGATCGGTCATGGGTTCCTCCGGGATGCGTACTGCGTGGAGCGCTCCCGGTCAGGTCAGACGCGGCATGCCCGGGCAACGGGAAGGGAGCGCTGAATGGCTGTGACTGACATGGCACTCGTCTCCTTCCGTCCTTCTCCGGGCGTCGCGTCACACGCTAGGGCGGCGGACGCACGCGCGTCCATCGCTTTTCCGAAGCGCGGGGAATCGGCTTCCCGGAGGGGCGGGCACCTCGTTCGGTGCGAGCGTCCGCTGCGCGCGGGTGCCGGGTGCCGGGCGTAGCGTGGGGATGTGATGTGGCTGCTCGACCGGCCCTCGCGCCGGTACCGGGACGAGCGTGGCTGGCTGCGGGGCGCGCCGCCACCACGGTGGGTGCGGGTGCTGCCGGTCGCCCTGCTGGCGGCGATCACCGTGGCCACGCTGGTCAGTCCTGATGCGCTCGACATAGGCTTCCTGCTGGGCGCCGTCCCGCCGCTGGCCGTCCTGTCGTACGGCCCGCTGATGACGGCCCTGCTGGGGGTGCTGGTCGTCGTCGTGCTGAACGTGCCGGCCACACAGCTGAACCGTCCCGGCAACACGGATCTGCTCACCCTTGCCTTCGTGGCCGTACTGAGTGTGTTCGTGGCGTATGTGCGCAGTCACCGTGATGCCCAGCTGGACACGGCGCGGACGGTCGCCGAGGCCGTGCAGCGCGCCGCCGTGCCGCCGCCTCCGGATCGGGTCGGGGCGGTCGCGTGCACCGGGCTGTACCGGGCCGCCGAGCAGGGGACGCTGGTCGGCGGGGACTTCTTCGACGTGCGCGAGGGGCCGTACGGCGTCCGGGCGGTGCTGGGTGATGTGCAGGGGCACGGGCTGTCGGCCGTCGCCACGGTCGTGTCGCTGCTGGGGGCCTTCCGGGAGGCGGTGCTCGACCAGCCGGACCTGCACTCGGTCGCGGCACGCATGGACCGCAGGCTGGTGGTGGACTCGGCGGCCGTACGGCACGCGGAGCTGTTCGCCACAGCCGTCCTGCTCGAATTCTCTGCCGACGTCCGGTCCGTGCGGATCGTGACGTGCGGCCATCCGGCCCCGGTGCTGCTGCACGGCGTGCGGGCCCGTGAGATCGGTGCTCCGGCGGGGCTTCCGCTGGGGCTCGGCGTGGGTGCGATCGATCCGCCGAAGGAGGTGACCGTGGCCCTCGGGACGGGCGACCGGCTCGTCCTGGCGTCCGACGGCGTGTGGGAGGCACGGGACACGTCCGACGCCTTCTACCCGCTGGTCGCACGGCTCACCGAGCTCGCCCTGGAGGATTCCGCCGCGCTCACCGAACGCGTGTGGACGGATCTCGTACGGCACTGCGGCACGGTCCGGGACGACGTGACGATGCTCGTCCTCGCGTCCTCCCCCGCCTGAGGTCAACACGACCCGACCGGACGCGTCCCCCGGGCGACGCCTCCAACTCGCGAACCCCTGCGCGAAGTTCGAGCATCCCGACCGCGAACGCCATGGTGCGCCACCCCTTCCGCAGCATAGAAATATCTACGAGGATGCATATGCCGGATTGGTGTGCAACGCACAAGTGCACCCCGGTCACAGCCCGGCGACGGCTTCCTCGCGTCGTAATCAGGTGTGCGATCACCCGGAGCAGCACATGGCGAACATGATGTGGACGCAGGGCGTGGAGTGGCTCGCGGCGGCGGCACCTGACCCCCGGGCCTGCAAACGGGGGTGGGATCAGGGCGACGGCATCGCGCTGCTGGAGGCGGGCCGCTTCTGGGACGTGCTCAGCGTCCCCGACGAGTTGGGGCTGCTCACGCTGGACCTGCTGTGGCGGCCCTCGTTACCCGTGCCGGGGCCCACGCTCGTGGACATGGAAGCCCACCGCGTCGGTTTCTTCCTGCCGCCCGACCCCGAGAGCCACTGGATCGGGGCCGGGGTACGCCACACGGGCAGGGGAGCCTGGGTCTCCGTACCCCCGCCGTATCGGCCCGCCGGTCGCCTGGAGTGGCTCGTCCCGCCGGACGGCACCGGCAGGCTCCATGCTCCCGTCACCCTGGAGATCGCCCTGCGCCAGGCAAACGGAACCCTGGCGATACTGTCTCCGCTGCACGGGGATGTCTCCAACTAAGCTTTCGCTCCCTGCAAGTTGACGTTTCTGCCTGGGCGCTCCAGCCCCCTCCCTTCAGGAGAGTTACCGTCACCGTGACCGAGTCCCCCGGCCGCTTCGCCCTCGACCCGTTCGGGTCCGACATCCCCGCCGAGAGCGCCAAGCTGCGCGACCTCGGCCCGATCGTGCCCGTCGAGCTGCCCGGCGGCATCCCCGCCTGGGCGCCCACCCGTTACGACGTCCTGAAGGAACTGATCCTCGATCCGCAGGTCAGCAAGGACCCCCGGCTGCACTGGCAGTTGTGGCCGGAGATCGGCGAACACCCCTCCTGGGGCTGGATCCTGGGGTGGGTGGGCGTGGTCAACATGCTGTCCACGTACGGCGGGAACCACGCGCGGCTGCGCAAGTTGGTGGCGCCGAGCTTCACGCTGCGGCGCACCGAGGCGATGCGCCCGCGCGTGGAGGCCATCACGGCGGACCTGCTCGACGCCCTGGAGTCGGCCGGCGCCGACGGCCGGGTGGTGGACGTCAAGCAGCTGTTCGCGCACCCGCTGCCGATGCGGATGATCTGCGAACTGTTCGGTGTGCCTCAGGAGTTGCGCGAGGACGTCGTCCAGCTCATCGCCGCCATGATGGACACCTCCGACCCGACCCCGGAGCACGCTGCCTTCGTGCAGGAGCGGATCGGGACCGTACTGGGCAGCCTGATCGCACACAAGACGCAGCACCCGGGCGACGACATGACCACGGAGCTGATCCGGGTCCGGGACGAGGACGGCGACCGGCTCGCCGACGAGGAACTGCTGTACACGCTGCTGCTGGTGATCGGCGCCGGGTTCGAGACCACGGTGAACCTCATCGGCAATGCGGTCGCCGCCCTGCTGCGCGACCCCGGGCAACTGGCCGCCGTACGCTCCGGCGCGGTCTCCTGGGACGCCGTGATCGACGAGACGCTGCGGGTGCACCCCTCCATCGCCTCACTGCCACTGCGCTTCGCGGTCAGCGACCTGAAGGTCGGGGACGTCACGGTTCCGGCCGGGGACGCGATCATCACCACGTATGCCGCCGCGGGGCTCGATCCGGCGCACTACGGGGGCGGCGCGGACGACTTCGACGCCGCGCGCGGGGCCGACGACCATCTGGCCTTCGGCATCGGGGTACACCGCTGCATCGGCGCGCCGCTCGCCCGGATGGAGGCCCTGACGGCGCTGCCCGCGCTGTTCGAGCGCTTCCCAGATCTGACGCCGGCCTTCGAGGACGGTGAGCTGCGTCAGGTGCCGTCGTTCATCGCCTTCGGCTGGCAGGAGATACCGGTCCGGCTGCGGGGCTGAGCACGCCGCAGGGGCGCGACCGGTCCCCCGTTCCGGTCGTGCCCCCTGCGGACACTCTTGAACCTACGTGCGACGCCCGGGCGTTGGGTATCGCGCCCGTGCCCGGTTCGGCGGCCTGAGCACTCACCCGTGCACAGGTGCGTCCGATTGGCCCGCTTCAGCTACGTTCCGTACGCCGCCGTCGTGCACGGCGCTGTCACGTACGGCTGTGCTGCGTACGGCGGAGGGCGGGTTCGGCGAGGTCGCCGACGGCCAGATGGGCGAGAACGACCTCGTAGAGGTCGGTGCCTCCGGCCAACAGCTGGCGTTCGAGGACGGGTTCGGCGCTGCGGACGTGCTCGCGCACGGTCTGGGCGTGGACGCCGAGGTCCTGTGCGGCCCGTTCGGCGTTGCCGCCGGCGGCGATCCAGGCGCGCAGCGTGCCGCGCAGGTCCCGTCCGTCTCCGGTGAGGCGCCCGAGGAGTTCGTGGGCCCAGGTGCGGATCGCCGTCCCGGCGACCAGGTCGGGGAAGGGGACGGCGCGGGCGCGCGGCATGGCGCCGCCGTCGTCCAAGTCCTCTCCCCCTTCGCCTCCCTCCTCCTCGCGGGCGGCCTGGGTGTTGAGTGCGAGGTGGGCGGCGGCCCGCACGGTGAGGTCGGAGAAGTCGGTGTGCAGGAGGCCCTCGACGCGGTCCATGCGGGCGCGGACGGTGTTCCGGCTGACGCCGAGGACCTTGGCCGCGCTCACGGCGGTGAACTCCAGGCCCAGCCGGGTGGTCGCGAGCAGTTCGGCCCGGGTGTGGTGGGGCAGCGTGTCGAGGGGGCGCAGCACGTGGCCGGACCAGGCGCTGAGCGCGGCGGGGTCCATCAGCCGCTCCGGATGGGTGCGTTCGGCGTAGACGGCCGACCGGTCCGGGCGGAAATGGGCGACGGCGAGGGCACTGATGGCCTGGCCGTAGGCCGCGGCGGTCTGCGCCAGGCTCTGCCGGGCGCTGCCGCCCAGGAAGATGTCCCGGCGGCCTTCGACCAGCGACCGCAGCCGCTCCCCCGCCGCGGCCGCGGCGCTCAGGACGATGACGTGTCCGTCCACGGCCGGACAGCGCACGACGAGCGCCTGGCCTCCGGTCACGTCCACGCATGCGTCGGCGATGCGGTCCCGCTCCCCGACGGCGCCCTCGACTACGTACACGCGCGCCGTGTCGGTGTCGAGCAGGCCGGGCCACAGTCCGGCGGCGACGCGCCGGGCCGAGACGGTGTCCTCCACCATCAGCAGTTGCAGGATCGCCAGCCGCAGATCGGCGGCGGCACGCCGGAGCCTGTCTCCCGCTGCCGCCAACTCCCGCTCTCTGAGCAGCAGTTCGACGACCGCGGCGGTGTGGCTCACGATGTCGGTCGCACGTCGGTCGAACGGGGTCGCGCGCGCCACGGCCAGGACGCCGGCCGCGGGCGGATGCGCGCGTGCGTGCCGTACCGCGACCAGGCGTACGTGGCGTCCGGCGCCCTCGATCGCGGCGGAGGAGATCCGACCGCCCACGATCTCCGCGACCAGCGCGTCGTCGAGCGCCATCCGCTCTCCGGC
This sequence comes from Streptomyces sp. NPDC046805, assembly GCF_040645355.1. Classification (NCBI taxonomy): domain Bacteria; kingdom Bacillati; phylum Actinomycetota; class Actinomycetes; order Kitasatosporales; family Streptomycetaceae; genus Streptomyces; species Streptomyces sp. NPDC046805. The sequence continues at coordinate 26,042 of NZ_JBEYYC010000042.1, read as the reverse complement.
GAGCACGGCGCCGTCGCTGCTCTGCAGGCAGACGTCACCGCGCACGGCCTGCGCGAGCCAGACCACCACCCGGCCCAGATCGCGCCCGGCGGGGCGCAACTGGTCGAGAAGTTTCTCGGCCCACGCCGCGTCGGAGCCGGCCGGCGCGTATGCGCCCTCGTCCACTCGGCCGGACACGTCGACCTTCCCCTCGTTCACTCCGTTGACGTCGCTGTGCTGAGGGGACGTTACCGGACGCACCGGCCCGGGGTCCGGGCTGCGCGGCGAGGGGCCGCGCACGGCATAAGCTCGGCGGATGGCCAAGTACTTCGACGTGCACCCCGACAATCCTCAGCCCCGCAGCATCTCCCAGGTCGCCGACGCCGTGCGGTCGGGAGCGCTCATCGCCTACCCGACCGACTCCTGTTACGCGCTGGGCTGCCAACTCGGCAGCCGTGACGGCATCGACCGGATCCGGTCGATCCGGCACCTCGACGACCGGCACCACTTCACCCTGATGTGCCGGGACTTCGCGCAGCTCGGCCAGTTCGTACGGGTCGACAACGACGTGTTCCGTGCCGTCAAGGCATCGACACCCGGTAACTACACCTTCATCCTCCCGGCGACCCGGGAGGTGCCGCGCAAGCTGCTGCACCCCAAGAAGAAGACCGTCGGTGTGCGCATCCCCGACCACGTGGTGACCCAGGCCCTGCTGGCCGATCTCGGCGAACCCCTGCTCTCCAGCACCCTGCTCCTGCCCGACGAACCCGAACCGATGACCCAGGGCTGGGAGATCAAGGACCGGCTCGACCATGTGGTGGACGCGGTGGTCGACTCCGGGGACTGCGGCACGGAACCGACCACGGTGATCGACTTCTCCAGCGGGGAGGCGGAGATCGTCCGGCGGGGAGCGGGCGACCCGACGCGCTTCGAGTGACCCGGTGACGGGCTCACTGCGCGTGTCACCATGATCGGGACACTCCGCGTCGAGGGACCGCGCGTCGCCGGCGGTCCCGGACGACGCCCCGCAGAGAGGCACTTTGGTCATGACCGCCGCACAGGGAACCACTGTCGACATCCCCACCGAGGACGGCACCGCCGACGCGTACTTCGTCCACCCCGACGACGGGCGCCCCCATCCCGGCGTGCTGCTCTACCAGGACGCCTTCGGGCTGCGCCCGCACCTGAAGTCGATGGCCGACCGGCTCGCCGCGGCCGGCTACGCGGTCCTGGTCCCGAACGTGTTCTACCGCCAAGGGCGTGCTCCCGTAGTGGAGTTGCCCGAGTTCATCGACCCCTCCGCGCGCCCGGAGATGTGGCAGCGGATCGGCCCGCTCGTCCAGTCACTGACTCCCGAGCTCGCGATGCGGGACGCGGGCGCCTATCTGCGCCGGCTGGCCGACAGTCCCCTGGTCGCCGACGGTCCGGTGGCTCTGACCGGCTACTGCATGGGCGCCGGGCTGGCCCTGCGGACCGCGGCCGTCTACCCGGACCGGGTGGCGGCCGCGGCGGGGTTCCACGGCGGACGGCTCGTCACCGACGCCCCGGACAGCCCGCACCTCGGCGCCGAACACATCACCGCCGAGCTGTACTTCGGCCACGCCGACGACGATCCGTCGATGTCCGCCGAGCAGATCAAGCAACTTGAGGACACCCTCACCGCGGCGGGCGTACGGCACCGCGGCGAGGTCTATCCGGGCGCGCAGCACGGCTACACGCAGGCGGACACCGCGGCGTACGACCGCGAGGCCGCCGAGCGCCACTGGGCGGCCCTGCTCGACCTGCTGGACCGCACCTTCTGAGTCGGCGCCTCGTACGTACGGTGCCCTCAGTACGCGACGGGCACCGCACGCGCGTGCCCCGCCCCACTCGTTGACATGTACGCAACCCAGCGCGACGCTGAGAGCGCTCTCACAGGTACGGACCCTCGTCCGTACGACCCCGACCCCCACACGGAGGTGGAGAGTGCTCACAGAACTCAAGCGCCTCGCGCTGCCCCTGGCAGCCGCGGCCGCCCTGGCCGCCGCGCTGACGACTCCGGCGCCGGCAGCACCGCGACCGGTCGCTGCCGCCGCCCTGCCGGACACGATCCCGCTGCAGGTGACCAACAACTCCGGGCGCGGCGACCCGGTGTTCCTCTACGACCTCGGTACCCAGCTCTCGACGGGACAGCAGGGCTGGGCCGACGCCGACGGCACGTTCCATGCGTGGCCCGCGGGCGGCAACCCGCCCACACCCGCGCCGGACGCCTCGATCCCCGGGCCCGCCGCCGGGCAGTCGATGACGATCCGGATCCCGAAGTTCTCCGGACGGATCTACTTCTCCTACGGCCAGAAGCTCGTGTTCAAGCTGACCACGGGCGGGTTGGTGCAGCCGGCCGTGCAGAATCCGAGCGACCCGAACCGGGACATCCTCTTCAACTGGTCGGAGTACACGCTGAACGACGCGGGGCTGTGGCTCAACAGCACCCAGGTCGACATGTTCTCCGCACCCTACGCGGTCGGTGTGCGGCGCTCCGACGGGAGTCTCAGTGAGACCGGGCACCTCAAGCCGGGTGGCTACAACGGGGTGTTGAACGCGCTGCGCGGACAGGCGGGCGGCTGGGGAGGTCTGATCCAGACGCGCTCCGACGGCACCGTGCTGCGCGCGCTCTCACCCGGGCACGGGCTGGAGACCGGTGCGCTGCCCGCGTCCGTGATGGACGACTACGTCAACCGCGTGTGGCAGAAGTACGCCACGTCGACGCTGACGGTCACACCGTTCGCCGACCAGCCGAACACGGTGTTCTCCGGCCGGGTTTCGGGCGGTGTCATGAGCTTCACCGACAGCTCGGGCGCGGTCGTCACCAGTTTCCAGAAGCCGGACGCGGACAGCGTCTTCGGCTGTCACAAGCTGCTCGACGCGCCCAACGACGCGGTGCGCGGCCCGATCTCACGCACGCTCTGCGCGGGGTTCAACCGGTCGACACTGCTGACGAGTTCGCACCAGCCGGACACCGACCCGGCCGACTTCTACCAGGACGCGGTGACGAACCACTACGCCCGGTTCGTGCACACGCAGATGGCCGACGGCAAGGCGTACGCGTTCGCGTTCGACGACGTCGGCGGCCAGGAGTCGCTCGTCCACGACGGCGGCCCGCGGCAGGCGTACCTCACGCTGGATCCGCTGAGCTGACGTACGACGTCCCGCACGCGGATGGTTTCCGCGTGCGGGACGCACACTCCGTCAGCGCGCCGAGCGCGCCGGGCAGTTCAGCTGGTCGTCAGGGCGGTGTCGTCGACGACGAAGCTGGTCTGGAGGGAGGAGTCCTCCACGCCGGTGAACTTGAGCGTGACCGTCGAGCCCGCGAAGGAGGACAGGTCGAAGGTCTTCTGGGTGTAGCCGGTGGCGGCGTTGAGGTTCGAGTACGTCGCCAGGGTCGTCGAACCGGCGGCCACCGTCAGCTTGTCGTACTGCGTGCTGCTGGTGGTCTCGTCCGTGTCGACGTGCAGGTAGAAGGTGAGGCTCGCCCGGCACCCGGCAGGGACGGTCACCGACTGGGACAGCGTGTCGGTGTGCGTGATGCCGTACCCGTCGAGCCACGCCTTGTACGAGCCGCCGTGCGCCGGCTCACTGGGGTCGTTGGTGATGACACCCGAGGACGCGGTCCAGGTGGTGTTGCCGGACTCGAAGCCCGGGTTGCCCAGCAGCTGTCGGGCGGTGCAGCCGCCGGTGGTACTGACCGTCCAGGTGAAGCTGGTCGTGCCGGTCGCGCCGGTCGAGTCGGTCACCGTGACGGTGGTGCTGGAGGTGCCCGCGGTCGTGGGCGTGCCCGAGATCAGGCCGGTCGAGCTGTTGATGGACAGACCGGCGGGCAGGCCGGACGCCGCGTAGGTCAGGGCGCCGGGGTTGGTGCTGCTGGCCGATATCTGCAGGCTCACCGCGGTGCCGACGGTCGAGGACTGGTTGCCCGGGTTGGTGACCGTGACGCCGTTGGGCGGCGGGTTGATGTGGCTGCCGACGTTGATGCCCGCGAAGGCGTTGCCCGCCCCGGCGTACTGGGCGGAGTTGGTGCCGTACAGGGCGGAGGCGGCGTTCAGGGCGGCGGTACGGGCACCGGCGTAGTTGGTGCTCGACGTCATGTACGTCGTCAGCGCCTTGTACCAGATCTGCAGGGCCGCGGCCCGGCCGATGCCGGTGACGGCGACGCCGTCGGACGTGGGGCTGTTGTACGTCACGCCGTTGATGACCTTGCTGCCGCTGCCCTCGGACAGCAGGTAGAACATGTGGTTCGCGGGACCCGAGGAGTAGTGCACGTCCAGGTTGCCGACTCCGGAGTACCAACTGTCGGCGGACCCGCCGTCCTTGCTCGGCTTGTCCATGTAACGCAGCGGCGTGCCGTCGCCGTTGATGTTGATCTTCTCGCCGATGAGGTAGTCACCGGGGTCGGAGGAGTTGTTGGCGTAGAACTCCACGCCGGTGCCGAAGATGTCGGAGGTGGCCTCGTTCAACCCGCCGGACTCACCGGTGTAGTTGAGCCCGGCGGTGTTGGAGGTGACACCGTGGCTCATCTCGTGACCGGCGACGTCCAGCGAGGTCAGCGGGTCGTTGTTGGCAGTGCCGTCGCCGTAGGTCATGCAGAAGCAGGTGTCGTCCCAGAACGCGTTGACGTACGCGTTGCTGTAGTGGACGCGGGAGTAGGCTGCCACGCCGTCGTTCCTGATGCCGCTGCGGCCGAACGTGTTCTTGTAGAAGTCCCACGTCATCGCGGCGCCGTAGTGCGCGTCGGCTCCGGCGGTCGCGGCGTTGGACGTGGTGCCGTTGCCCCAGGTGTCGGTGGTCTGCGAGAACAGGGTGCCGGTTCCGGACGTACCGTGGTTCAGGTTGTACGTCTTGTGTCCGCCGCGCGTGCCGTCGTTCAGCGTGAAGGTGGAGCCCGACTGCGTGGTGTTGAGGGTGACCGTGCCGCTGTACTGGGTGTTGCCGACACCGGACTTGACCGCCTGGAAGCGGTACAGCTCCTTGCCGGTGGAGGCGTCGGTGACCACGTGCAGTTGGCTCGGCGTACCGTCGTCCTGGAAGCCGCCGATCACGGTCTCCCAGGCGAGCTTCGGCGTCCCGGTGCCGGCCCAGATCACCTTGCGGGCGCTGTCCGTCTCGGCCTTCTTGGCGTCGAGCGTCCTGGCGGCCTTCAGGGCCTTCGACTCCGCTGCGGCCTTGGTGAAGGTCGCGGTGGTGGAGGCCACCTTGATCGCGTGCTTGTTGTTGAAGGTCGTGCTCACCGTGCCGGCGGCCAGGGAGGCGGGCGGGGTGTGCACGACGAGGTCGCCGCCGAGGACGGGCAGCCCGTCGTAGGTACGGTCGTAACGGGTGTGCAGCGTGCCGTCGTTGTCCTTGACGACATCCTTGACGAGCAGCTTCTCCTTGGCGCCGAGGCCGAGGGTGCGGGCGGTCGTGGCGGCCTTGTCCTTGGCGCTCTTGACCAGCGCGGAGTGCTGGGCCGGGGAGAGCTTCGCCTCGAGACCGCCCGTGCGGAGGTGGCTGGGGTGGGGAGTGGCGGACTGTGCGGAAGCCGGAACGGACTGCATACCGACGGCGAGGAAGGCTGCGGCGGAGAGCAAGGCCGCTCCGACCGCGGAGCGCCTGTGGGGAATGCGTCTCACTCGAACTCCTCCTGCTGCGGCCACTGGGGGCGGCCGATGACAGACCGGGCAGACGGGTGTGCTGACCGGGAACAGCGGGGCTGTGCGGGCGTTGCGAGCTGTGCGGGGCGGTACGGGCCCGCGATCCGTGAAAGAACTGAAATGGATCTCTGCGGGTGCCGGGGGGAGAATGGCAGCTTTGATGCGTCCATGCCACTGTCGCTGCGCACAATCGAGGGTTTTCCCTATGTCGCTGGTCAGACGGCCGTGTCTGCCGAGCCTGGTGGGGGGATTTGAGACGGGAGAGGCGACGCGTGATGAGGATGAGATGAGGTGTGCGGGGCCGGCCGGTCGGGCAGGACGGGGACGGTCGGGATGAGCGGGATGGTCCGGAAGGGCGGGACGGACCGGATGGGTCAGTCGCGGGTCGCCGGACGATCCCGGCCGGCGGGCCGTCCCGCGTACCGCCCCGGCGTGACCCCCACGACTCGTTTGAAGTGCCGGGTCAGATGCGCCTGGTCGTAGAAGCCGGCCCTGGTCGCCACTTCCGCGGGTGAGCGGCCGTCGAGGAGCAGCCGGCGGGCGCGGTCGACCCTGCGGGACGTCAGGTACTGGTGCGGGGCGATGCCGAAGGCGGTGCTGAACGCCCGTACCAGGTGCGTGGGATGAGCGTGTACCAGGGTCGAGGCCTCGTCCAGCGTCAGGCCCTCCAGCAGCCGTTCGTCGAGCAGTTCTCGCAGGGTGCGGGCCAGGGCCGCTCCGCGGTCCGGCTTCGGATGATCCGACGTCGAGCGGTCTGCCGCGTGGCGCGGGCGCAGGTGGGCGCGGAGTCGTTCGCCGATCAGGGCGAGCCGGCTCTCGGCCTCCAGCTCGTCGCCAGGGTGCGCCAGGGCCGCGTGCAGTTGTCCGACGCGTCGGCGCAGCAAGGGGTCGGCCATGTCGGGGGCGTCCACCGCCGGGCCGATGAGGCTCGCGTCGAGCTGGGGTGCGTCGAGGTACAGCACGCGTTTGCGGAAGCCGTGCGCGGTGGCGGGTGAGCCGTTGTGCGGTACCTGGGGCGGGAGCAGCGACACCGTGTCGTGCGGGGTGCCCCGCTCGCGCCGGTTCAGGTCGTAGCGTACGGCGCCGTCATCGACGATCAGCAGGGTCCACGCGTCGTGGACGTGCATCGGGTACGCGTGCTCGGTGAAGTGCGCGTGAAAGACCTCGACGACACCCGGCACCTGCGGGCGCCACGCGGAAGTCTCCTGCTGGGACGGCATGCAAAGAACGTACAAGACGGTGTGACAGGGGATCGAAAGCATAGAGGCATGACGAACGACAGCCCCCAGCCCGGCACTTCACAGCAGCCCGCTTCTGCACAGACCGCCTCCGCTCAGACCACCTCCGCGCCCGCACGACCCGCACGTTTCGACACCAAGATCGCGGTGGTCCTGCGCGAGGACCTGCAGACCTGGCAGCGGCTGAACGTCACCGCGTTCCTCGTCAGCGGCCTCGGGGCGAAGGTCCCCGAGGTGATCGGCGAGCCGTATGCCGACGCCGACGGCACCCCGTATCTGCCGATGTTCCGCCAGCCCGTGCTGATCTTCGAGGCGACGAAGGAGACGCTGACCGCGGCGCACGCACGCGCCCTGTCCCGTGGCCTGCCCCGGTCGGTCTTCACCTCCGACCTCTTCGCCACGGGCAACGACCACGACAACCGGGCGGCTGTACGGGCCGTGCCGCGCGACCAGTTGGACCTGGTGGGGCTCGCCGTGTACGGGCCGCGCAACAGCGTCGACAAGGCGCTCAAGGGGGCGCGCATGCACTCCTGAGCAGACAGGACCGGTGAATACTCCGGCAGCCGCCCGCGTCACGGCGGCGCTCCTGGTATGAGTGGGGGAAGCGGACGGTGGGGAGCCGAGTGCCGGATGGGCGCGGCTCGCGAAGACGGCTCTGGGGGTGGTTGCGGTGACGGCAGGATTACCGGCGCCTGCGGGACACGACGGCGACAACCACCCGGACTCGCAACCGGATTCGGATTCGCCATCGGAACCGGCACCGGACGTGGAGCCGGAATCGGAGTCGGAACCGCAGGACGGCTCGGCGCCGCCGCCCGCTCGGGGCGGGACCGGCGATGCCCCTTCGACTGCCGCACCCGACGGGGATGCCGCCACGCCGGCCACGTTCCGCGGGCGTACGGGCAGGTGGCTGCGCACGGTGCCGGGCCTCGCCGCCTCCACCGTCCTCACCACCCTGTGCGCCGCGGCCGCCACCGCACTGTTCACCGGCGTGCTGAACCTGTGGCCCGACTCGTCGAAGGTCTCCCTGTCCGTGGAGACGGACCCCATGCGCCTGGACGCCGAGCAGGATCTCGTCCAACTCGTCCCGGCCCAGCGGTTCGACAACAGCACCCCGCGCGACGGATGCGCCGGCTTCTGGCACTGGACGCGGGCCCGGGGAGGAGTGGACGAGGACCGTACGAGCATGCAGCTGACGGTGTCCAACAGCGGGTCGAACACGGCGCTGATCACCGGCATGCGCGCCGAGGTGATCTCCCGCAAGCCTGTGTCCTCCGTCGTCGAGACCATGTGCCGCACCCAGGGCGAGGCGAAGGTGTACTCGGTGGGCATCAACCTCGACAAGGCCCAGCCGTACGGCGTCTACGAGAAGAACGGCAAGAGCGGTCCGCCGGAGTTCACGGTGGCCGGCGGCGGCCTGGAGACCTTCCTGGTCACGGCCGACATCTCCCATGGTGCCGCCCAGTGGAAACTGGCCGTGGATCTCGTCGAGGACGGTCACAAGCGCACCGTTGTCGTGGACGACGACGGACGGCCGTTCACCACCGTGACCCGCCCCCACGGCATGGCCGTATGGGAGTTGGATCCCCACGGAAGCGGCTGGCATCGGCAGACGAACGGCAGCGGCGACTCCGCGAGCCTGTCGGGCTCGACGTCGTGAACCCCGGGAGCACGGGGTCCGCGGAGGCCGAGGATGCCGGGCGGTTCGCAAAGTCTGAGGAGGCCGGGGAAGCTGGGCGGTCCGAGAGCCGGGCGCACGGGCGCGTGCTGAGCGGACGCGTCGTCGTCGCCGTACTCGCCGCCGCCGTCGCGATGGGCATGCTCCTGTCCCTGCTCGTCCTACGGCTCGGGAACGCATCCCCGGACGGCGCTGCCGGGCCGCCTCGGCCGTCGGCCCCGCCCCGTCTTCACCCGCTGCCACGGACCGTCGCGGGGCAACTGGTCGTCACGGTCGCGGCAGGTAACGGCACCGTGGTGTACGGGACCGCGGACGGTGGCGTCTACGCCGCGTCGACGCACTCCGGCCCTCGACGGATCACGGGCCTCACCGGGCGAGTGGTGAAACTGGCCTTCGACCGTGGAGGACGGTGGCTGGCGGCCGCCAGCGAATTCGGCCAACTCGCCGTGGTGGACACGGCCCACCCGGACTCCCGCGTCGTCCGCCGCTGGTTTCGGACCGACTCCCCCTATGCCGCCGAGATCCCGCCGAGCCAGCTCGCCATCGACACCACGGGCACCCGCGTCGCCGCGCAGACGGACGACATCGGCATCCTCGACCTGCACGGCAGCGGCTCACCCCACTGGCTTCCGGGCGCCACCTACGACTGTTCCGGCGCCCGCGACATGGGCTTCGTCGGCACCGAGTTCATCGCGTCCTACGACACCTGCGCCAACGTCTGGAACGCGTCCACACTCCGTCTGGAGCGTCAGGTCTACTTCCCCAGCCTGGGCAACGGCATGGTCGGTCACGGCCGCATCCTCTACGGCACGTTCCGCCACGCCCTGCTGCTGAACTACCTCAGGACCAGCCCGCTGCCGAGCGCCCAGGCCGCACCCGGGCAACCCCGCCCCGTGCTGGGCGACATCATCGCCGACAAGACGGTCGGCACCCGGCGCAGCCCGATCCAGCCAGTGGCGGACGCCGGCCGTGTCGCGGCCGTACTGCAGGACGCGCGCCTGTTCTTCTGGGAGCCCGTGTCCGGCCGCACCCTGGCCACCGTCCCGCTTCCCTTCCCCTCCGTCTGCGCGTCGGTCACCAAGCCCGCGCCCCCGGCGCAGTTCAGCACCTCGTTCTCGCCGGACCACAAGAACCTGGTGGTCAGCGCCTTCTGTCCGCCGCCGGACATCGACTCCAACTCCGAGGAGGGCAGGCGCCGTTCGACGTATCGGTACTGGATGCTCGGCTATCCCTCCCCGTGACGCACCTCAGCCGCTCACCAGCGCCCGGGTTCCGTGCCCACCACCGCCTGTGACCGCCGTCCGTCCACGCCCACCGGTACGTCGCCGGCGAGCATCACCCGGTGCATGATCCGGGGGAATTCCAGGTGGGTGCTGTCGCTGGGGGCCAGGTGGATGGTGGCCCGGTTGTCCCAGAAGGCGACGCTGCCCGGCTCCCAACGGAAGCGGACCGTGTATTCGGGCCGTACGGCCTGTTCCAGCAGCATCTCCAGGAGCGCCGCGCTCTCGGGCCGGGAGACGCCGGTGATCTGCTCGACGTAGTAGCCGTTGACGAACAGCACCCGCTCCCCCGTCTCGGGGTGCACGCGCACCAGTGGGTGTACGGAAGCGACCTGATGGTCCAGCAGGTGGCGCAGGTAGGCGTCGTCGCCCGGCCGGGGCTGGTAGCCGACGCCGAGCCGGTGCTCGGCCCGCAGCCCGTCCACGAACGCCCGCACGGGTGCGGACAGCCCGGCGTAGGCGGCCGCCAGGTTGGACCAGGTGGTGTCACCGCCGTACGGCGGGACCGTCTCGGCGCGCAGGATGGTCGCCGCCGGCGGGTCGATCCGGGCGCCGTGGTCGCAGTGCCAGCCGCGCAGCAGGGTGTGCCGGCGCCTCCCCAGCCACTCCTCGTGCTCCATGCCGAACCTTCCGCCCAGCTCCAGCCGGTCGGCGGTCGTCTCCACCTCCGGGAAGTCGGCCGGGGACGCGCTGCCGCGCCGCCCGAGCACGACCGGTTCACCGAACCGGCTCGCGAACGCGACATGACCGGCGTGGTCGAGCCGCTGCCCCCGGAAGAACACCACCTTCCAGCGCAGCACCGCCTCCCTGATCAGAGCGACGACGGCAGCGTCGAGGGCGTCGGCCAGATCGACGCCCGTGATCTCGGCGCCGATGTGCCCGGCGACCGGGTGCACGCCGATGCCTGCGACCGGCTCCGGGCGGTCCGTCCGCTGCGTCTGCCCTGCCCGCCGTGTCTGCCGTGGGGTTCCGCTGTCCGTCGTCATGCGTGCTCCCATGATGGTCGTCTCCACGGATGGTCGTCCGCTGGTCGTCGTACCGGCCCCACGAAGATCGTGACAGCGAATCCACGGCCTGGCGACAGCGCGCCCCCTCCATGACGCTGGGGGTAGGACACAGCCGACGGAGGTCCCCCTGTGAGCAGCATCCCGGCGCACACACTCAACGACGGTACGACGATCCCCGCCATCGGCCTGGGAACCTGGCCGATGGACGACGTGCGGGCCGAGGAGGCCGTGAGCGGCGCGCTGGGCCTCGGATACCGACTGGTGGACACCGCGGCGAACTACCACAACGAGACGGGAGTCGGCCGGGGCATCGCACGTAGTGGCGTCCCCCGCGAGGAGGTCGTGGTGACGACGAAGCTGCCGGGTCGCCACCACGGGTACGCGGAGACCCTCGCCTCGTTCGAGGAGTCCCGGCAGCGGCTGGGCCTGGAGTACGTCGATCTGTACCTGATCCACTGGCCGCTCCCCCGCCTCGACAAGTACGTCGACTCGTGGAAGGCGATGATCAAACTGCGGGAGGACGGTCTGGCCCGCTCCATCGGCGTCTCGAACTTCACGCCGCGGCACATCGCGCGGCTGGAGGACGAGACGGGCGTCCTCCCCGCCGTCAACCAGATCGAGCTGCACCCCCTGTTCCCGCAGGAGGAACGCCGTGCCTTCCACGCGGACAAGGGCATCCTCACCGAGAGCTGGAGCCCGCTGGGCCGGGGCAGACTGCCGCTGCACGAGCCCGCCGTCGTCGCGATCGCCGAGGAGCTGGGCGTGACGCCCGCGCAGGTGGTGCTCCGGTGGCACATCCAGCTGGGCGTCGTTCCGATCCCGAAATCCGCCGCCCCCGAACGCCAGCGCGAGAACCTCGACGTCTTCGGTTTCCGGCTGGACCCCGCCCAGGTCGCCGCGATCTCCGGCCAGGTCCGCCGACGGCTCGGCGGAGACCCCGAGACGCACGAGGAGTTCTGAGGGGGTCGGACAGGCTCGCACGGGTACTCGGGACGCGCGGGGTGGACGTACGCATCGCAGGCACTGTGGGCGTCGTACGGGGTGTACGAGTCGTACCGCTCGTACGGAAGGAGTCTCAGGTGGGTACGGACGACGACCGGCTGCGGAAGTACCGCGGGAAGCGTGACTTCGAGCGGACCCGCGAGCCGTCGGGCAAGAGCGCCTCCTCCGGGGACGAGCCGCGGTTCGTCGTCCAGATCCATGACGCGCGCCGGATGCACTTCGACTTCCGGCTGGAGGTCGACGGCGTGTTGAAGTCCTGGTCGATCCCGAAGGGACCGTCCGACGACCCGCAGGACAAGCGGCTGGCCGTGCCGACCGAGGACCACCCACTGGAGTACGAGGACTTCGAGGGGGTGATCCCGAAGGGCGAGTACGGGGGCGGAACGGTCATCGTCTGGGACCACGGGACGTACGAGCCCCTCAGCCACGACCGCAAGGGGCGGCCGGTCGACTTCGAGGAGTCGCTGGAGCGCGGACACGCGACGTTCCGGCTGCACGGCAGCAAGCTGCGCGGCGAGTACGCCCTGACCCGGTTCCGCGGCCGCGACGGCGAGGACGCGTGGCTGCTGGTGAAGAAGGGCTCCGGGCGGGCGTCGGCACACGGCACACCGGATCCGCGCCGGGCCCGCTCGGTCCGTACCGGGCGCACCCTCGCCCAGGTCTCGGAAGACGAGACCGGAACCGGGTCCGGGAACGGGAGCGAGACCGGGACCGCGGATTGATGTGCTGTACATCCCGCCGCACGGGGCGCCCTTCTCCGAGGGCGCCGAACACGGACTGCTCCTTCCAGTGACGCCCGTCAGCAATCCCAGTCATTACCCCCTGGCGGCCCTGGCGGGTACGTCACCTCACCCCCGATGGGCACCACGCACGGCGGCCAGGGCGCGGTCCGCGTGGGTGTTCATGCGCAGTTCGCTGCGGACGACCTCCAGAACGGTGCGGTCCTCGGCGATGACGAAGGTGACCCGCTTGGTGGGCGCGAGGGAGAAACCCCGCTTCACGCCGAAGCGTTCACGGACCGATCCGTCGGCGTCGGACAGCAGCGGCATGCCGAGCGTGTGCCGTCCCGCGAACTCCTGCTGGCGCTCGACGGAGTCTCCGCTGATCCCGACGGGCCGCGCGCCCACCGCGGCGAACTCGGCGGCGAGGTCGCGGAAGTGGCAGGCCTCGGCGGTGCAGCCCGGCGTCAGCGCGGCCGGGTAGAAGAACAGCACCACGGGCCCGTCGGCGAGCAGCTCGGACAGCCGTCGCACCGTGCCGCTCTCGTCCGGCAGTGCGAAGTCCTCGATGCTGTCACCGACGTTGACTTGTTCCGTCACGACCGAACCTCCCCGTGCGAACCCGGCGACGTGCGCGGGGTCGTCTCGTCGAACTTGTGTGGTGAAGCGAAGTGGGCGGCACCCCCGGTGGCCGGTAGGCCGGCCGGCAGCAGGGGGGAGCGTTGGGACCAGGACACGGTTTCTCCTCTGACGACTTGCCGCCGGATATTACTTGACGGTAAGCGAGTTGGGCGCCGTTCGACCTTGCTGCCGGGGGCAGGCAGATCCGATGGCCGACACACGGACGCCGGCGGCGCGCCGGTCTGGCGCCCCCTTCCCCCGAGACGTCCCGAATGTCCCACGGGATGCGGGGACGGCATCCTGACGGCCCGCCACGGCAACGCTGATCGTCGTGATCGCGCCTCGTGGTCACGAGAACGACAGCCCGGAGGTTTCCATGATCCGACAGACCGTGAGGAGCGGCGTGCTGACCGCGGTCGCGGTGCTCGCGTTCCTGCCCACGGCGGCCGCTGCCGCCGACTCGGGCCACGCCGCGCCGAGTTCCCTGCCCGCAGCCGTCGTCACACAGTCCCCCCGCCCCGGACTCGTGCCGGTTCCCACCCGGCACACTCGGGCGCTGCACAGCACCAAGCACCGGCGGCACCATGTACGCGGGGGCACCACGGGGTGCGCGAAGCGATCCCGTCACTCCGCACGGCGGTCCGTGTACGGCCGTGGGCTGCCCGCCGTGGGGCGCGTGGCCACGCACCGCGTCCGGCTGAACGTCCGCTCCGGTCCGGGTACCGGCTACCGCGTGGTCGGCCACCGGTACAGGAACCGGCTCCTGGCGCTCACCTGCAAGACGTACGGGTCCCGGGTGCGCGGCAACTACGTCTGGTACCGGCTCACTCACCACAGGGGGTACGTCTCCGCGCGCTACGTGCGGGTCGGCTCCGCCGTGCCGTGGTGCTGACGGCTCCGCCCCTCCGTACGACGCCCTGACCGCCGAGGCCTGTTCGCGAGCCCGCGCTCCCGAACGGGCCTTCGGCACGACGTCGCGCAACGCCCGATACCCACGACCCATTGCCTATTACGCATTGCCCGTTGCCCGTTGCCTCACCTTCCTCATACCTCGCCGCCGATTGTGCAGCGCCACCCTGGGCATTCATTCCGACAACAGGGGCGAAACGCCCATAGCGGAACGGGAGTCGAGGAACGCATGATGCGGCAGCTCCACGAACAGGCCACTCCGGACGAGCCGCTGCTGGTGAGACTGCGCGAACTGAGGGACCGTACGGGACTGAGCCTGGTGGCGCTGGCCGCCCGCACCCCGTACAGCAAGTCCGCCTGGCATCGCTATCTGTCCGGCACCCAGCGCCCGCCCCGCTCGGCCGTGGAGGCCCTCGCCCGCCTCGCCGACGCCGACCCCTTCCCCGTACTGTCCCTCTGGGAGGCCGCGGACGCCCCGCCGATCGCGAGGCCACCCGACGAGACCGATCAAGTGCGCCCGCGTGGGGCCCGGTTGCGGAGCCGACTGCCACTGCCGATGCTCGCTCTGCTGACCCTCGCCGCCGCGGCCATCGCAGCCTTCGCCATGTCGGGCCGGCACAGCCCACACGGTGCGCAGAACGTGGTCGCCGCACCCCGCTGCCACGGGAGGTCCTGCCAGGGCATGCTGCCGGACGCGTCGGCCTGTGCGCGCGACGCGCGGACCAAGAGCACGGTCACCGGCCCCGCGTACGTCGTCCGGCTGCGCCACTCGCCGTCCTGCGGCACCGTCTGGGCGGAGGTGCTGGTGCGTTCGGGGCACGCTCGGGAGGTCTCCGTGCGTGCGGGCCAGGACGTGCTCTCGGCGACCTACCCGGCCCGGAACTCCACCGGGTACGCCAGCCCGATGCTCGCCGTGTCGTCACCGCGGGGCGCGGAGGCGTGCGCGGAGGTGGACGAGGAGCTGGCGTGCACCGGCCTGAACGTGGAGGAGTTCGCGGATGCCAGAGCCCCCCGTTCAGGCGAACGGGCATCGCAAAGCGCGTGAGGCCGCCGGTCGCGGTCGACATCTCAGCCGTGACCGCACCATCCCCCGTACCCCTGCCGCTGATCCCGCCGATGCTCGCCACGCCCGGCACACTGCCGCCCCCGGCACAGGACGACCGGTGGGCCTACGAGACCAAGCAGGACGGCCAGCGCGTGGTGGTCTACCTGCCCGGCGACGGCAGTGTGCTCCTGCGCGCCCGCTCCGGCGAGGACATCACCGGCGCCTACCCCGAACTGCGGCCACTGGGCGGCACCCTGGGCAGCACGCCCGCGATCCTGGACGGCGAGGTGGTGGCCCTCGACGCACACGGGCGCGCGGACTTCCAGTTGCTGCAGAGCCGCATGGGCCTGGCCCACTCACCGCAGCGGGCGGCACGCCTGGCGGCGCAGACCCCCGTGCACCTCGTGCTGTTCGACGTGATGCACCTGGCACGCCCTCTGCTCACCCTCCCCTACGCCCAGCGCCGGGCGCGGCTGCAGGAACTGACCCTCGACGGCCCGACCTGGTCGACTCCGGCCGCCGTCGTGGGCCACGGCACCGAGGCCCTCCGGGCCACGCGCGAGCACGGTCTGGAGGGCCTGGTCTGCAAGCGACTGGACTCGGTGTACGAGCCGGGCGTTCGCTCCCGTTCCTGGATCAAGATCCGCAACATGCGCAGCGCGGATGTCGTGGTCGGCGGCTGGCTACCGGGCAAGGGACGACTGACCGGCCTCCCCGGTGCCGTACTCCTGGGCCAGCGCGCGGCCGGCCATCTGCGGTACGTCGGCCGGGTGGGCACCGGCTGGAGCGAGGCGGAACGCGCCGAACTGGCCGCGCTGCTACGGGCCGCCGAGACCGACACCTGCCCCTTCACCCCGGCCCCTCGTGTCCCCGGCGCGCGCTGGGTGCTCCCCCGACTGGTGGGCGAGGTCAGTTACAGCACCCGCACCCGCACAGGCCTCCTGCGCCAGCCGTCCTGGCTACGACTGCGCCCGGACCTCACGCCCGAGGAGTCGGCCGCCGACCTCCCGGAGGATGCGGTGTGACCCGGCGTCCTGGGAGGCACGTGCACGGACGTGGATTCGCATCCCGCCGGGACCCCCGGCAGGTGTGTCAGTGGGGTATGCAGCCGAACCAGTTCACCGTGCCGTTGTCGGATGTGTAACCCATGCAAGTGATGGTTCTGTCGTGCAGGGTCTCGGTCCGGTCGACCTCTCCGTTCAGGTAGTTTGTCTTGTGGTGGGGCTCCACGAGGGTGTCGATCTCGACCTTGTACCAGGGGCGCTTGCTGTCCGGCAGACTGCAGCCGTGACCGGTCATGTTGCGGCTGGGATCGCCGCTCCCATCGCCGCTCCAGATGGGCCGCTCGACGCGGTCACAGTGCGCTCTGTGCGCTCTCTGCGTGCTGCCCCCTTTGTTCACGCTGGCCGCGCTGACTGCCACCCTGACTGCGCCATCCGCCCTGGCTGCTCTGTCCGCTCTGACTGCCGTGTCGGCAGCGCCCGCGCTGCCTGCGGTGCCGACGCCGGTGCCGAGCAGGGCCGTGGCACCTGTGACCACCGCGGCGGTAGCGCCGAGCAGGCGCTTCGGAGTGAGGTTCATCGATTGGTTCCTCCTGCCAACTGTGGTGGCGGGCGGGAGTCGCAACGCCACCATGATGTGATCGTCACACCTATCCGGAATATCCGGCTCGGCGGCGGAAGGCCCAGTCCCCCGACCCAGTGACGCCGGTGACGCCAATGCAGCAGGCGGCGGTCAGGCGGGGCAGGCCCCGGTCGGAAATACGGACCCCGGGCGCGCAACGGGTGGTCGATCCGACCCGTTGTCCGACTGGCCGGGGTCGCCGCACGGAAGCAGAGGGTTTTGCGTCCCGTGCCCGTGTGGCACCATCCGTGGCCGTGGAGTGGTTGAGCCTGGTGGGGACGGGGCTTGGGGCCGTACTGGGGGTGGGGGCCACCTTGGCCGGGGAGCATGTGCGTTGGCGGCGCACCACCCGAGACAACAAGCTGCACGATCGCCGGAGCATGTACGTGGACCGTCTCGTCGCGTTTCGGAGAGTGCACGAGGAAACCGATGAAGTGGTGGCGGCCATCGACGCGTCGTACATCTCGCTCCGGGAGATCCGCGAGGTGCTGGCCTCCGGCTCCACCGTGCCGACACCGGCCTATCAGGCGGCCAGGCAGGCACACAGAGATACGACCGAAGCCGCTCGCGACGTTCTCCGTCGTGATCTGAGTTCCCTGGGCACCTGAGCTGCGGTGCCGGGAGAGCCTCCCCCGGCTGAGATCGTGAGTCCCTGGTCGGGGCCGGGGACTGGGCCTTCGGCGTGATGACGTGATGGCCGGAACGGCGATCGACAGAGCCGCTGAACGACCGCCGCCGGCACGCAAGTTGTCAGCCGCGGGGGCTGGTGATCCGTTCGGGCTGGATCACGTAGATCACTCGGACCTGGTCGCGGCCACCGAACCAGGGGTAAGGGCCGCCGAGGTACTTCTGCGCGAGCGTCTCGATGTGGTCGACCGCTCCCTCGGTGGTCACACGCACCACACGGCCGCGGATCTGGACATAGGAGGCGGGATCCGAGGGGTCGGAGACGGCGACGGCCACTCGCGGGTCGCGTGCGATGTTCCGGGTCTTCTGGTGCGTCTCGACGCTGTTGATCAGGACGTGCTCGCCGTCGGTGTCGACCCATGTCTGGGTGAGCTGAGGGGAGCCGTCAGGCATCGTCGTCGCGAGGTAGCAGGTGCTGGCGCGCCGCAGCAACGCCAGCACCTCCTCGTCGAGCGGTACGGGCACGGGGGTTCTCCAGGGGTGGTTGAGCGGTCAGGTGCGAGTGCTACTGCTGGGGCCACGGTAGCCACTGTGCTCAAGCGGAACTTCACCGGCGCTGCGCCCGTGGCATCTTGGCAACGACAGTTACGGCGTGGATCCTGAACTCCCTTGCCCCCCACCGCCGTTGGAGGAATCCGTGTCGTTACGGACACCGTTACGGACGTCGCTTCGGACGTTACCCATAGGCCCCCGGAGATGGTTCACCGGTCTCGTCGGTGCCGTCGCTCTCGTCGTCGCCTTTCCCGCCGTCGCCTTCGCCGTGCCGCCCCAGGCCCTGCCCGGCAACGCCGAGGCGGTCGAGAAGACGTACCAGCCCGCCTTCGACTACGACACGGACGGCTGCTATCCGACGCCGGCCATCGGCCCGGACGGCACCATCAATCCCGGTCTCAATCCGACGGGCGCCCTCAACGGCCAGTGTCACGACGCCTCCGACCTCGACAACACCAACAGTTACTCGCGCTACAAGTGCAACAACGGCTGGTGCGGCTATATGTACGGCCTGTACTTCGAGAAGGACCAGGCCGTACCCGGCAGCAGCATCGGCGGGCACCGGAACGACTGGGAGCACGTGGTGGTGTGGGTGCAGGACAACCGGGTCCAGTACGTGTCCACGTCCAACCACGGCTCGTTCACCGTGCACGCGGCGTCCGAGGTCCGCTTCGACGGCACGCACCCGAAGATCGTCTACCACAAGGACGGCATCGGTACCCACTGCTTCCGGCTGGCCAACGCCAACGACGAGCCGCCGGAGAACCACAAGGGCACCTGGCAGTACCCGCCGCTCGTCGGCTGGAACGGCTATCCCGCCGGCCTGCGCGAGAAGTTGAGCGCGTACGACTTCGGCAGCGCCCACTTCGCCCTGAAGGACGGGAACTTCGCGTCACACCTGGCCTCGGCCAAGCCGTCCGGCATCCCGTTCGACCCGAACGCCTGAGGCCGCGGCTCGCTCGCCCAAGTCGAGTGCGATCGTGGCAAGTTGACCGACCCGGGGCCGCCGGGGCCGGCAGCACCCCCGGCCGTCAGGCGGTGCCCGGCTCCGGCTGGTCCCTCAGGAAAGCGCTCGCCTGGTGGGCAAGACCGCCCGGAACGGCACCCGCGGGCGCGGGCGTCACCGACCCTTCCGCCCCTCCGATGCAGCCGACCCACAGCCGGCGGTCGGCCCACTCGTCGTCGACGCGCAGCTGGACCTGTACGTCAACGAGGCCCAGGGAGGCCTCGGGTGCGGCCGCGTACAGCACGGCGGTGGCCCGGCGCAGCGGGTAGACGTCGAAGCCCTCGATGAACTGGGAGTTGCGCCAGTCGATGAACGCGCCCTCCCCGTCGGAGCCGACACGGACGTCGAACTGACCGTCCTCGAGGTGCACGCAGAAGTTCCGGGCTCCGCGGTTCTCGACGGTCACCCGGACACTGAAGTACGTCAGCCCGACCGCGGCGTCGTCGCGTCCGCGTGGCGGCTCGGCCGCCTCCAGTCGGTGGACGCGGACCCGCAGACCGGCATGCTCGTCGTACTCCTGCCAGTCCCCGACCACGTTCGGCTCGTACACGGTGCCCCTCTCGACCTCAGAGAGCTGCTGTCTATCTGTGTGCTCAGTGCACTGTCAAATGAGCGGAATGCACTGTGGTCAGGGGATTCACGCCCTTTGATCAGCGATCAAGCGCTACGCAGCGAGGATCCCGCCCGCGGCCCCGAGGGCGCATGCGTACGCGTGCCGCACATCACGTTCGCCGCACGGGCGCGACATGGACGCGGCACGGGCGCGGGCACGGATACGGCATGCCCGCGTCACGTTCGCGGCAAGATCGCGTTTCCTCCCCGGGGGATCAGGAGCAGACTGGGATTACGTCACTGATTCGGATGAATTGTTTGGATATATCCCATCACGGGAATCGGCACCTCAGTGGTGCCCTAGTGCTTCGGACAGGAGGCACGCCCGCGGGGGCGGGCCGACCGGGCCCCGGTCTTCTCCGTTCCGTGCAGTCGGAGCGCGCCTCCCGCGGTGTCTGTCCCACCAGCATCTGCTGCAGGAGGTGCGGGGATGCCCGTCACCGGCAGAAACAGGCCCCATCCGCACGACGATGCGCCCGACACGGCCGAGGCCTTCGAGAGGCTCGCGGCACTGCCCGAGGGGCGTGAGCGCCGGGCCCTGCGGGACGAGCTGGTCCGGCTGTGGCTGCCCATGGCCGAGCGGATCGCCGTACGTTTCCGCGGTCGCGGCGAGGCGCTGGAGGACCTGTACCAGGTGGCGGCGCTGGGCCTCGTCAAGGCCGTCGACCATTACGACCCGGCGCGCGGCCGCGCCTTCGAGGCGTACGCCGTGCCCACCGTCGCCGGGGAGATCAAGCGCCACTTCCGTGACCACATGTGGACCCTCCACGTGCCCCGCCGGGTCCAGGATCTGCGCAACCGGGTCCGCCGGGCCTCGCGGGAGCTGGCCCAGACGACCCCGGGCCGGGCACCGACCGTCTCCGAGATCGCCGAACGCGCGGAGCTCACGGAGTCGGAGGTCCGCACCGGCCTGGAGGCCCTGGAGTGCTTCACGGCGCTGTCGCTGGACGCCGAGACACCCGGCGTCGACGGGCACTCGCTGGCGGACACCCTCGGCGGACCCGATCCCGGCTACGACCTGGTCGTCGACCGCGCGGCCGTCAAGCCCTGTCTGCAGGCGCTGCCCGAGCGTGAGCGCACCATCCTCTACCTGCGGTTCTTCCGCGGGATGACGCAGAGCCGGATCGCCCATCAGCTGGGGATCTCGCAGATGCACGTCTCCCGGCTGCTGAGCGGCTGCTGCGACCGGTTGCGCAAGGAACTGATCGCCGGGGCGGGCTGAGCGGCCTGAGATCCGTCGACTCCACTCGGCTCGGATCGACTCTGGTCGACTCTGGTCGACTTTGTCGCACTACGCTCCGTGCACGTTTCGCCACACGTCTCGGCGCGCGCATCACCCATCTCGCTCCGCACTTCGTGAACGCGTCTCGTACCGCCACCGCGCCGCTCGACAGGCAGCACCGCCGCTTCCGGTTGGACACTGGGGGGAGACCGGTGGCCACCGGTCTCCGAGACCAGGACGCGACAGCCATGAATCACGACAGGACCTCCGTGGGTGCACAGGACGTCGTCTCCACGCACTCCGTCTTCGGCGCCCCGTGCTGGGTGAGCCTCACCAGCCGCGACATCAAGGCCACCGAGGACTTCTACACGGCCCTATTGGGCTGGCAGTGGCGGAAAGTCAAGCTCGGCGACCACTTCCGGATCGCGCTGGCGAACGGTGTGCCGGTCGCCGGGATCGCCGCCGTCGCCGGCATGTGGCAGATGGCCGTGGCGTGGACGCCGTACTTCGCCGTGCCGGACGCGGATGTCGCCGTGTCCCGGGCCCGCGAGCGCGGGGGGACGGCCGCGGTCGGTCCGCTCGCCTTCCCGCCCGGGCGGGCGGCCCTGCTCGCCGACCGGGACGGGGCGACGTTCGGGATCTGGGAGGGGGAACTCGTCTCGAACTGGGAGGCGTGGCGGCAGGCGTCCCCGACCTTCATCCGGCTCCACACCCGCAATGCCTTCGACTCGGCCATCTTCTACGGCGAGATCCTCGACTGGGCCTCGGAACGCCCCGGCTGCTGCGAGGTCGAGTACGAGGGCGGCGAGGTCGTACTGCGCAGCCGGGGCGACGTGGTGGCACGGATCGACTCGGGCGCGGCGGAGGCGGCCCCCGATCCGTCGGTGCGGCCGCACTGGCAGATCCACTTCGCCGTGGACGACGCGGCGGCGTGTGCCCGGGCCGCGGAGAAGCACGGCGGCAGCGTCCTGCGGGAGAGCGACAACGAGGCGATCCTGCGTGACCCGGACGGCGCGCAGTTCACGGTGACCTCACGCCTCGAACGGTGAGCCCGGGAAGCCTCGTTGAACCCCTGAATGTCTCAACTCACCAGGCCTGTCTGGTGGATCCCGCTCCGGATCCGAAACAGACAGGCCCTTCCCGTCACCGGCTATCCACTACCTCTTCTCGCGGCCACCGCGCGACGGCCGCGACAGCAGCACCAGGCTGCGGGCCTCGACGCGCAGCCTGGTGGCCGCCTTGCGCTCGCACTCGTCGGGGGCCCCGTCGGGGTCCGCGGTGTCGATCAGCGTGGTCCAGCGGTCGCCGTAGGTGTCGTCGGGCAGCCGGAAGTCGACCGGTTCCCAGTAGCTGTTGAGGAGCAGCAGGAACGAGTCGTCGACCACGCGTCGCCCGTACGGGTCGCGTTCGGCGATGGCGTCGCCGTTGAGGAACACGCCGACGGAGTGCGCGTCGGAGCGCTGCCAGTCGCGGGCGGTCATCGCGCGCGCGTCGGGCAGCAGCCACACCAGGTCGGGCAGCGGCTGTCCGGCCCGGACGGCCGTCTCGCCGCGGAAGAAGCGGCGCCGGCGCAGGACGGGGTGGGCCGCGCGCAGGCCGATGACGTACCGGGTGAAGTCGGCGAGCGTGCACTGCTCGTCGGTCAGCCGCCAG
Organism: Streptomyces sp. NPDC046805; assembly: GCF_040645355.1. Lineage (NCBI taxonomy): Bacteria > Bacillati > Actinomycetota > Actinomycetes > Kitasatosporales > Streptomycetaceae > Streptomyces > Streptomyces sp. NPDC046805. Next base: position 3,606 of record NZ_JBEYYC010000042.1, on the reverse strand, counting down.
TCGATCCAGGAGATCTCGTTGTCCTGGCAGTAGGCGTTGTTGTTGCCGCGCTGGGTGCGGCCCAGTTCGTCGCCGTGGCAGAGCATCGGGATGCCCTGTGACAGCAGCAGGGTGGCCAGCAGGTTGCGCTGCTGGCGGGAGCGCAGCTCCAGGACGGCCGGGTCGGCGGTGTCGCCCTCGACGCCGCAGTTCCAGGACCGGTTGGCGCTCTCGCCGTCCCGGTTGCCCTCGCCGTTCGCCTCGTTGTGCTTGTCGTTGTACGAGACGAGGTCGCGCAGGGTGAAACCGTCGTGCGCCGTCACGAAGTTGACGCTGGCGCGCGGCCTGCGCCGGCTGTGCTGGTAGAGGTCGGAGGAGCCGGTGAGCCGGGAGGCGAACTCGCCGAGCGAGCCCGGTTCCGCCCGCCAGAAGTCCCGTACGGTGTCGCGGTACTTGCCGTTCCACTCCGACCACAGCGGAGGGAAGTTGCCGACCTGGTAGCCGCCCTCTCCCACGTCCCAGGGTTCGGCGATGAGCTTGACCCGGCTGATCACCGGGTCCTGCTGGATGAGGTCGAAGAACGCCGACAGCCGGTCCACCTCGTGGAACTGCCGGGCCAGCGTGGCCGCGAGGTCGAAGCGGAAGCCGTCGACGTGCATCTCCGTGACCCAGTACCGCAGCGAGTCCATGATCAGCTGAAGCACGTAGGGGTGCCGCATCAGCAGGCTGTTGCCGGTGCCGGTGGTGTCGTAGTAGTGCGCCCAGTCGCCGTCCACGAGGCGGTAGTACGACGCGTTGTCGATGCCACGGAAGGACAGCGTGGGGCCGCGTTCGTTGCCCTCGGCGGTGTGGTTGTAGACCACGTCGAGGATCACCTCGAGGCCGGCCGCGTGCAGCGCCTTGACCATCGCCTTGAACTCGTTGACCTGCTGGCCGCGGGTGCCGTACGCGGCGTAGGCGTTGTGCGGGGCGAAGAAGCCGATCGTGTTGTAGCCCCAGTAGTTGGACAGCCCGCGGTCCCGGAGCACGCCGTCCTGCGCGAACTGGTGGACCGGCATCAGCTCGACGGCGGTCACGCCCAGCGAGGTCAGGTGCTCGATGACGGAGGGGTGCGCGAGGGCCGCGTACGTGCCGCGCAGGCGGCGCGGGACGTCGGGGTGGGTGCGGGTCAGGCCTCGTACGTGGGCCTCGTAGATGATCGAGTCGGAGAACTGCCGCCGGGGCGGGCGGTCGTCGCCCCAGTCGAAGTACGGGTCCGTCACGACGCCGAGCAGGGAGTGGCCGGCGCTGTCGGCCGGAGAGGGGCCGTGCGGGGCACGCTCGTAGAGCGAGGCGTGGTTGTCCATCTGGCCGTCTATGGCCCGCGCGTACGGGTCGAGGAGGAGTTTCGCCGGGTTGCATCGGTGGCCGACGGACGGGTCCCACGGGCCGTGCACGCGGTAGCCGTAGCGCTGCCCCGGCCCGGTCCCGGGCAGGTAGCCGTGCCAGACGAAACCGTCGACCTCGGTGAGCGGGACCGGTCTCTCGCGGCCGGCGTCGTCGACCAGGATCAGGTCGACGCGCTCGGCGACCTCACTGAAGAGGGCGAAGTTGGTGCCCTGGCCGTCGAAGGCGGCACCCAAGGGGTAGGGGTGCCCGCTCCACACGGGCACCCCTTTCCGGGAGGATCGCGCCGTCACCGGGCGGCCTCCAGGGCCGCGTCCGCCGAGGCGGCGAGCGCGGCGACCCGCGTGGCGCGAGGCAGCGGGCAGACTTGGCGCAGGCTGGGCGCCGGGGCCGTCGGGACCAGCGGTACGCGCTCGCCGGCGCGGGCCCGCTGCGAGAACCAGATGATCTTGCTGCCGGTCTCGGAGGTGCAGCAGCCCCAACCGTCGCTGGTCGCGGCGAGATGGGCCAGACAGCTGCGCAGATCCTGGTCGGGGCGCAGATCGCGGTCGTCGTCGCCGATGGCGGTGATCAGGTGCTGGCCGTTCCACCACATCTCGATCGACGTGTGCTTGTCGGAGGCGTGCTGGTCGATGGCGCACAGCAGCAGCTCGGTGGCCTGACAGACGGGCTCCACGAGATTCTCGAGGTCCCAGTAGTGGAGGTGGGCGGCCAGGATGCGGCTGATCTGTCCCACCCGTTCGGGGCTGACCTCCACGTCGAGGTGGTAGTAGCAGGGCACTGCGGTCTTCATAGTCGCTTGCTCCTCACCGGCGAAGCTCTCGCCCGTCCTCAAGCGCGGGCCCTTGGCCCCGATCACGGAGCGTCGAGCACTGATCGCTTCTGAGTCAGATCCACAGTGCGGGCACTACGCCATTCGTGCAACACGAGAGCACCAGTGAGGCGATTGAGGCACGTCAATGAGGTGATCGAAGCGAGTCGGCAAAGTGATCGAGACGCACCGGCCGGGTGAATCGACACGCACCGGCCGGGTGAATCCAGACCCACCGGCGGAGTGATTGAAGATCCAACAAGACGCTGAGTCTCCACACGTGCACCATGAGTGAAAGTGCCCTCGATCGCCGTAACGGCTTCGTGCCTCTGCGTGCGCGCCCGTGCGCGGAGACCACGCGGAGACCCGTCCGACCGTCGGGAGGCGCGTCCAGTCGACTGCGTCGGAAGGTGGCCAGGCCATGCTGCTACCCGCGAAGGCCGAAGTGGCCCGGCAGTTGCGGCGGTTCCGGGCGTGGGAACGCGTGATGCTCGCTTCGCCGGCCGATCGCACGGTGCGGGCCACGTTCGAGGACGCGGGCTACACGCTCTGTGTGTTGATGGGCAAGCGCTGCGCCCGGGAGGCGGTCGATGCCGCCGAGCGCTACCTGCGCAGCAGCCTCGGCAGCTACCTGCAGGAGTACGGCGGGCGCACCCACCAGAGCCGTGCGCCCCGGCGGGCGCCGCCCGCGGACCGGCGTCCCACCGCGGGAAGGCACTGACCTTCCGGCACCCAATCGATCCAGAGCCGGGCCCCGGGCCCGGCTTCGCGCACGGCGGAGGTGAGATCCATGAGTTCGACTCCGGTCATCGGCCGCGTCCCGGTACGCGACGTCCGGCCGGCCGTGGAGTGCGGCAGGCGTCCGGCGAAGGCGGTCGCGCAGGAGACGTTCCAGGTCTCCGCCACCGTCTTCCGGGAGGGCCACGACGCCGTCGGCGCCAACGTGGTACTCCGCGATCCGGAAGGCCACCCCGGCCCGTGGACGCCGATGCGGGAACTCGCCCCCGGCTCGGACCGCTGGGGCGCGGATGTCACACCGACCGCGCCGGGCCGCTGGTCCTACGCGGTGGAGGCCTGGAGCGACCCCGTCACCACCTGGCGCCACATCGCCCGCGTCAAGGTCACGGCGGGCATCGACACCGGGCTGGTGCTGGAGGAGGGCGCCGAACTCCTGACCCGTGCGGCCGCGGGGGTGCCCGAGGGGCCGGAGCGCGCCACCGTGCTGGCGGCGGCCCGGACGCTGGGCGACGACTCCCTCTCCCTGCAGACCCGCCTCGCGGCGGCGCTGGCGCCTGAGGTCGACGAGGTGCTGGCCCGCCATCCGCTGCGCGAACTGGTCACCGCGTCGGAGGCGTTGCCGCTGCTGGTGGAGCGGGAGCGTGCGCTGTTCGGCTCGTGGTACGAGTTCTTCCCGCGTTCGGAGGGGTCGG
>NZ_JBEYYC010000041.1:0-65151 GCF_040645355.1 Streptomyces sp. NPDC046805 | reverse complement strand
CTGCAGGTCCTCGACGACGGCATCCTCACCGACGCGCAGGGGCGCACGGTCAACTTCCGTCACTGCGTCATCATCATGACGTCCAACATCGGCGCCCAGCTGATCATCGACCACGAGGGCGATGTCTACGAGATCAAGGGCGAGTTGATGGACCTGCTGCGGGGCTTCTTCCGCCCCGAGTTCCTCAACCGCATCGACGACATCATCGTCTTCAACGGCCTGACCGAACAGGACCTGGAGAAGATCCTCGACCTCCTCCTCGCCAAGACCACGACACGCCTCAAGGCCCAGGGCCTCGACCTCGAAGTCACCGAACCGGCCAAGAAACTCCTCATCGCGCACGGTTACCAACCGGAGTTCGGCGCCCGCCCGCTGCGTCGCACCATCCAGACCGAACTCGACAACCGCATCGCCTCCCTCCTCCTCGGCGGCGAGGCCGAGCCCGGCGACACCGTCATCGCCGACGTCCGCAACGACAGCCTCCATGTCATCGTCCGCGGCAAGGGCAAGGAGACCCCCGAGAAGAAGGCCGAGGCGAAGAAGACCGGGAACAGCGCCGAGAAGACCGGCAGCGGGGCGAAGAAGCCGCGTAAGACGGCCAAGGCGCGTACCTCCGACAGCGACGACGAGGCGGCGAACACGAACGACGACACCCACTGATCCGGGTGCCGACTGGCAACGGTCCCCCTGACGAGGAGGAACCATGGTCCACCACCACAAGTCCAACCAGCAGGTCGAAGGGGACCCCGACACCGGACACGGGCGCGGCATGCCCGTCCGTCCCAACACCGAAGAACTCGAGGCGCGTACCGCGCTGGACCGGGAGGCCCTCGGTCTGCCCACCTCGCACTCCAACCCCGATACGCAGTACGCGGACGAGGTGATGGAGATCGACCGCCAGGTCGCGCGGGGTGAACTCCCCATCGAGCAGAGAAGGCCGCGCAGGGACCGGCCTCCCTTCCCACCTACCCGCTACAACGGCTGAACCGACAGCGCCACCGCGTGCCGTATGCGGGCCGGCCGCCGGGTCGGCCCGTCGCCCGACCGCGGTGTTCGCCATCGGCGGTCTTCTTCTTCGCGGTCGCGTGGATCACGCACAGGCAGGGAGCAGCAGCCGATGGCCCGTTCATGGACAGCAGACGCTCTGGTGATCTTCGGGGTGACCGGGGATCTCGCGTACAAGATGACGTTCCCGGCGCTCTATCTGCTGGAGCGGCGCGGGCTGCTCGACTGCCTGGTGGTCGGGATCGGCCGCCGTGACCTCACGGACGCGCAGCTGGCGGACCGGGCGCGCAAGGCGATCGAGGAATCCGGGCCCGTGGTCGACGCGGTCTTCGGCCGGCTCGCCGAGCGGCTGACGTACGTGCGCGGGGACACGCAGGATCCCGCGCTGTACGCGGCGCTGGCCCAGCGCCTGGCGGGACGCCGCCGCCCGCTCTTCTACCTGGCGATGCCGCCGTCCCTGTACGCGTCGATCGTGGACCAGCTCGGCGCGGCGCATCTGGTCGCGCGGGCGCGGGTGGCGGTGGAGAAACCGTTCGGGCACGACCTGGCGTCGGCGCGCGCGCTGAACAGCCGCCTGTGCCAAGTGCTGGAGGAACAGCAGATCCTGCGCGTGGACCACTTCCTGGGCAAGGAGCCGGTGATCGAGCTGGAGTACCTGCGGTTCGCCAACTCGGCGATGGCCGAGGTGTGGCACCGCGACAGCGTCGTGGCCATGCAGATCACATTGGCCGAGGACTTCGGCGTGTCCCAGCGCGGCAGCTTCTACGACGAGGTGGGTGCGCTGCGCGATGTCGTCGAGAACCATCTGCTGCTCGTCCTGTCGCTGGTGGCCATGGACCCGCCGGTCGGACCGAGCGCGGAGGACCTCTGGGACAAGAAGGTCGAGGTGCTGCGGGCCGTGCCGGCGGTCTCGGTGCGGGACTACGTGCGCGGCCAGTACGTCGGCTACCAGGACGTGCCGGGGGTGGCACCGGGCTCGACGACCGAGACGTACGCCGCGCTGCGGCTGGAGATCAACAACTGGCGGTGGGCCGGGGTCCCGGTCTTCGTCCGGGCCGGCAAGGAGCTGCCGGTGTCGGCCACCGAGGTGCGTCTGATCCTGCGTGAGCCGCCGCGGCTGAGTTTCCTGCCCGAGCCGGGCCAGGTCCCGGGGAACCAGATCGTGCTGCGCATCGACCCCGAGGCCGGGATGCGGCTGGAGCTGTCGGCGCTCAACGAGGAGTCCCAGTGGCGCCGCCTTCCGCTGGACACGACGTTCGCCCGCGCACTGGGCGCACCGCAGGCGCCGTACGAGCGGCTGCTGTACGCGGCACTGACCGGCGACGACCGGTACTTCGCGCCGATGGACGCCGTGGAACAGTGCTGGCGGATCGTCCAGCCGCTGCTGTCCTATCCGCCGCCGGTCCATCCGTATCCGGTCGGATCGTGGGGCCCGCCGGAGGCCAATGAGCTGGTGGCCGGCTTTCTGCCGTGGCAGCGGCCCTGGCTGCCCGAATAACGCGGACTTCTTTGTCGGCAATGTACGATTCGAGCACAGCGTCGAACCCTTCGCCTGAATCGCGCATCAGAATGCCGATTCCGAATCCCGCTGTAAACTCAGCATCCATCGGACCTCGGGCGGAGGCCAAAGAAGCCATTTCGATGATCCAATAGGCTCCGCCTATCCTTTCTCCGGCATTACTTCGCCGGGCGGGAGAGCTCACGATCGAGCCCCCCTATGCCACCATCGGACCTCCACCCGACGGTCGCTCTCGCTACATTATGCCCAGGTCAGAGGCCCTCGACCGGACACCCGGCCGGAAGATAACCACGGCCTATCGCATAATCAAGGTCCCCTCTTTGACTTCCCCGGGGAATCTCCCCATGATGATCGGCGAGCGTTAATTCAGCAATCCCAACCACGGGAGAAAACAGCATGAGCCGCCGCGGGGAATGACCCCCGAGGCAGATTTTCCGCACTCGAACGAGGGTGGAATACACCCGTGCGACGACCGTGACCATATGCGACATATCGGTGCCATTGCCGACATATTCACATTCCCGTGTTGCTGCTGAGTTATTCACCTACCTATGCGGCTGCGGAGATATCCGCCGTCGCAAGCGGCACCGTGGAGTGAGGAGAAATCTGCCGTGGACCTAGCCTTGGCCCCGGATACCATCGCACGGTGGCAGTTCGGGATGACCACCGTCTACCACTACTTGTTCGTGCCGCTGACGATCAGTCTGGTCGCGATCACGGCCGGACTGGAGACGGCCTATGTGCGTACGGGGAAGGAGAAGTACTTCCACGCCACCAAGTTCTGGGGCAAGCTCTTCCTGATCAACATCGCGATGGGCGTCGTCACCGGTCTGGTGCAGGAGTTCCAGTTCGGCATGAACTGGTCGGCCTACTCCAGGTTCGTGGGTGACGTCTTCGGCGCGCCGCTCGCGCTGGAGGCACTGCTCGCCTTCTTCTTCGAGTCGACCTTCATCGGTCTGTGGATCTTCGGCTGGGACAAGCTGCCGAAGAAGCTCCACTGCGCGTGCATCTGGATGGTCTCCATCGGCACGATCCTGTCGACGTACTTCATCCTCGCCGCCAACTCCTTCATGCAGAACCCCGTCGGCTACAAGCTCGACAAGGCGGCCGGCAAGGCGCATCTGACCGACATCGCCGCGGTGCTCTTCCAGAAGCTGAACCTGGTGGTCGTCGCCCACACCCTGACCGCCGCGTTCCTCACCGGTTCCGCGTTCGTCATGGGCATCTCCGCCATCCACCTGTGGCGGGCCGCCCGCCGCAAGCGCGCCGGCCGGTCGGTCGACCCCAAGCAGGTCGCCGCCATGCGCACGTCGCTGCGGCTCGGCCTGGTGCTGGCCGTCATCTTCGGTCTGGGCACAGCGATCAGCGGCGACAAGCTCGGCGAGGTGATGTTCGAGCAGCAGCCGATGAAGATGGCCGCCGCCGAGGCGCTGTGGGACAAGCAGGCTCCGGCCCCGTTCTCCGCGTTCTCCGTTCCGGACGTCGCCCACGGACGCAACAGCGTCAGCGTCGAGGTTCCGGGCCTGCTGTCCTTCCTGGCCCACAAGGACTTCCACTCGGCGGTCCCCGGTATCAATGACACGGCGAAGGCCGAGGCCGCCAAGTACGGCGGCAAGCCCTCCGAGTACATGCCGAACATCCCGATGACCTACTGGGGCTTCCGGGCAATGATCATCTTCGGTATGTCCTCCTTCGCCCTCGGCGCGGCGGGCCTCTGGCTGACCCGGCGCAAGTTCTGGGTGGACCCCGAATTCCGCACCGGCTCCTTCGACGTGCCGCGGCTGATGCTGACCAGGAAGCGTGAACTCGGCCCCGTCATGACCGGGCTGGCCTGGCGCGTCGGGATGCTCACCCTGGCCTTCCCGCTGATCGCCAACTCCTTCGGCTGGATCTTCACCGCGATGGGCCGTCAGCCGTGGGCCGTGACCGGTCTGCTGCGCACCGTCGACGGTGTCTCGCCGAGCGTCTCGCTCACCGAGCAGCTCATCACGCTGATCGGCTTCAGCGTCCTGTACATCGTGCTCGCCGTGGTCGAGGTCAAGCTCCTGGTCAAGTACGCGGGCGGCGGCCCGGTCACCTCCGAGCGGCCACCGCTGCGGGACGTCAAGCTCGGCGGCGGGTCAACGCTCGAAGGCGCCGAACAGGACGCCGACAAGCCGCTCGCCTTCGCCTACTGATACAGAAAGTCCGGAACCGTGCATCTCCATGACCTATGGTTCTTCGTCATAGCCCTTCTGTGGACGGGGTACTTCTTCCTTGAGGGCTTCGACTTCGGCGTGGGTATCCTGACCCGCGTACTCGCCCGCGGCGAGACCGAGCGCCGGGTGCTCCTCAACACCATCGGCCCCGTCTGGGACGGCAACGAGGTCTGGCTGGTCACCGCGGCCGGCGCGACCTTCGCCGCCTTCCCCGACTGGTACGCCACGATGTTCAGCGGCTTCTATCTGCCGATGTTCGTCATCCTGCTCTGCCTGATCCTGCGCGGCGTGGCCTTCGAGTACCGCCACAAGCGCAACGGTGAGCGCTGGAAGCGCAACTGGGAGGCGATCGTCTTCATCACCTCGCTGGTGCTGGCCTTCCTGTGGGGCGTGCTCTTCGCCGCCATGATCCACGGCCTGCCGATCGGCGCCGACCACGAGTACCACGGCGGTCTGTCCGAACTGGTCCAGCCGTACGCGCTGCTCGGCGGTGTGACCACCACCGTGCTGTTCACCTTCCACGGCGCCGTGTTCGCCTCGCTGAAGACCGCCGGAAGCATCCGGGTCCGGGCCAGGCACCTGGCCCAGAAGCTGGGCGTTCTGGTCATCCTCCTGCTGCTGGCCTTCCTGACCTGGACTCAGGTCCAGACCGGCAACCCGCGCAGCCTGGTCGCCGAGGTGATCGCCGTGCTGGCCGTGCTGCTGGCGCTCGGGTTCAACTTCGGCCAGCGCGAGGGCCGGGCGTTCATCAGCTCCGGTGTCTCCGTGGTGGCGTTCTCGGCGATGCTCTTCCTCGCCCTGTTCCCGGAGGTCATGCCCTCCAGCCTGAACCCCGCCTGGAGCCTGACCGAGAGCAACGCCGCCGCCAGCCCGTACACGCTGGGGATCATCACCTGGGTCGCCGGGTTCGCAACCCCGCTCATCCTGCTCTACCAGGGCTGGACGTACTGGGTGTTCCGCAAGCGCATCGGTGTCCAGCACATCCCGGCCCCGGTGCACCACTGACCGGAGCCCGTCACCGCCCACGCCGGGGTAACCCGACGTGAGGTGACACCTGCCGCGCCCCCGCCGAACTGTTCGGCGGGGGTGCGGCATTTCCGGTTCTCTCCTCGCCGGTTCTCTCCTCGCCGGTCGTGGCTCAGGTCAGGACCGCGTCGCCCAGCCAGTGCGCGGCGAGGAGCGCGGCGCGCACATGGAAGTCGTCGTCGAGGCTGTGGGCGCGCTGCGGCAGCAGGGCCGTCGCCTGCTGCACCCGGTACTGGATCGAGTTGCGGTGCAGGTTCATCGCCTGGGCCGAGGCCGCGTAACTGCGGTGGTGCGTGAGGAAGATCCGCAGCGTCTCGCGCAGGGTGGCGCCGCGCCGACCGGCCTCCGCCAGATCGCCCAGGGTGGCCACGACGAAGTCACGGACGGCCGCGAGGTCCTTGGCCATCAGCGCGACCGGTGCCACGTCGGCGTACCGCACCCAGTGCGCCTGGTGTGCCTCCCCCTTCTCCGCACCGCCGAGCCGGGTGGCGACGATCTCCTTGACCTGGGCGGCCTGGCGCGCCGAGGTGCGGAAGCCGGCCAGGTCGGCACCCGGTTCTCCGATGGCCGCGTGCAAGGGGCTTCCCTGGGGCGGCAGCAGGTCCTCCAGCCGATCGGCGCCCGCGGCGGGCAGCGCCAGCCACAGCCATGCCTCGTGCTCGTCGGTCGGTACGACGAGGGCGGCGCGGGCGCGGAGCGCCGCCACCGCGTGCGCGCGTACGTCGTCCACGGCGGTGACCAGGTCGAAGGAGGTCATCCGGCCCGCCGGCCACAGCGTGCAGGCGACGTGGACCGCGTCCAGCGGGTAGCGCAGGGCCTGTTCGGCGGCGGCCCGGTCGATCGCACCACCGCCGAGCAGCTCGTTGACCCAGTGCTGACGGACCCCGCCCTGGCTGGCCACCCACCGCTCGCGCTCCCGCTCGTACGCGCGCCCGACCTGCTCGGAGATCTGGTCGATGTACGTGCCGCCCCGGCGCACCAGGTCGACGACGAGCGCCACCCGGTGCTCGGCCGGCAGGTGGTCGAGTTGGGCGAAGGCGAAGTCCAGGACCCGGGCGTGCCCGATGCGGTAGGCACGGATGAGCGCGGACAGCGGCACGTCGCGCTGGGCCAGCGCACGGGCGTAGGCCAGGGCGGAGGACGGTGCCTCCAGGAGGTCCGCGTCGAAATCCTGTCTGATGAAGTTCAGCGCGGACACGACGTTCTCGGTGATGCTCGCTTCGAGCAGAGAACGCGTGGCCGCGTCGTGGTCGAGGGCGCTGATCTGCACGAGGCTCAACTGCACCATGCTCGCGACGACTTCGTCCTTGGCCTCCCAGAGTCGGTCGACCAGTTGGCCGACCAGGGCCTGTTCCGTCCGCATGGCCGCACTGTACGGTGCCCACGCTCCGCTGTGTTCGTGCCGGGGGCACGAAAGGCGCCGAAGATCTTGTGGCGCGCGGCCGTCGCCGTCGCCGCACGAGCGGCCCTATCTTCGCCTGGATCCGTCCCCCCGACATCTCCGAGGTGAAGGCCGTATGAACCTCAGCCGCCTGCCTGCTGTGCGCCGCGAACAAGCCCCCGACGCCCCGGCCGTCACCGACGACACACACGGCACCCTGTCCAATGCCGCCTTCGCCGACCTCGTCGAGCGGTACGCCCGTCACTTCGCCCACCACGACGTGGGCCCCGGCGACATCGTCGCGGTCAAGCTCACCAACCGGGCCGAGCTGGTGGTGGCGCTGTTCGCCGCCTGGCGGCTGGGAGCGGCCCTCACCCCGGTCAACCCCGCGCTGACCGCGGCCGAGACGCGCTACCAGCTGGAGGACAGCCGGGCGAAGGCCGTCGTCGTCGAGGAGGCGGCGGACGGGCTGCCCGCCTCCGTCGCCGTTCTCACGCTGGACGAGCTGGCCGGCCCGGCGCCCTCGGAAGCCGCCCTTCCCGAGCTGCCCGTGGATCCGGACGCCGGTGCGGAGGACCTCGCCCTCGTCATCTACACCAGCGGAACCACCGGGCGCCCCAAGGGCGTCGAGCTGGTCCACCGGAACATCGACGCGATGACCGCGGCCATGATCGAGTCGATGAAGATGGACGGCGCCGATCAGGTCCACAGCCTCCTCATCCTGCCGCTGTTCCACGTCAACGGCATCGTGGTCAGCGTCCTGTCGCCGCTGCGCGCCGGCGGCCAGGCCACCATCATGGGCCGCTTCAGCGCCACGAACTTCTTCACGATCCTGGAGCAGGCCCGCCCCACCTTCTTCTCGGGTGTCCCGGCGATGTACGCGATGTTCGCGAACCTGCCGCCGGAGGTGCAGCCGGACACCTCCTCGCTCCGCTTCGTCGTCTGCGGCGCGGCCCCGATGCCCCCGCAGCTCATCGAGGTGGTGGAGAAGCGGTACGGCGTCCAGCTCATCGAGGGGTACGGCCTGTCCGAGGCGACCTGCGCGTCGACGGTCAACCCGCTGGACGGCCTGCGCAAGCCCGGCACGGTCGGACTGCCGCTGCCCGGCCAGACGGTGGCCGTCATGGGCGAGGACGGCGAGCTGGTCACCGACGGCGGCATCGGCGAGGTCGTCATCAGCGGCCCGACCGTGATGCGCGGCTACCTCGGCCGGCCCGAGGAGACCGCCAGGACCATCCGGGACGGCTGGCTGCACACCGGCGATGTGGGCCGCCTGGACGAGGACGGCTACCTGGTCCTCGTCGACCGGGTCAAGGACATGATCATCCGGGGCGGGGAGAACATCTACCCCAAGGAGATCGAGACGGTCCTGCACGACCACCCAGCCGTGTTCGAGGCCGCCGTCGTGGGACGTCCCGACCCGGTGATGGGTGAAGTCCCGGTCGCCTTCGTGTCGTTGCGCGACGGTACGGCAGCCACGCCCGGCGAGCTCGCCGAGTTCCTCACGGAGCGGATCGCCCCGTACAAGCGGCCCGTCGAGGTCCTCCTCGTCCCCGCGGTCCCGAAGAACCCCGTCGGCAAGATCGACAAGCCGACGCTGCGTCACCAGGCCCTCACGCCCGCCCTCTGAGCCCCTCCCCCGCCTCCACGAGACACAAAGGTGTGACCCTCATGGGCTTCATGAAACCCCAACTGCCGCCGGTCGACGCCGGCACCTTCCGCACCCTGCCACGCCGTGAGCGCCTGGAGATCCTCACCCGGGACTGGGTGGACAACGGCTTCGGCAGCCCGTACGCGGTGTTCCTCTTCTACGTCGTCAAGTGCCTGCTCTACGTCGGCGGGGCGGCCCTCGTCATCTCGCTGACCCCGGGCCTGGGTTCGGTCACCGGGATCGCCGACTGGTGGTCCGAGCCGATCGTCTACCAGAAGCTGATCGTCTTCACCCTCCTGTGGGAGGTGATCGGTCTGGGCTGCGGATCCGGCCCGCTGACCTCCCGCTTCAACCCGCCGATCGGCTCCATCCTGTACTGGCTGCGCCCGGGCACCATCCGGCTGCCTCCGTGGCCGGACAAGGTGCCGCTGACGCGCGGTGACCGCCGCAGCGTCCTCGATGTCCTGCTGTACGCCGCCGTCCTCGCCTCGGGCATCTGGCTGCTCGGCCGCCCCGGCGACGGAAGCCGCATCACGAACTTCGGCCACCTGGGCCTCATCGACCCGCTGGCGGCCGTGCCGCTCATCGCGACGGTGGCCGTGCTGGGGCTGCGCGACAAGACCGTCTTCCTCGCGGCGCGCGCCGAGCAGTACTGGCTGTCGCTGCTGATCTTCTTCTTCCCGTACAACGACCAGTTCATCGGCTTCAAGCTCGTCATGCTGGCGATCTGGTGGGGCGCGGCGACCTCCAAGCTCAACCACCACTTCCCCTTCGTGGTGGCGACGATGATGAGCAACGCCCCCCTGGTCCCCTCGCGCCGCCTGAAGCGGCTCTTCTACCGCGACTTCCCGCGCGACCTGCGCCCCTCGAAGCTGCCGTTCCTGCTCGCGCACGTCGGCACCGCCACCGAGTACCTCGTCCCGCTCTACCTCGTGTTCTTCGGCGACGGCGGCTGGTGGACGTGGGCGGCCGTGCTCTACATGGCCGTGTTCCACCTGCACATCCTGTCGACCGTCCCGATGGGCGTGCCGCTGGAGTGGAACATCTTCTTCGTCTTCTCGCTGTTCTATCTCTTCGGCGCCCACGGCGACCTGACGATCTGGCACCTCCACTCGCCCTGGCTGCTCGCCGTGATCCTGCCGAGCCTGGTACTGCTGCCCCTCCTCGGCAACCTCCGTCCCGACCTCGTCTCCTTCCTGCCCGCGATGCGCTACTACGCCGGCAACTGGGCGACCAGCATCTGGGTGTTCACCGGCGACGCCATGGAGCGCCTGGAGGCGGGCCTCACCACGGCGACCCGGCTCGCCGCCAACCAACTGGAGACCCTCTACGACGCGGACACCGCGCTCCTCACGATCAGCAAGGCGGACGCCTTCCGGTCCATGCACTCCCACGGCCGCGCCCTCAACGGGCTCGTCGAACGCGTCACCCACGGGCAGGACGACTTCGTGACCATCGAGGGAGAGGTGGTCGCCGGCTTCGCGATCGGCTGGAACTTCGGCGAGGGCCACCTCCACAACGGCCAGCTGCTGCGCGCCATCCAGGCCCGCTGCGGCTTCGCACCCGGCGAGGTCCGCGTGATCTGCCTGGAGGGCCAGCCCATCCAGCGGCAGACCCAGGCGTACGAGGTCCACGACGCCGCCCTCGGCCTGCTGGAGAGCGGCATCGTCAAGGTGCGCGACATGATCGAACGGCAGCCGTGGCCCACCGACGGCCCCGACTACCCGGTCTACGACGTGGAGTCCCGCCACCCGCTGCGGCCGGTGCCCGACGCGCAGGGCTCCGCGGGTCTGCCGCCCCTGGACACGGCCTCATGACCTCGGCCGTCGTCGTCGGCGGCGGGCCCAACGGGCTCGCCGCCGCGGCCCTCCTCGCCAAGGCAGGGCTGGAGGTCACCCTCCTGGAAGCCGCGGACGAGGTCGGCGGCGGCACCCGCAGCCACGAGGCCCTCCTGCCCGGACTGCTGCACGACCACTGCTCGGCCATCCATCCCATGGCCGTCACCTCGCCGGCGCTGCGCTCGCTCGACCTCGAACGGCACGGCCTGCGCTGGCGGTCGGCGGACGTCGACTGCGCGCACCCGCTGGACGACGGCACGGCGGGCGTGCTCCTGCGGTCCGTCGACGAGACCGCCCGTCTGCTGGGTGCCGACGGCGCCCGGTACCGGGCGCTCTTCGCGACGTCGGTGCGCAACTGGGACGCGCTCGCCCAGGAAACCATGGGCCCCCTGCTGCGCATCCCGTCGCACCCGTTGCTCCTCGCGCGCTTCGGCCTGCCCACCGCGCTGCCCGCGACCGTCCTCGCCCGACTCTTCAACAGCCCTCAGGCGCAGGCCCTGTGGGCCGGGGTCGCGGCTCACAACTTCCGCCCGTTGTCCCGTCCCTTCACCTCGGCGATCCCGCTCGGCATCCTCACCGCCGGCCACGCGTCCGGATGGGTCGTCGCCGAGGGCGGTTCGCAGTCCATCGCCCGCGCGCTGGAGAGCGTGCTGCGGGCACACGGCGGCACGATCCACACCGGCGTGCGCGTCACCGACGCCGCGCAGATCCCGCCCGCCGACGTGACCCTGCTCGATCTCGACCCGGGCCAGGTCGCCGCCCTGTACGGCGACCGGCTGCCGGCCCGGGTGCGGGGCGCCTACCGCCGCTTCCGGCGGGCCCCCGGCGCCTTCAAGCTCGACCTCGCCGTCGAGGGCGGCGTGCCCTGGGCGAACGAGCACGCCCGTCGCGCCGTCACCGTGCACCTCGGCGGCCCGCTCGCCGAGGTGGCCGGGACGGAGCGGGACGTGGTGGCCGGCCGGATGCCCGAACGCCCCTTCGTCCTGGTCGCCCAGCAGTATCTGGCCGACCCCACCCGCTCCGTCGGCGACATCCACCCCGTCTGGACCTACGCCCATGTGCCGCACGAGTACGACGGGGACGCGACCGAGGCGATCATCCGGCAGCTGGAGCGGTTCGCCCCCGGCGTCCGTGAGCGCATCGTGGGCCAACAGGTCACCCGCCCCGCCGACTTCACCGCGGCCAACCCCAACTTCACCGGAGGTGACATCATCACGGGAGCCAAGACGGTCCCCCAGCTCCTGCTCGGCCCACGTCCCGCACTCGACCCGTACTCCACCGGCATGCCCGGCGTGTACCTGTGCTCGGCGGCCACCCCGCCCGGCCCCGGCGCACACGGCATGTGCGGTGCCGGAGCGGCGGCCTCCGCACTGCGCCACCTGGGAGGCCGCATCGCCTGACGAAAACTCAAGGAATGCCGGAGCGAAACCCCAAGGGTTGGTTGAGCGATCAAGTACCAGGCGAACAGCAGGTGATATACACCGGTGCATGGTCCTTTCGCGCCCTCCCATACCTGCCCTGAGCTGGAACGCATGGCGGCGTGCGGCCGCCGGGGTGGCGCGGGTGCTCTCCCCGCGCGGTGCGCTCGCCCTGCACCGGGTGGAGGGCGCGCTGCTGTTCGGGCTGCGCGCGGCCGTCACCATGGCGCTGGTGGCGCTGCCGGTCGTGTGGGCGGGCCGGCCGGATCTCGCCGTCTACGCCATGCTCGGCTCCTTCACCACGACGTTCGGGCGCAACCTGCCCTACCCGCGCCGTGCGCGCGTCCTCGCCGTGGTCGCGTCGGCCATGACGGCGTGTGTGGGCTGTGGTTCGGCGCTCGCCGCGGTGGCGCGTCCGCATACGGGAGGCACGGGGGCGGCCGTGGTCGTGGCGGCGACGGCCCTGGTCGCGGGGTCGGCGAAGTTCGTCTGCGACGCGACGCGGCTCAGCGGGCTCGGCGCGGTGCTGCTGCTCTTCTCCTTCGCGGTGGCGGCCAACGACACGACCACGCTCGCGGATGTCCTCCCGCAGGCCGGGCTGGCCGCGGCCGGAGCGGCGGTGGCCTGGGCCCTGGCCGTGGCGGGCCGGCTCGTGCACCCGGACCGCCCGCAGCGCCTCGCGGTGGCCACCGCCCTGAGCGAACTCGCCGTACTGCTGGAGGCGTTGAGCGAAGAAGCCGAGGCCGGGCGGACGCGGCACCGTGCGACGGTCGCCGTCCTGCACGCGTACGACTCCCTCGGCCTCGCACCGCCGACGGACACCGGGCAGGCCGGCCGGACCGGGCCCTGTGTGCGCCTGACCGACCTGTGCTGGTCGCTGCTGGTCGGCTCCGCGCGGCGGACGCCGGACGATCTCACCGCCACCGCGCAGCACCTGCGCCGGCAGGCCCGGCTCCTCACCGACCGGCAGCGCGGCCTGCCCGAGGCGCTGCCCGAGCTGGCGCCCCCGTCCACCACGGCAGGCCAGGGCGCGGTCTGCTGCGTGGCGGAGACGGCCGTGGCGCAGGTCGATCCCGCCGCCCGGCGCGCGGCCGAACTGCTGGTGGGACGCCGCCCCGGAGGTCCAGGTCACCTGGCGGTCCTGGCCGTTCCCGCGCTGCGGATGACCCTCGGCACCGGCGTGGCGGGCGGGCTCGCCGTCGCCCTGGGCCTGGAGCACGGCTACTGGGCGGCGATCTCGGCCGCCGCCGTGCTGCACGCGGTCAACGTCCGCACCACGGCGCAGCGTGCCGTCCAGCGCACCCTCGGCACGGTCGTCGGGCTGCTGCTCGCGCTCGGTGTGCTGGCCGCGGACCCGCAGCCCGTCGAACTCGCCCTGGTGATCGTGCTGCTGGAGTTTCTGCTGGAGTACGTGGTGGTCCGCAACTACGGCCTCGGCGTCGTCTTCCTCACCCCGCTGGCACTGCTGCTGAGCGACCTGGCCGCCCCCGCGGCCGCCGGAGACCTGGTCCACGACCGGGTGCTGGGCAGCGTCCTGGGCATCGCCGTCGGGCTGGGCTGCGCGCTCCTGGTGGTCCACGACCAGGCCGCGGTGCGGGTCGAGCGGGCGCTGGCCGCGTGCACCGAGGCGGCCGAGCGGGCGGAGCGCGCGCTGACCGACCGCGCCGGTCCGCCGCTCCCGGTCGTCCAGGTGCATCTGGCCGTGACGGTGGTGGAGTTGCGCGAGGCCGACGACGCCGCGGCGGGGGAACTGTGGCCGGCCGGCATCGACCCCGCCGAACTCGCGGCCGCGGAGCAGCGTGCCTATCTCCTGCTGGAGCGGCTCCATCACGAGCCCCGGTGACGACGGCGATCACCACTCGGCGAACCCCGGCGAAAGCACCGGTGAACTGCGTTGATTCGCACCGGGATTCTGCTGATCTCTGGGAAGTCGACAGATCCCTGTGTTTAGCTGGGGCTTCGAACAGGGGGGTCGAGAAGGGAGTTTTCGCATGTCAGTGCCACCTGCGGGTTCTTTCGGGTCGTTCGATTCGTTCGGGTCACCGGATCCCTTCTCCGATCTGCTGAACCGCTTCTTCGGCATATCCGCGGCGTCCTCGCCGCCCGCCGTCCAACGCGTCCCCGTCGGACGCCTGCTGACCGAGTCCTCGCGTGAGCTGATCGCGCGCGCCTCGCAGCGGGCGGCGGAGGACGGCAGCGAGGACCTGGACACCGAGCACCTGCTGTGGGCGGCCACACAGGTCGAGCCCTCGCGCTCGCTGCTCGCCCGCGCCGGGACGGACCCCGACGCGCTGGCCAAGGAACTCGAGGGGGCGCTGAGCGCCGGCAGCGGCACGCCCTCCGCGGAGCCGGGCCTCACCCCCGCCGCCAAGCGCGTCCTGATCGGCGCGCACGCCCGCTCGCAGGCGACCGGCGCCTCGTACATCGGGCCGGAGCACATCCTGCAGGCGCTGCTCGACCCCAGCAACGACCAGGCCGGGGCGGTCGCCCGCAACCTCGGGGTGGACACCGAACAGGTGGCCCGGGGCGCGGAGTCCGCGGCCCGCGCCGAGTCCCCGCAGGAACCCAGCCAGACGCCCACCCTGGACGAGTACGGCCGTGACCTCACCGCCGAGGCGAAGTCCGGGCGGCTCGACCCGGTCGTCGGCCGCGGTGAGGAGATCGAGGAGACGGTCGAGATCCTCTCCCGCCGGTCCAAGAACAACCCGGTGCTGATCGGCGAGCCCGGCGTCGGCAAGACCGCCATCGTGGAGGGCCTGGCCCAGCGCATCGTCGCAGGGGACGTACCGAAGACCCTGGAGGGCAGGCGGGTCGTCGAGCTGGACCTGGCCGGGATGGTGGCCGGGGCCAAGTACCGCGGCGAGTTCGAGGAGCGCCTGAAGAAGGTCATCGACGAGGTGACCTCCGCCTCCGACGACGTGATCGTCTTCGTCGACGAGCTGCACACCGTCGTGGGCGCCGGTTCCGGCGGCGAGGGCTCCATGGACGCGGGCAACATCCTCAAGCCGGCCTTGGCCCGGGGCGAGTTGCACGTGGTGGGTGCCACCACGCTCGACGAGTACCGCAAGTACGTGGAGAAGGACGCCGCCCTGGCGCGCCGGTTCCAGCCGGTGCAGGTGCCGGAGCCCACGGTCGCGGAGACCATCCAGGTCCTGGAGGGCCTGCGCGACGCCTACGAGGCGCACCACCAGGTGCGGTTCACCGACGAGGCGCTGGTCGCGGCGGCCGAGCTGTCCGACCGCTACATCGCCGACCGCTTCCTGCCCGACAAGGCCATCGACCTGATCGACCAGGCCGGTGCCCGGGTACGGCTGCGCTCGCGCGGCAAGTCCACGGAGGTCCAGGAGCGCGAGGACCGCCTGGCCCGGCTGGGCCGGGAGAAGGACGAGGCCGTACGGAGCGAGGAGTTCGACCGGGCCAAGGAGCTCAAGGCGCGGATCGCCGAGCTGGAGAACGAGATCACGCAGGTCGAGGAGCGCCGCGAGGGCGTCGTCACGGTCACCGAGCACGACATCGCCGACATCGTCTCCCGCAGGACCGGCATCCCCGTCTCGCAGCTGACGGAGAGCGAGAAGGAGCGGCTGCTCAAGCTGGAGGACGCGCTGCACGACCGCGTCGTCGGCCAGGACGAGGCGGTCCTCGCCATCTCGCAGGCGGTGCGGCGCAGCCGGGCCGGCATGGGCGATCCGGGCCGCCCCGTGGGCTCCTTCCTCTTCCTCGGCCCCACCGGGGTGGGCAAGACGGAACTGGCCAAGGCGCTGGCCGAGTTGCTCTTCGGCGACGAGAACCGGCTGATCCGCTTCGACATGAGCGAGTTCCAGGAGAAGCACACGGTCTCGCGGCTGGTCGGCTCGCCGCCCGGATACGTCGGCTACGAGGAGGCCGGGCAGCTCACCGAGAAGGTGCGCCGCCAGCCGTACAGCGTCGTCCTCTTCGACGAGGTCGAGAAGGCTCACCCGGACGTCTTCCACACGCTGCTGCAGGTCCTCGACGACGGCCGGCTGACCGACGCCCAGGGCCGCACCGTGGACTTCCGCAACACCGTGGTGATCCTGACCAGCAACATCGGCTCGCAGCTGATCCTGTCCCACCAGGGCAACGTGGACGAGATCCGCGACCAGCTGATGTCGGTGCTGCAGGGGAAGTTCCCGCCGGAGTTCCTCAACCGCATCGACGACACCATCGTGTTCCACGGGCTGACGCAGGAGGACCTGGGGCACATCGTCGACCTGCTGCTGGAGCGGAGCAGGAGGCGGGTGCGGGCGCAGGGCTTCGAGCTGGAGGTCACCGAGGCCGCGAAGAAGCTCCTGGTCGAGCACGGCTACAAGCCGGAGTTCGGCGCCCGTCCGCTGCGCCGCACCATCCAGTCCGAGCTCGACAACCGGATCGCCTCGCTGGTGCTCGCGGGCGAGGCCGACAAGGGCGACACCATCGTGGCCGACGTGGTGGACGGCGCGCTGCACCTGAGCGTGCGCCACCCCGACAAGGAAGAGGGCTGAGAGAACGCGAGTGTTACGGCCCTCGTCACGCCGTGACGGCGTCACGGGGGTCGTAGCGCTAGCGTGGTGTCATGATCCATGAGGTGACCGATGCCGATACCGCGGTGATGCTGGGCAGTGGTGACGTTCCGGTGCTGGCCACCCCGCGGCTGATCTCCTGGCTGGAGGCGGAAACCGTGCGGGCGGCCGCGCCGTTCACCGTCATGGGCCGGACGACGGTGGGGACCGCGATCCGTGTCGAGCATCTGCGTGCCACACGGGTGGGCGCCCGGGTGGAGGTCACCGCCGAGCCGCCGGCCGCCGCCACGTCCGGCGGTCGGCTCACCTTCCCCGTACGGGCCGTCGACGACTCGGGAGCGACCGTCGCGCGAGGCGAGATCGACCGGGCGATCGTCGACCGGCGACGGTTCCTCGCCGGGGCGCACGGCCCGGCGGCGGCCCCGCCCGGACCCACACCGAACGACTGATCCGGCCGTTGTCCCACCGCTCCCTCAGTACGGTCCGGTCGGCAGCGCGACCGCCAGTTCGTGAGCCGCGTTGGTCAGCGCGAGGCGCAGGCCGAGGAGGTCGGAGACCGGCATGCGGAAGGCGGGGGCGGCGATGGACAGGGCGGCGCGGGCGGTGCCGTCCGGGCCGACGATCGGCACGCCGAGCGCCCGGATGCCCGCCTCGTGCTCCTCGTCCGCTACGGCGTGACGCTCGGCCCTGACCTTGTCGATCTCGGCGCGGAAGCGGTGCCGGTCGGTGATCGTGTTGGGTGCCAGGGGCGTGAGTTCGAGCGTGTCGAGGAGCTTCTCGCGCTCCTCGCGCGGGGCGAAGGCGACGAGGACCTTGCCCATCGAGGTGCAGTGCACCGGGCCGTGTCTGCCGGGTTCGCCGCGCACGCTGACCTGTTGGGGCCCCGGCACGTAGTGGATGTAGAGCTGCCGGTCGCCGTCGAGGACGGACATCAGCACGGCCTCGCGGGAGAGTTCGGCGAGCCGGCGCATGACGGGCAGGGCGACTCCGGTGAACCCGTGTGCCTGGGAGACCTGTTGGCCCAGCTGGTAGACGCGCAGGCCGAGCGTGTACTGCTTCGTGCGCGCGTCGAAGGCCACGAAGTGGTCCCGGCCCAGTGACTTCAGCAGCCGATAGCACGTGCTCGTCGGATAGCCCGAGACGCGGGCGAGTTCGGAGAGGGTCACCCCGCCGGGGTGACCGCCCAGCAGGGTCAGGACGCGCAGGGCCTTGCCGACCATGTCCGAAGCGGTGGTGGGGGCACTCATGCGGCCATCCAAGCACACTCTTTCCGCATGGTGGCAACACTTGCCGTTTTTTGGAACCTGCCATTGACATGGGCGTCGCCGCCACTCCAGGCTCTTCCCAACTTCCCGAGCTGCGGCATCACTTGCCACATAGTGGCAAATCTGCGCCCTCAAAGCGCGCCCTCAATGCACCCTCGTACGCGTGATGCAACGGCTGGCAACGACGCCCCGGAAGAGAGGCCCCCCGATGTCGACCCGTCCCCCCGCGGCCCCACCCGCACCCGGCCACACGCCCCCGACGCTCAGCGCCCGGCGCTGGACGCGGCTGATGCCGGTCGTCTTCGTCACCTACAGCTTCGCCTACCTCGAACGCTCCAACTTCTCCATCGCCGCGGCCGGCGGCATGGCCGACGACCTGCACATCACCGGCACCGTCTCGGCCCTGCTCGGTTCGCTGTTCTTCCTGGGCTACTTCCTCTTCCAGATACCCGGCGCGGTCTATGCCGAGCGACGCAGCGTCAAGCGGCTCATCGTCGGCTGCCTCGCCGTGTGGGGCGTACTCGCCGCGGCGCAGGGCCTGATCCCGAACGTCCACGTGCTGATGGCCGTACGTTTCGTCCTCGGCGTCTCCGAGGCCGCCGTACTGCCGGCGATGGTCATCTACATCACGCACTGGTTCACCGCCCGCGAGCGCGGCCGCGCCAACACCTGGCTGATCCTCGGCAACCCCGCCACCGTGCTGTGGCTCACCGTCGTCTCCGGCTACCTCACCGAATGGGTGGGCTGGCGCGGCATGTTCATCGCGCAGGGCGTCCCCGCCATCATCTGGGCCTGGGTGTTCCACCGCCTCATCGACGACTGGCCCGCCGACGCCACCTGGCTCACCGACGCCGAGCGCACCGACCTCCAGGACGCGCTCGCCGCCGAGCAGCGCCATCTGCCCCGCGTGCGCGGTTACGGGGCCGCGCTGCGCTCCCCCGGCGTCATCCTGCTCAGCGTGCAGTACCTCCTGTGGAGCCTGGGCGTGTACGGCTTCGTGTTCTGGCTGCCGTCCATCGTCAAGGCCGGCAGCGACGAGGGCATCGGCACCACCGGCCTCATCTCCGCCGCTCCCTACCTCCTCGCCTGCGTGGCCATGCTGCTCAACAGCCGCGCCTCCGACCGCACCGGGCGCCGCGCCCGGTTCGTGTGGCCGTGGCTGCTGCTGGCCGCCCTCGCCTTCTACGGCTCGTATCTGCTGGGCGACCAGTTCTGGCTGTCGTATCCGCTGCTGTGCGTGGCCGGGGCGGCGATGTACGCGCCGTACGGACCGTTCTTCGCGGCCATCCCGGAGTTCCTGCCGCAGGGGGTCAGCGGCGCCGCGGTGGCGCTCATCAACTCCTTCGGCGCGCTGGGCGGGTTCGCGGGCAGCTACCTGATCGGCATGCTCAACGACGTCACCGGCTCCACCGCCGCCGCCTTCCTGACCATGGCCGGCTGCCTGGCCGTCGCGGCCGTGCTCACCGTCGCCGCCAAGACCCCGCGGACCGCCGGAGTCACCGCGTCCGAACCGGCGCAGGCATAAGGGAGACCGGATGCGCATCGCACGCCTCGCGCACGCCGACGGTGTCGACTACGCCGTACTCGACGGCCAGGTCGCGGAGCTGATAGCCGACCCCTTCGCCGAGCCGGCCGCCACCGCGCCGTACACCGCTCGCTTCTCCCCGTCGTACGGCTCCCCCGCCGGCCGCCCGCTGCGGCGGCTCGGCCGGCGGGTGGCCCTGGCCGACGCCCGGCTGCTCGCTCCCGTGGTGCCCCGCACCGTCGTCGGCATGGCCCACAACACGGGCCTCGCCGACCGGCTCCGGCCGCCGCAGGCCTTCCTCAAGCCCCCGCGCTCGGTCGTCGGGCCGGGCGTGCCCGTCCGGCTGCCGGCGGGGTCGGAGCGGGTGGAGGCCGAGGCCGAACTCGCCGTCGTCCTCGCCGCGTCGCTCACCGGGCACACCGAACAGACCGTCCACGAGGCCGTGTTCGGGTACACGATCGCCAACGACGTCACCTCCCGCGACCTGCAGCAGTCGGACCCGCTGTGGACCAGCGCCAAGTCCGGGCACGGGTTCACCCCGCTGGGACCGTGGATCGAAACCGACCTCGACGCCACGGACGTCGAAGTACGGCTGAGCATCGACGGTGTCGAGCTGTCCCCCGGCTCGACCGCCCACCTCGCGCGCGGCGTGGCCGAGATCCTCTGCCACCTCGCCGGATACCTTCCGCTCGGCCCCGGCGACGTCGTCCTCACGGGCGCGCCGGGAGAGACCGGGCCACTGCGTGCGGGCGGGAGCGTCTCGGCGAGCGCTCCCGCCATCGGCACCCTGGCCAATCCCGTGGGCCGCGCCCCCGACCGGCACGTCCCCACCCCGATCCCCTCCGGAGACACCGCGTGCCCGTGAACCCCGCCGTGCCGCCCCAACCCCCTCTGGACGTCGTGACGTTCGGCGAGGCGATGGTTATGTTCCGTGCCGAGGAGTACGGCCCCCTCGCGCAGGCCGACCGCTACGCCCGCGCCCTCGCCGGTGCCGAGGTCAACGTCGCGACCGGGCTCGCCCGGCTGGGGCACGCCACCGCCTGGATCGGCCGCGTCGGCGACGATCCCTTCGGTGCGTACGTCCTGTCCGCGCTGCGGGGCGAGGGCATCGACACCGGAGCGGTCAGCGTCGACCCGCGGGCCCCGACGGGTTTCCAGCTCAAGGGCCGCGCCGAGGTGGGCGATCCGGAGGTCGCCTACTTCCGCCGCGCCTCCGCCGGCAGCCTGCTCTCCCCCACCGCGGCGGCCACGGACCGGCTGACCGGCGCACGGCACCTGCACCTGACCGGCATCCCGCCCGCCCTGTCGCCGACCGCGCGGTCCTTCGCGTTCGAGGCGCTGGAGCAGGCCCGTGCGGCCGGGCTCAGCATCTCCTTCGACCCCAACCTGCGGCCGGTGCTGTGGCCCGACCGCGCGGAGATGGTCCGCGTCGTCAACGAGCTGGCGTCCCGCGCCGACTGGGTCCTGCCGGGCCTCACGGAAGGCCGGCTGCTCACCGGGTGCGACGACGCCGCCGGCATCGCCCGCTTCTACCAGGCGGCCGGGGCGCGCCGCGTCGTCGTCAAGGACGGCGCACGCGGAGCAGCCCTGCTGTTCGAGGACGACGGCTGCTGCGTCCAGCCGGTGTTCCCCGTCCAGTCCGTCGACCCCGTCGGCGCCGGCGACGGCTTCGCGGCCGGGCTGATCAGCGCGCACCTGGACGCCCTCGACGCGCCCGAGAGCCTGCGCCGGGCGGCCGCGGTCGGCGCCCTGGCCACCACACGGCGCGGCGACAGCGACGGGCTGCCGACCCGGTCGGGCCTCACGAGGTTCCTCGCCGCACACGCGGCGGCCTGACACCCATCGCCGTACACGGACACAAAAACAAGACCGAGACCGAAGCAAGACCGACAGCGACAGCAACAGGACAAGGCTTCATGGCCCTACAGACACAAATCGCCCTCGACCGCATGCCGTTGGAGCAGGCCGTACGGATCGCCGCCTCAGTCGCGCCCCACACCGACTGGATCGAGGTGGGCACCTCTCTCGTCAAGAAGTACGGGATGGAGTCCGTCCGCCGGGTCGTCGAGGCGGCCGCGGGCGTGCCGGTGGTCGCCGACCTCAAGACGGCCGACGACGCCGCGTTCGAGTTCTCCCTGGCGTACGAGGCCGGGGCCTCCTCGGTGAGTGTGCTGGGCGTAGCCGCGGACGCGACCCTCCTCAAGGCCGCGGGCCTCGCGGACGAGCGAGGCGGCGAGGTCATCGTCGACCTGATGGAGACCACCGCGCAACGCCGCATCGAGCTCGCCTCCCTGCTGCCCGCGCAGGCCGTGTTCGCCGCGCACGTCGGCAAGGACGCACAGCACACCGGAGCCGATCCGCTGGCCCTCCTCGGCCCGTGGAGCCGCGAGCGCCGCATCGCGGTGGCGGGCGGACTCACGCCCGACGACCTGCCCCGGTTCGCCGGAGCCCGCGACCTCCGCGTGATCGTCGGCTCGGCCGTGACGGCTGCCACGGACCCACTGGAAGCCGCCCGCCGCCTCGCGCGAGCGGCAGCGGGCGATCGGCCGTAGCGCCCACGCAAGCCCGACTCGGCATCACGAGCGACACAAGCGACACGAGAAAGAGAACCGAGCACACCATGACCGACCACGCCACCCCCGGCATCGCCGCCACCCCTCACCTCAAAGACACCGTCCTCGCGGAAGTCACCGGAGTGCTCGCCGCCATCGACGAGGCCTCGTTGGAATCCCTGGCGCAGACGCTGCTGCGGGCCGACCGCGTCTTCGTGACCGGCGAGGGGCGTTCGGGGTTCATGGCGAAGGCCTTCGCGATGCGGCTCATGCACCTCGGCCTCCGCGTCCACGTCATCGGCGAGACCACGACGCCGGCCGTCGCACCGGGCGACACGGTGGTCGCGGTCTCCGGCTCGGGCACCACGGCCGGGACGGTCCGCGTGGCCGAGCAGGCGGTCCGCGTCGGAGCTCAGGTGCACGCCGTGACCACCGCAGCCGACTCCCCGCTGGCCGGTCTCGCCAAGAGCCGCCTCGTCATCCCCGCGGCCACCAAGCACCGCAGGCCGGGCGAGGCCGCGAGCATCCAACCCCTGTCGAGCCTGTTCGACCAGGCCACTCACCTCGCCCTCGACGTCGTCGCGCTCCGGCTCGCCGACCTGCTGGCCGTGGACAACGAAACGGCCCGCAAGGCGCACGCCAACACGGAGTGAACCGGGGGATTCCGGTGATGCGGATGAGGTGGGCGAAGCGATTCGGCCCGGCAACGCCCTGTCTGGCCCAACCCGAGCAGCGGACGGGCCGCCCCCGTCGAACACTGGAACAGACTCCTCGACTCACGGAAGGACCCCGCCATGGCCCACCTCTCCCGCAAGGATCTCGGACTGCTGGCTATGCGCCTCGGTACCAGCGGCGTGCTCTTCGCACACGGCACGCAGAAGTTGTTCGGCTGGTTCGGCGGTCACGGCATCGAGGGCACCGCGAAGGGGATGGAGTCCATGGGCTTCTGGCCCGGCAAGCCGGCCGCGATCGCTGCGGGAGCCGGCGAGGCGGGCGGTGGCCTGCTGCTCGCACTCGGCCTCGCCACGCCGGTCGCGGGTGCCGCGGCGGCCGGCGCCATGGCCGGTGCCGTCGCGGTCCACCGCAAGGCCGGCTTCTTCGCCACCGCCGGCGGCTACGAGTACCCGGCCTACCTCGGCTTCATGGCCGCGTGTCTCGGGCTGGCCGGCCCGGGCCGCCTCTCGCTGGACCAGCTCACTCGCCACCGCCTCAACCGTCCCCCGCTGATGCTCCTCGCGTTCGCGGCGAGCACCGTGGGCGCCTTCCTCATCGTGAACCAGCGCGAGAAGGCGCTCAACGAGCAGGCGCTGGAAGCCGAACTGCAGTAGCGGGAGGACAAGGCCGCCCCTTCCCCTCCTCACCTGCTCCTCCAGGCTTGCGCGGCTTGTGGCCCACCCCGTGCGTCTGGTTGGGTACCGCGCTGTGTGCGCGCAATCGGCGCGGCCGGTGGAAGGGGAGCGGTCGGGGTGGAACCGGGAACGGGTCTGGACACCAGGGGTACCTTGCCGGAGGGGCTCGGGCAGGCGATACGCGAGACCGCCGGTGACATCGCCGCGTTGCTGCGCGGTGCCGCCGACACGGGCATAGCGGTACCGGATTCGGAGTGGTCGGTCGGGGAGGCGGCCGCCCACCTGGCGCTGGCCAACGAGTTGATGGCCGAGGTCGCGGCCGGGCACGAACGGCCCTACGGCGACGGCACGCCCCAGAGCCTGGCCGTGGCCAACGAGCGGAGCCTCGCCGTGTTCGGGGAGCGTGCGGGGGAGCCGCTGGCGGCGATGATCGTGGAGCAGGCGGAGGCGTTCCTGGACGCCATCGCCCGCGACGACGCGGACCGCGACACCGCCGCGGCCCATGACACCGGCGCGTCCACCACAGCCCCGAAGGTGCTCGACGACCTGTCGTTCAACACGCCTCTGGGACCCCTGGACCGGGCCACTTTCGCCTCGTACCTCCTGACGCACATGCTGGGCCACGGCTACGACCTCGCCCGCGCGCTGGGCCGACCGCACATGATCGATCGCGCCCGCGTGGAACTGTGCCTCCCCTTCCTGCAGGCGGTCATGCCGCGGGTCGCCGACAGCTCGGCCGTCGCCGGGTTCACGGCGCGGTACACGCTCCGTATCCAGGGTGGTTCGGCGTTCGGCGTCGCCTTCACCGACGGCGCAGTCGCCGTGACGCCCGAGCCGCTGGACCGTGCGGACTGCACCATCCTCACCGAGCCCGTCACGTTCCTGCTCATGGCGCTGGGCCGGCAGGGCCCGTGGCAGGCCCTCGCGCGCGGCCGGGTGCTGTCCTGGGGACGCAAGCCGTGGCTCGCGCCCCGCTTCCCGAACCTCTTCACCGCACCCTGAGCGCATGCGTCCGGTACGTCGTTCGATCACGACCTGACAGAAGTCCTGGCAGCGACAACTTGCCTTTCCCTAGTATGTGTTGCCAGTCGGGCCGGTCCGCTCGACGTCGCGCGGAGCTGGGGAAGGTCATGGAACCTGGGAAGCAGCTGTCCACGAAGATCGACGCCTCCGTTCCGACGGCGGCGCGCATGTACGACCACTACCTCGGCGGCAAGGACAACTACGCGGCCGACCGGGCGGCCTGCGAGGAGCTGGACAAGGTCGTCCCCAGCACCCGCGCCCTGGCCCTCAACAACCGGCGCTTCCTGCAGCGGGTGGTCAGGACACTGGCGGAGGACCACGGCATCCGCCAGTTCCTGGACCACGGCTCCGGCCTGCCCACCCAGGACAACGTGCACCAGGTCGCCCAGCGGATCGACCCGGAGTCGCGCGTCGTGTACGTCGACAACGACCCGATGGTGATCGTGCACGGCCGGGCCCTGCTGGACCAGAACGACCGCACGGCGGTCATCCATGCCGACCTGCGCGACACGGACACCATCTTCTCCCACCCCGACACCCAGCGGCTGATCGACTTCTCGCAGCCGGTGGCCGTGCTGTTCAACTCGGTGTTCCACTGCATCCCGGACAGCGAGACCGACGGGCCGCCGGCCGTGGTCAGCCGGGTCACCGAGCGGCTCGCGCCGGGCAGTTACGTGCTGATGTGCCAGCTGGTGAGCGAGGACCCCGAAGTCCGCGGCTTCGTCACCGACTTCATGGACAAGGCCACTCAGGGGCACTGGGGCCGCGTCCGGCAGGAGAAGGACGTGGCGGGGCTGTTCGAGGGCATGGACATCCTGGCGCCCGGCCTCGTGGAGGTGTCCACGTGGCGCCCGGACAGTGAGGTGACCGCGCGTCAACTCACGCAGGAATGGATCGAGTTCGGAGGAGTGGCCCGCCTCTGCTAGGGCAACACCCCGATGCCTCACAGCAGGTGGTCGAACTCGCCTTCCTTCGCACCGGCCAGGAAGGCCGCCACCTCGGCCTCGGTGTAGACGAGGGCGGGACCGTCGGGGTCGCGGGAGTTGCGTACCGCGATCCCTCCGCCGGCCAGCGGGGCCAGTTCGAGACAGTCGTCCTCCGTGCCGCCGTGCCGGGTCCTGATCCACTGGGCGTTCAGCGAGCTCGCCCGTACTCCGTTGCGTACTGCTGCCATCGCACTCTCCTCGCTCACGGTTCGCGACGCGCGTGCAATTTCACGTGAAATTGCGTACGCGCCACCGTCAGCGGGGATAATAGCCAGGGCACCAACGGAAGTTGGACCGCATCGTCCTGACGCCACATCGGGGAGAGGCCGTGTCACTACCTGCGCGCGAAGCACCCCGTCCGCTCGACAGGAACGTTTCGCAGACGGACCGGACCAACCCGCTCCGTGTCGCCTGGGAAGGCCCCCCGGACGGCTGTGCGTTCCCTGCGCGCGCGCCCAGGTCCGTCGTCCTGCGCGTCACCGCCGACCGCGAAGGCCTCGCCGAGGTACGGGACTTCACCCGACGCGCCCTGGACGGCTGGGCGTTGGAGCACCGCGGTGACGACGTCGTGGCCGTCGTCACCGAACTCGTCGCCAACGCCGTCGTCCACGCCGCGCCGCACGCCCCCGCCGAGGAGACGGACGTGAGGCTGAGGCTCTCCCTCCGGAGCGCCCACGTGGTGTGCGCGGTCAGCGATCCCAGCGACAGCCCGCCCCTGTACCCGCACTCGGCCGATCCCCTGGACGAGCGCGGCCGCGGTCTGCGCCTGGTCGAGGCCCTCTCCGACCACTGGGGCTGGACCAGGCGCACCCCCGCGGGCAAGGCGGTCTGGGCCATGCTGCCGACCGGCGCCCGCGCCTGATCTGACCTCCGGCGGCAACCGCCGGCGCGGGGTCCGCCCCGTGCGGGACGGACCCCGGACGCTCAGGCGAGTTCGACGAGGAGGTCGCCGCCCTCCACCTGCTGGATCCGGTTGATGGCGAGGCGCGACACCCGGCCGGCCTTGGGGGCGGTGATCGCGGCCTCCATCTTCATCGCCTCGATGGTGGCGATGGTCGCCCCGCTCTCCACCTCGTCGCCCTCGGCGACCGCGAGCGTCACGACACCGGCGAACGGCGCCGCCACATGGCCTGAGTCGGCCCGGTCGGCCTTCTCGGTCACGGGGACGTCGGAGGCGGCGGCCTTGTCGCGCACCTGGATCGGCCGCAGTTGGCCGTTCAGCGTGGACATCACCGTGCGCATGCCCCGCTCGTCGGCGTCACCGACGGCCTGCAGCTCGATCAGGAGCCGTACGCCGGGTTCGAGGTCGACGGCGTACTCGGCGCCGGGACGCAGCCCGTAGAAGAAGTCCTTGCTGTCCAGCACGCTCGTGTCGCCGAAGGCCTGCCGATGCGTGTCGAAGTCGCGCGTCGGGCCGGGGAAGAGCAGCCGGTTGAGCGTCGGGCGCGGCGACTTCTCCAGGTTCGTACGGTCCTCGGCGGTGAGCTCCTGCACGGGCTTGGCCGCGGCGCGGCCCTCCAGCGCCTTGGTGCGGAACGGCTCCGGCCAGCCCCCGGGCGGCGTACCGAGGTCGCCGCGCAGGAAGCCGATGACGGAGTCCGGGATGTCGTACCGTCCCGGCGTCGCCTCGAAGTCCTCGGGGGACACCCCGGCGCCGACGAGGTGCAGGGCGAGGTCGCCGACCACCTTGGACGACGGGGTGACCTTGACCAGCCGGCCGAGCATGCGGTCGGCGGCGGCGTACATCGCCTCGATGTCCTCGAAGCGGTCTCCGAGGCCGAGCGCGACCGCCTGGGTGCGCAGGTTGGACAACTGCCCGCCGGGGATCTCGTGGTCGTAGACGCGTCCGGTCGGCGAGGCCAGTCCCGCCTCGAAGGGCGCGTAGATCCTGCGCACGCCCTCCCAGTACGGCTCCAGGTCACCGACGGCCTGCAGGTCGAGGCCGGTGGGGTGCTCGGAGTGGTCGGTGGCGGCCACGATGGCCGACAGGGACGGCTGCGAGGTCGTACCGGCCATGGATGCCACGGCCCCGTCCACCGCGTCGACGCCCGCCTGGATCGCGGCGAGGTAGGTGGCGAGCTGACCGCCCGACGTGTCGTGGGTGTGCAGGTGCACCGGCAGGTCGAACTCGCGGCGCAGGGCCGACACGAGCTTGGCCGCGGCGGGGGCGCGTAGCAGTCCCGCCATGTCCTTGACCGCGAGGACATGGGCGCCGGCGTCGACGATCTGCTCGGCCAGACGCAGGTAGTAGTCCAGGGTGTAGAGCTGCTCGGAGGGGTCGCAGAGGTCGGCGGTGTAGCAGAGGGCGACCTCGGCGACGGCCGTGCCGGTGTCCCGTACGGCGTCGATGGCGGGCCGCATCTGACCCACGTCGTTGAGCGCATCGAAGATGCGGAAGATGTCGATGCCGGTGGCGGCGGCCTCGTGCACGAAGGCGTCGGTCACCTCGGTCGGGTACGGGGTGTAGCCGACGGTGTTGCGGCCGCGCAGCAGCATCTGGAGGCAGATGTTGGGCGCCGCCTCGCGGAGCGCGGCCAGCCGCTCCCAGGGGTCCTCGGCGAGGAAACGCAGGGCGACGTCGTACGTCGCGCCGCCCCAGCACTCCAGGGACAGCAGCTCGGGCAGGGTCCGCGCGACCACCGGGGCGACGTTGAGCAGGTCCTTGGTGCGCACGCGGGTGGCGAGGAGCGACTGGTGGGCGTCGCGGAAGGTGGTGTCGGTGACGCCGACGAGGGGCGACTCGCGCAGCCAGCCGGCGAAGCCCTCGGGGCCGAGCTCGGCGAGCCGCTGCCGGGAGCCCGCGGGCGGCTCGCCGGCGGGCAGCGGGGGCAGCTTGGTGGAGGGGTGGATCAGGTGGGGCCGTTCACCGTGCGGCTTGTTCACCGTGACGTCGGCGAGGTAGGTGAGCAGCTTGGTGCCGCGGTCGGCGGAGGAGCGCGCGGTGAGCAGGTGCGGGCGCTGCTCGATGAACGACGTCGTCACGCGCCCGGCCTGGAAGTCCGGGTCGTCCAACACAGCCTGCAGGAAGGGGATGTTGGTGGCGACGCCGCGGATGCGGAACTCGGCGACGGCACGCCGGGCGCGGTCGATGGCGGCCTTGAAGTCCCGGCCGCGGCAGGTGAGTTTGACCAGCATCGAGTCGAAGTGGGCGCTGATCTCCGTACCCGCGTGGGTGGTTCCGCCGTCGAGGCGGATGCCCGAGCCGCCGGGCGAGCGGTAGGCACTGATCCGGCCGGTGTCCGGGCGGAAGCCGTTGGCCGGGTCCTCGGTGGTGATACGGCACTGGAGCGCGGCGCCGCGCAGGGTGATCGCGTCCTGGGAGAGCCCGAGGTCGGCCAGTGACGCGCCGGCCGCGATCCGCATCTGCGCCTGCACCAGGTCGACGTCGGTGACCTCCTCGGTGACCGTGTGCTCGACCTGGATGCGCGGGTTCATCTCGATGAAGACGTGGTTGCCGTCCCGGTCGAGCAGGAACTCCACGGTGCCCGCGTTGCGGTAGCCGATCTCGCGGGCGAAGCGGACCGCGTCCGCGCAGATCCGGTCGCGCAGCTCCGGGTCCAGGTTGGGCGCGGGAGCGAGCTCGATCACCTTCTGGTGGCGGCGCTGCAGCGAGCAGTCCCGCTCGAAGAGGTGGATGACGTCGCCGTGTCCGTCGGCGAGGATCTGCACCTCGATGTGGCGCGGGTCGACGACCGCCTTCTCCAGGAAGACGGTGGGATCGCCGAACGCGGACGCCGCCTCACGGGAGGCCGCCTCGATGGACTCGCGCAGCTGACCGGCGTCCTCGACGCGGCGCATGCCGCGGCCGCCGCCGCCCGCGACCGCCTTCACGAACACCGGGAACCCGATGTCCTCGGCGGCGCGAACCAGTTCGTCGACGTCGGTGGACGGGGCGGAGGACCCCAGCACGGGGACGCCGGCCGCGCGGGCGGCGGCGACCGCCCGCGCCTTGTTCCCGGTCAGTTCGAGGGTGTCCGCGTCGGGCCCGACGAAGGTGATGCCCGCCTCCTCGCAGGCACGGGCCAGCTCCGGGTTCTCGGACAGGAACCCGTAGCCCGGGTAGACGGCGTCCGCGCCGGCCCGGCGCGCGGCGTCCACGACCTCCCCGACGGAGAGGTAGGCGCGCACCGGGTGGCCCGGTTCGCCGATCTCGTACGCCTCGTCGGCCTTCAGCCGGTGCAGCGAATTGCGGTCCTCGTAGGGGAAGACGGCCACCGTGCGTGCACCCAGCTCATAGCCGGCGCGGAACGCCCGAATCGCGATCTCTCCACGGTTGGCGACCAGCACCTTGCGGAACATCCTCGACCCCTTCAGCCGTCGGCGACGAACACCATCGTGTCGGCCGCGCGCGTGCCCTGCCACGCCGCAACGTTAGGGGCGCGCGGACAAGCTACTGAAGGCGGCAAACATCACATTGACAGTGCCACGCATGGCTGGGTACCCGCGCGCGCCCGTTCCCACCCGTGTCGTCGCCGCCCTGCGCAGAACCGGTCTCGTAGGGTGGCATGGCCCGTACAGGTCCTGAGTGCGACGGAGGGCAGCACGTCGGGGATCAACCGTGAACGCCTCGTCAGAACGCTGACGTTCTGGCTGCGTCCCGCCTTCGCGCTGCGCGTCGTGAGCCGCTTCCAGCGGATCGTGGGCTTCGACCGCTCGATGGCGCTGGCGTCCAGCGCGCTGACCGCTCTGGTGCCGCTGATGATCCTCGGCGGTGCCGTCCTGTACAGCATCAGCGGCCAGGACATCGCGGACCGGATCATCCACCGCTACGGCCTCACCGGCGAAGGCGCCGACTCGGTCAAGTACCTCTTCTCCCCCGTGGACGCCACTTCGGCGAGCGTGAGCGCTTTCGGGGTCGTGTTCCTGATGATCTCGCTGCTGAGCTTCGCGAGGGCCGCGCAACGGCTGTTCGAGCAGACCTGGGAGCTCAGGCCCCTCAGCGTGCGCAACACCCGCAACGGCCTGTGGTGGATCCTCGTGCTGGGCGGCTATCTGGTGGTCAACGCGTGGCTCTACACGGCGCTGGGCAAGAGCCGCCTGGACCTGGTGGCCTCGGCGTGCAATGTGCCGGTGACCGTCGTCTTCCTCCTCTGGAGCGGCCGGCTGCTGTCCGCCGGGCGGCTCACCTGGCGGGAACTGCTCCCGTTCGCGCTGCTCGCGGCCGTCCTGACGGCGGTCTACTCGGTGGGGGCGAGTGTCTATCTCCCCCGCCTGTTCAACTCCTCCACCGAGCGCTACGGCGCGGTCGGAGCCGTCTTCGCGATGATCTCGGTTCTCTTCGGCGGCATGGTCGTCCTTGTCGGGTCGGCGGCGCTGGGGCGGGAGGTGTGGGACGAGCTGACGCGGATCCGTGCGGGCCACCGTCCCTCGGACCGCGAGGTCCGCAGCGAGTGGGACAGCGTGGTCGCGCAGGCGCGCTCACGCTGGCAGACGGCCCGTGAACAGATCTCCCGCCCCCGCGCCAAGGGCCCGAATCACCCCTGAGCAGGCACGGCCACGCGGCGGCCGACGAGTCGTCAGCCGCCGAGCGCCGCCAGGACCACCGCCTTGGCCTCCTCCTGCACCCGGGCCAGGTGGTCGGGCCCGAGGAACGACTCACCGTAGATCTTGTAGACGTCCTCGGTGCCGGAGGGGCGGGCCGCGAACCAGGCGTTCTCCGTGGTCACCTTGATGCCGCCGATGGGGGCGCCGTTGCCCGGGGCCTCGGTGAGGACGGCGGTGACAGGTTCTACGGCCAGGGTCTCGGCGGTGACCTGGGCGGGAGAGAGCTTCGCGAGGAGGGCCTTCTCCTCGCGGGTCGCCGGGGCGTCGATGCGCGCGTACGCGGGTTCGCCGAAGCGGGTGGTCAGGTCGGCGTAGTGCTCGGACGGCGTCTTGTCCGTGACGGCCGTGATCTCCGACGCCAGGAGGGCCAGGAGGATGCCGTCCTTGTCCGTCGTCCACACCGAGCCGTCCCGGCGCAGGAAGGACGCGCCGGCCGACTCCTCACCGCCGAACCCGATCGTCCCGTCGGCCAGCCCGTCCACGAACCACTTGAACCCGACCGGGACCTCGACCAGTTCACGGCCGAGGTCGGCTGCGACGCGGTCGATCATCGACGACGACACGAGCGTCTTGCCGATCCCGGTGCCCGCCGGCCACTGCTCGCGGTGGCGGTAGAGGTAGGAGATGGCGACGGCGAGGTAGTGGTTGGGGTTCATCAGCCCCGCGTCCGGGGTGACGATGCCGTGCCGGTCGGCGTCGGCGTCGTTGCCGGTGGCGATGTCGAAGCGGTCGCGCTGCCCGATGAGCGAGGCCATCGCGTACGGCGACGAGCAGTCCATCCGGATCTGCCCGTCCCAGTCCAGCGTCATGAACCGCCAGGCGGGGTCGGTGTGGGGGTTGACCACGGTCAGGTCGAGCCCGTGCTGCTCGGCGATCCGGCCCCAGTAGGCCACGGACGCCCCGCCGAGCGGATCGGCGCCGATGCGCACTCCGGCCGCCCGGATCGCGTCGAGGTCCAGCACGCTCGGCAGGTCGGCGACATAGGTGCCCAGGAAGTCGTACGGCTGTGTCGTGGGCGCGGCGAGCGCGCGGGCGTAGGGGATGCGCCGTACGTCCTTCATGCCGCCCGCGATGATTCGGTTGGCCCGGTCCTGGATCCAGGCGGTGGCGTCGGAGGCGGCCGGGCCGCCGCTCGGCGGGTTGTACTTGAAGCCGCCGTCGGCGGGCGGGTTGTGCGACGGCGTGACCACCACACCGTCCGCCAGACCCGAGGTGCGGCCCCCGTTGTACGTGAGGATCGCGTGCGACACCGCCGGCGTGGGGGTGTAGCCGTCCGCGCTGTCGATCAGCACCGTCACGCCGTTCGCGGCGAACACCTCGAGTGCGGTGACCTTCGCGGGCTCGGAGAGCGCGTGGGTGTCGGCCCCGAGGAAGAGGGGCCCGTCGGTGCCCTGGGCGGCGCGGTACTCGCAGATCGCCTGGCTGGTGGCGGCGATGTGGTCCTCGTTGAACGCGCTCGCCAGTGACGATCCGCGGTGTCCCGACGTACCGAACGCCACCCGCTGCCCCGGCTCGGCCGGGTCGGGGTGCAGTGCGTAGTACGCCGTGACCAGCCGGGCCACGTCGACCAGATCGTCGGGACCGGCAGGCTGGCCCGCTCGTTCGTGCGGCATGGGTCCGTTCCTCCGCGGGGGTTGGTGGGTCGCTGAACGTCTCATCTTTCCTCGTCGGGGCCTGGGTACGCGAGTACGCCCCGGCGGGTGCGTGCTGCCGGACGCTGCCGCCGGGGTTGTCCGGCCGAGGTGTCGTGCTTTAATAAATGAACGGGCATTTATAAAGGAGGCCAAGAGTGGCGGGACGTCCTCGAGGGGTCGATGATGCGGTGATCCTGCGTGCGGCGGCCGAGGTGATCGGCCGCGTGGGCCCGGCGGGCCTGACGCTGGCCGCGGTGGCCGGCGAGGTGGGGCTCGTGCCCGGAACGCTCGTTCAGCGCTTCGGATCCAAACACGGCCTCCTGGTGGCACTGGCCGAGCAGTCCGCGCGCGCCGCGGACGCCCGCTACGACGGCCTGCGCGACGGGCACGCCTCCCCCCTGGCGGCGCTCGAAGCGCTGGCCGTGGAGTCGATGGCCCCCATGACGACGCCGGAGAGCTTTGCCAACCATCTCGCGTTCCTGTGCATGGACCTGACCGATCCCCAGCTGCACGAGCATGCCCTGACGATCCACCGGGCACAGGAAACCGCCGTCCGGACCCTGCTGACCGAGGCGGTGGCCGAGGAGGAACTGCGCCCGGAGACGGACACGGCATCCCTGACCGCCACCGTCCAGGCCGTCCTCGCCGGTACGGGCCTGACCTGGGCCCTCGACCGGCAGGGCACCCTGCCGCACCGACTGCGGCGCGCACTCGGCGCCGTCCTGTCGCCGTACGCCCTGTCCCCTGACGACCCGACTGCGGAGGAAGCATGACCGACGACGCACAGCCGCTCGCCGGAAAGGTGGCCCTGGTCGCGGGAGGTACCCGGGGCGGCGGCCGGGGCATTGCCGTGGAACTCGGCGCCGCGGGCGCCACCGTGTACGTCACCGGCCGGACCAGCAAGGCCGGACGCTCCGACCTGGACCGCCCGGAGACCATCGAGGACACCGC
This sequence comes from Streptomyces sp. NPDC046805, assembly GCF_040645355.1. NCBI lineage: Bacteria > Bacillati > Actinomycetota > Actinomycetes > Kitasatosporales > Streptomycetaceae > Streptomyces > Streptomyces sp. NPDC046805. The sequence continues at coordinate 31,769 of NZ_JBEYYC010000041.1, read as the reverse complement.
CGAGCGGATCACCGCGGCCGGGGGCACCGGCATCCCGGTGCGCACCGACCACAGCCGCCCGGAGGAGGTCCGCGCACTGGTCGACCGGATCGCGGCGGACCAGGACGGCCGGCTCGACATCCTGGTCAACTCCGTGTGGGGCGCGGACCATTGGGCCGACTGGGAGCGGCCCCTGTGGGAGCAGGACCTGGACACCGGCATGCGACTGCTGCGGCGGGCGGTCGACACCCACATCATCACCAGCCGGTTCGCCCTTCCGCTGATGGTCGCGCGCGGGAGCGGTCTGGTGGTGGAGGTGACCGACGGCAACACCGCCCGTTACCGCGGCTCCTTCTTCTACGACCTCGCGAAGTCCACGGTGATCCGCCTCGCCGTCGCCCAGGCCGAGGAGTTGAGGCCGCACGGCATCGCGGCGGTGGCCATCACGCCCGGTTTCCTGCGCTCCGAGGCCATGTTGGAGAACTTCGGCGTCACCGAGGCGAGCTGGCGCGACGGCGCGGCCAGGGACCCGCACTTCGCCCACTCCGAGACCCCCGCGTACGTGGGGAGAGCGGTCGCCGCGCTGGCCGCCGACCCCGCGATCATGTCCAAGTCCGGTCGAGCCCTGGCCACTTGGGGCCTGTACAAGGAGTACGGCTTCACCGACGCGGACGGCACGCAACCGGACTGGCTCGCCCACTGGGCGGACACTCTGGAGACGGAGCACGGGCCGCTCGGGGACCCGCTGTAACTCCGAGCGAGCCACGAGCAGGTCGCCAGGGCCTCTCCGCCGCGCGCGGGCGGAGAGACTTGGTGATCTTTCTCACCGGCAGGTCGGCCCCTCCTCCGGCGCCGGCTCACCCGTCCGGCCCAACGCGCAGGGCGCCAGAGGGAAACGGCGTACACAGAAACGGGAGAGCGGTCCGCGCCGGGGTGCGGGGGCGCGCGCGGCGTTCACACGCCGGGCCCCTTGAGTCGGTTCACCGGACGCTTGGCGATAAATTGGTCGCCATGAGCGAGAACGTGTACTTCGACATCACCATCGACGACGAGCCGGCCGGCCGGATCGTGTTCACCCTGTTCGATGACGTGGTGCCCCAGACCACCAGGAACTTCCGCGAGCTGGCCACCGGTCAGAACGGCTTCGGCTACGAGGGCTCCGGCTTCCACCGGGTCATCCCCGAGTTCATGCTGCAGGGCGGCGACTTCACCAAGGGCAACGGCACCGGCGGCAAGAGCATCTACGGCGAGAAGTTCGCCGACGAGAACTTCAACCTCAAGCACGACCGCAAGTACCTGCTGAGCATGGCGAACGCGGGCCCGAACACCAACGGCTCGCAGTTCTTCATCACCACGGTCAAGACCCCGTGGCTGGACGGCAAGCACGTCGTCTTCGGCGAGGTCGTCGAGGGACAGGACATCGTCGACAAGATCGAGAGCCTCGGCAGCCAGAGCGGCCGCCCCTCGGCGAAGGTCATGATCAAGGAGAGCGGCACCGTCTGACGACACCGCCTGAGCGCAGGCCGCCCTGCCCGACCTCCTGCCCTCCGGCAGTGCGACGGCAGGGGCCTGCGCCCTTGGGCCCACCAACTCGTGTATGACCAGGGGCCGTTGAAGCAGCCCCGCTCGCCGTCACGGCGAGTCCCCGCGCCAGTCGTAGCGACGGCCGTCGCCGCGCCGCGCGGCGTACAGCGCCCGGCCGCCAGGGCCGTAACGGCCTATCTCCGTCACCAGTGCCACCTGCTCCCCCTCGGAACGGGCGGGCCGGTCGGTGACGTCGAGGAGCAACCCGTCCAGCGGGCCCCCGACCAGTTCCGCATACGTGCGGTCCGGCCGCGGACCGGCGTCGTCATGATCGGCGCCGTACACCCGGCCGTGCATGAACTCCTGCGCATCCATGCTGTGCAGGCTCGCAGCCGCCACTGACAATCTGTTGGCCAAAGGAGCGGCCCGCGACCGTGAAACGACCCCCGGATCGCGAGACGCGCCGCCCCAGATACCGCACATATCAGCATGAAACGTGTGTTATTCAGTCATGCACAAACCTTCGCGGCGTACCTTGCTCACTGCCTCGGTCGCGGCCTTCGGCTCGGGACTGCTGGCCGCCTGCACCGAATCCGACTCGCACCCGCACCCCGCATCGCATCCCGAGGGCGCGACCGGCAGAGTCGGCGGCGGAGACTTCGTCCCCCCGGGACCCAAGGGGTATGTGGCCCCGTCCGGTCCCGAGGTCCACGCCGTGGAGCGCAAACGCGGCTCCGGCCCCGTGCGCACGCACAAGCTCACCGCCGCCGAGACCACCGTCGACCTGCACGGGCGATCGGTCCGCACCTGGGCCTACGACGACACCGTGCCCGGTCCGCTGATCCGCGTGACCGCCGGCGACGTCCTCAGCCTCACCCTCGCCAACCACCTGCCCACCGACACCACGCTGCACTCCCACGGCGTGCGCCTGCGGTGCGACATGGACGGGGTGCCCAACCTGACGCAGGAAGGGATCCCTTCCGGTACGGACTTCACCTACCGCTTCACCGTCAGCCATCCCGGCACCTACTTCGTGCACTCGCATTCCGGGATGCAGCCCGACCGCGGCCTTTACGCCCCGCTCATCGTCGACGACCCCAAGGAGCCCCTGGCCTACGACAAGGAATGGATCCTCGTCCTCGACGACTGGCTCGACGGCGTGAGCGGCTCCACCCCCGACGGTGTCCTCACCCAGCTCGTGCACGGCAGGCACATGTCGATGGACGACTCCGGCATGAACACGAAGAAGTCAGGCATGGGCATGGGGCCCAGCCACAGCGGCTCCGCGAGCCCGCACACGTCGGCCTCCGCCAAGTCGGCCGGCGGCCCCTCCCGCCTCCTCCACGGCTCCCACAGCAGCATGCTGCACAGCGAGGGCGGCAGTGTCGCGTACCCGTACTACCTCGCGAACGGGCGCCTGCCCACGGACCCGTCGGTGTTCCGGGCCCGCCCCGGCGACCGCATCCGGCTGCGCATCATCAACGCCGGCTCGGAGACCGCCTTCCGCGTCGCGCTCGCGGGGCACAAGATGACCGTCACCCACACCGACGGCTACCCGGTGGAGCACCAGCAGACGGACGCCCTCCTCATCGGCATGGCCGAGCGCTACGACGTGCTCGTCACCGCCAAGGACGGCGCCTTCCCCCTGGTCGCCCTCGCGGAGGGCAAGGACTCCAGGGCCTTCGCCGTGCTGCGCACCAGCAACCGCGCCGCCGCTCCCCCGCACAACGCCCGTCCCGACGAACTCGACGGAATCGTCGTACCCGCCCGCCGCCTGTCGCCCCACGAGTCCGTGGAGCTGAGCACCCGCGAGCCCGACCGCAGCTTCCGTGTCAGGCTCACCGGCGGCATGAAGCAGTACGACTGGGGCATCGACCACCAGTCCTATTCGGTCACCCAGCGCCACCCCGTCCGCCAGGGAGAGCGCGTCCGTCTGACCGTCATCAACGCCACCGACATGTGGCATCCCGTCCATCTGCACGGCCACACCTTCGCCGTGTACGGCCTCGACGGAGAGGGAGCCCGCAAGGACACCGCGCTGGTGCTCCCCCACCGCAAACTCGTCCTCGAGTTCGACGCCGACAACCCCGGGCTCTGGATGCTCCACTGCCACAACCAGTACCACTCGGAGTCGGGCATGATGACCGTCCTCGGCTACCGCACGTAGCCGCCCGCTCCCGGTCCGTCCGGCGCCTCTCCCACCACCGGGGCGGGAGAGGCGCGCCGCGGCGCTTCGCGCGAGTGGTGCATCCCCCGAGACGGTCGTAGCGTCGAAACAACGGCGCTCGCGTACGACGATCAGCGAAGCGGTGCCGTGAAAGTGCCGGGCGACGGGCGGGAGCGAAGATGCGCAGACCAGTGCGGTGTACAGCGATCATGCTCGGGGTGGGCGTGGTGCTCGCAGGAACGATGACCACCGCGTCCGCGACCCGGTCGGCGCCGGCGCCGACCGTGCGGGAGGCGTCCACACCCATCCTCGTCGACTGCACCTGGCATTCGAACGTGCGGCCGACCGACTTCATTCTGGCCTGCGGCGACGGCAACAGTCGCCTGACCGGTCTGCGCTGGTCGCACTGGGGTACGCAGTCGGCGACGGCCGAGGGCGTCAACCTGGTGAACGACTGCAAGCCGTACTGCGCGGCCGGCAGATTCCACCCGTACACGGTGACCGTGCGGCTGGACAGCCCGCAGTCCTGGAAGAAGAACCCGGTGCGTGAGCACTTCACGCGGATGACCCTGACCTACCACACGGGCAAGCCGGAGGGTTACACACAGGTGATGAACTACCCGCTCTGGAACTGAGCGCTGTGCACCTGAGCCCCTGTGTGGACCTGAACCGCTGTGTGGAACCGAGCCGCTGCGTGGGGCTGAACTGTCGCGCAACACATACGTGTCGACAGCAGCCAGTTGAACGATAAAATCCGCTCACCGGGTGCGTTCGCGTACCCGCGAGACGTCGTGCCGTCGATCCGTTCATCCGTCGACGCGTCGTGACGTCGTTGTGCAGCCGGCCGGACAGCGGGGGAGAGAATGTCGCTCAACTCGGAGCGGGGCCGCTCCGGCGGGGGAGGATCCGCGACGATCACGGACGTGGCCGCGGCCGCCGGGGTGTCGCGCCAGACGGTGTCGAACGTGCTCAACGCCCCGCATCGCGTCCGTGCCACGACCCGCGAGCGCGTCGAGCGCGTCATCGCGGAGCTCGGCTATCACCCCAACCGGATGGCGCGCTCCCTCAGAGCCAGCATGCCGGGCATGGTGGGCTGCCGGATTCTGCCCGTGAACGCCGGGACGGTCGCCTCCATCCAGGACCGCTTCCTGCACGCGCTCGCCGAGTCCGGCCAGCGCAGCGACTGCCACGTCCTGCTGTTCACGGCCTCCGACGCGCTGTCGGAGACGGAGCGCAGCATCGCGCTGTGGCGGGCGGGGGCGGTACGCGGAGTCGTGCTGTACGACATCGCCCGCGACGATGCGAGGCCGCGTGAACTGACCGCGGCCGGCGTCCCGTTCGTCGCGTTCGGGCGCACGGCACGGGACGTCGGGAGCTACAGCTGGGCCGACATCGACAACGAGGCCGGAACCGCCGCGGCCGTCGACCACCTGGTCGCCGCGGGGCACCGGCGAATCGGCTTCCTGGGGTGGCCGGAGGGCACGCGGCTCGGTGACGCCCGGGCGCGCGGCTGGCTCGGCGCCATGGACCGGCACGGGACGCTGGCGGGCAGCCACCGGCTGGATGTCAGGGGCCCCGACAACATGTCGAGCGGCACCCAGCTCATGACGGAACTGCTGAACCGGCCCGATCCGCCCACCGCCGTGGTCGCGGCGACCGACACGCTCGCCGTGGGAGCGCTCCATGCCCTGCAGCACCGGGGCCGGCGTCCCGGCGAGGACCTCGCGGTGGTGGGCTTCGACGACACCCCGGCCGCCGCCGCTCTCGGCCTCTCCAGCGTCCGTCAGCCGATCGAGGACGTCGGCCGTCTGATCATGGCGGAGCTGCTGCGGCTCACCGGCGCGCCGGACCCCGACGCGGACGGAGGCAGCCACATGAACCGGCTGCTCGCTCCGGAGCTGGTGGTCCGCGCCAGTTCGGCGCCCCGCACCGCACCCGCGCCCCGGTAGGGCGGCCGCCGAATCACGGCCGCCCACCGGCGCAGCGGCGTCAGCCGCGGGTGCGCACCGTGATCTGCCCGTCGGCCGGGACGCTGTGCAGGGCCCCGTCGGCCTCGACGGGCAGTGCCTCGCCCGAGCGCAGCCGTACGGTCGTCCCGTCGTGCCGGATGTCGACGTCGAAGACGCGTCCCCGCCACCGGAGTCGGCGAAGGGTGATGCCGTCCAGTGCACCGGGCAGCGCCGGCGCCAGTACGACCCGGTCCGCGCGCCAGCGCAGCCCCGAGTAGCCGTACAGGAACTCCTGCAGGAAGCCGCCGTGTCCGGTGAGGAACGTGAACGCGCCTCCCTGGCGGGCCTCCGCGAGCTGCTCGAAGGGGCCCCTCACGAACGGCTCCACACTGCGCCGGGTGCACGCGAACGCCTGTGATGTGTCGCCGAGTTGGGCGTACACGATGGAGTGGACCGAGTCCGTCATCGACGGCCCGTCCTCGTGGGTGCGGGGCAGGTAGTACTCCAGGTCGGCCCGGGTGACGTCCTCGGGCTGCGGATGCTCCCACGGGTAGGCGAGCATCACGACGTCGGCCTGTTTGATCGTCTGGCCCGCGTATCCGGCGAACTCGGGGTGGACGCCGAGCTGTTCGTCGAAGGGCACGACCAGGCCCTCGGCGACTTCGCGCCACGCCGGGTCGGCCGGTTCGCCGAGCACCTCGGCGGCCTCGGCGGCGAAGCGCAGCACCGCGCGCGCGGAGGCGTTGGTGTAGGCGGAGTCGTCGTTCGGTTCGATCGCGTACTCGTCCGGCGGGATCACTCCGTTGATGTGGTACCGGCCGTCCTCGCCGAGGACCGCGCGGGCCGCCCAGAAGTCGGCGACGCCGCGCAGGACGGGCCAGCCCTTGGCCCGCAGCCAGTCGTCGTCGCCGGTGGCGAGCCAGTACTGCCAGAAGGCCAGGGCCACATCGGAGGTGACGTGCAGTTCGTAGCGGCCGAACGGCGCCCAGTCGGGCGTGTCCTCGTCGCCGTCCAGGCTGCTCTCCCAGGGGAAGCGTGCCCCCTTGTCCCCTTCGCCCGCGGCATAGGCGTACGCGGCGTCGAGCCGGTCCACGCGGTAGTCGAGGACGCTCTCGGCGATGTCCGGGTGCTGGGCGAGGAGGCTCGGCCAGATCCAGGTCTCGGTGTCCCAGAAGACGTGCCCGTTGTAGCCGTCACTCGACAGCCCCGCCGGGGACGGCGACCACGGAAGTCCCGCGCGGGCGCTGGTGAGCAGATAGAACTTGGCGGCGCGCACCTGGCGGCACAGGCGGGCGTCGCCGTGGACGGTGATGTCGCCGTCCCACTCCCGCTGCCAGGCAGCCCGGTTGTCCTCGGCCAGCCGCTCGTACCCGCCGCGCGCGGCCTCCAGGGCCGCCTCACGCGCGAGCGCGAGGGGGTCGTCCGTGTCATGACTGGTGGCGAGACCGACGTACTTGGTGAAGGTGTACGACGCACCGGACGCCACCCGGCAGCGGATCCGGCGGACGGCTCGTCCGTCGCCCTCCTCGACGGATGCGCCGCCGGGCGCGTGCAGGACCGCGGTCACGGCGGCCGTCACGGAGCTGCCCTCCGCCGTGGTGGTGAGCCAGGTGAGGTCCTGCCCCACGCCCTGCCGGGTGTCGCGGGTGCGGAACGAACCGCGGTCGTCGAGCGCGTCCGTGACGTCGAGGGTGCCGTCCCAGTGCGGGGTCACCGTGACCGTGACGGCGGCGGTGTGGCGTCGGTGGCGGGCGGTGAGGACCTCGTAGCGCACATCGGTCACCCGCCCGGCCGGAGAGGTCCAGCGGGCGGACGTGGCGATGACGCCGGTGCGCAGGTCGAGGGCCTGCCGGTAGTCGGCCATGCCGTCGGCCACCGTGGCGAGGGGGCTGTCCACCGGCGCCCAGTCGCCGCCGACGGCGGGGGTCTCGGCCTGGCCTCCCTCGGAGGCGAAGGCCGTGTTGAACGTGCCGCTGCCGTCGCCGATGTCCAGCGTGGTCCAGGCCGGCAGGGAGGCCTTGCGCGACCACGCGCCCGCGGCACGCGTGTAGAAGCCGGCCACATGGAACTGGGTCCGGATCGGCGCGTCGGCGAAGCCGTTGCCGGCGGCCGGCACACGGGCGCCCAGACAGCCGTTGCCCGTGAACGCCGGGTGATAGTCGGTCAGCGGGTCGTCCGTGGCCAGCACCCAGTCGTCCGGCTCCACGGCGCTCCTTGTCACAGACATCTACTTGACTCCTCCTGCCGTCAGGCCGTCCACGATGCGCCGCTGGAAGAGCAGCACGGCGATGACCAGGGGGAGGGTCACCACGACCCCGGCCGCCATCTGTGTGCCGAACGGCTGGTCGTACTTGTACTGGCCGGTGAACAGGGACACGATCACGTTCGCCGTCATCATGTCGCGCCGGTTCACCACGCTGACCGCGATGAGGAACTCGTTCCAGGCGCAGATGAAGACCAGGATCGCCGTCGTGAAGACGCCGGGCGCGGCCAGCGGCAGGACGACCTTGCGGAACGCCTGCCCGGGTGTGCAGCCGTCGACCTGGGCGGCCTTCTCCAGTTCGGCCGGCATCTGCCGGAAGAACGCGGTCAGGTTCCACACGGCCAGCGGCAGGGTGAAGCTCATGCTGGGCACGATCATCGCCTGGTACGTGTTGATCCAGCCGATGTCGGTGAAGAGCCGGAGCAGCGGCACCACCAGGATGATCGGCGGGAACATCGAGGCGGCGATGATCAGGGTCATGATCAGCGTCTTGCCCCGGAACTGCAGCCGCGCCAGGGAGTATCCCGCGAAGACGGCGACGAGGAGCGTGAGCGTGGTGGTGACGCCCGCGACCACGAGGCTGTTCAGCAGGGCCCGGCCGAAGCCGTTGTGCGGGTCGAAGGCCGCGGCGTAGTTCGCGAAGGAAATCGGGGACGGGAACGGCGCGTTGGAGAACTGGTCGGTGGGCCGGCGCAGGCTGGAGACCACCATCCAGTAGAACGGCACCAGGCAGTAGCCCACGATCAGGGCGGTCCCGATGTGCGGGACCAGGCGCGCGCCGCGGCGGGCCCGGGCGCGTATGTGTGTCGTACTCATCGTTCGCTCCTCGTACCCCGGCCGATCAAGTCGGCCCCGAACAGCCTGACGAACGCGAGGGCGACGACCGCTACGTAGCAGAAGAGGACGATCGCGTACGCGGCTGCGGTACCGAAGCGCAGATTGGTCATCTCGTCGAAGGCGACCATCGACAGCGTCTCCACCGAGTCCTTGTGCGGACCGACCAGGACGTACGGCAGGTCGAACATGCGCAGCACGTCCAGCAGGCGGAAGAGCACCGCGACCACGAGGGCCGGGCGGACCAGCGGCAGGGTGATCTTCCAGAAGGCGCGCCACGGCGACGCGCCGTCGACCTTGGCCGCCTCGTACAACTCACCGGGGATGACCTGGAGTCCGGCCAGCACCAGGAGTCCGATGAACGGCGCGGTCTTCCATGTGTCGGCGACGACGATGGACAGCCAGGCCGGGAACCCGTCGCGGCTCCACAGCACCTGGGTGCCGAGGAGGTCGTTGGCGATGCCCTGGCTGTTGAAGATCCACTTCCAGAGGAGGCCGGACATGGCCGTCGGGATGGCCCAGGGCACCAGGACGGCGGCGCGGACCAGGGCGCGCCCCTGGAACGCCCGGTGCATCACGAGCGCCATGGCCACGCCGATGAAGACCTCGAGCGTGACCGAGGCAAGCGCGAACGAGGTGGTGTTCCACCACGGCCGCAGGAGCCGGTCGCCGCTGAAGACCGTGGCGTAGTTGCCCAGTCCGAAGGTGGACGTCGTCACGTTGAACCCGGTGTGCGGGTCGATGGAGTCGTGCGACACCTGGAAGGACAGCCGCAGGGCGGCGACCACCGGATAGGCGATGACCAGCCCGAGCACCAGCAGCGTCGGCGACAGCAGTGCGGCGGCCAGCCGGCCGGTCCCGGCCCGGCGCGTCGCGCGCGCGGGCCGGGAACCGGTGCCGGAGGCCGGAGTCGATGTCAAGACGGACACCAGAAGGCCTTTCTGACGTTCTCCGGTCGCCTACTTCTCGGCGATCGCGGTGGAGAGGCTCTTCTGCATGTCCGCGAGGGCGGCGTCGACGGACTTGCTGCCGCTCAGCGCGGCCGCGGCGCTTTCCTGGATGGCGGCCGTGGCGTCGCCGTAGTGGACGACGGCCGGGCGGGGTGTGGCCGTGGCGAGCGACTGCTTGAGGACGGGCAGGTAGGGGAACTTCTTGCGCAGGGCCGGGTCGTCGTACAGGGCGGCGTACGGCGGGGCGGCCGAGTTGATCTGGAGGTTGGCGCGCGCGTTCTCCGAGTCGGAGAAGAACTTGATGAAGTCGAGGGCGGTGGCCTTGTGCTTGGCGAACTTGCTGATGGCCAGGTTCAGTCCGCCGAGGCTCGACTTGCCGGGGCCGTCGAGGCCGGGCAGCGGCGCGACGCCGAACTTGCCGGCGACCTTGCTGGAGCCGTCCTTGGCGTTGGCCAGGGCCCACTGGTACGGCCACTGCCGGTGGAAGAGCAGCTTGCCGGACTGGAAGGCGCGGCGGCCGTCCTCCTCCTCGTAGGTGGCGGCCTTCTTGTCGATGGTGCCGTCCTTGAAGCCGTCGGCCAGGAAGTGCAGGCCCTTCTTCGCGGCGTCCGTGTCGACCGTGGCCTTGCCCTTCGCGTCGACGACGGAGCCGCCGGCGGAGGACACGGCCTCGGAGAAGTTCACGGTCAGTCCCTCGTACTTGTCGAACTGACCGGCGTAGCAGTTGACGCCCTTGCCCTCGGGGAGCTTCTGGACCTTCGCGCAGTCCTGCTTCATCTCGGCCCAGGTCTTGGGCGGTTGGGCCTTGATCTTGTCGAGCAGGTCCTTGCGGTAGAAGAGCATTCCGGCGTTGGTGTTGTACGGAATCGCGTACTGCTTGCCGAAGTACGTGCCCGTCTTCACGACCGAGGGCAGCATCTGGCCGAGGGGGAACTTGTCGGCCGGGAGCGGGTCGATCCACTGGTTGGCCGCGAACTCGGCGGTCCACACGACGTCCAGGGCGAGGACGGAGTAGGCGTCCGACTTGGTCTGCGCGTTCTGGATGAACTGCTGACGCTGTTGGTCGGCGTTCTCAGGGAGCTCGACGAGGGTGACCTTCTGGTCAGGGTGCAACTTGTTCCAGCGGTTCAGCTCATCCTCGGTGGTGCCCGTGGTGTCCTTGCCCCTGACCAGGGTGATGGGCCCGCGATCCTTGGAGGCCGCCGCGCCTGCGCCCTTCGAGCCGGAGTCGGAGCTGCCGCTGCAGCCGACGAGCAGCGACGCGCATATCGTCGACGTCGCGGCCACCGCGCCCCACCGCATCGCGCGCGCTCTCCTGGCACCGGAACCAACCTGCCCCGTACGGGCCTCTGTCTGCGCCGAGCTCACCATGTCCTCCTTGCTGTTCAGCCGCAGAGGTGGCGGGCCCAGAGATGAACGAATTGTTCCGACGGCTGCCCCACTGCTCTATTTGATCGTTCAAGATGGCGTCCAACTCCCGGCCAGTCAACCCCTCGGGCCAGGGAGTTTCCCTCCGCCGCCGCTCATTCGCCGGCGCGGGTGGATCGTTCACACACAGGACTTCGCGCACTCATGGCCCATGCCGCCACGCGTGCGGATAGCATCCTGCGCACCCCCTTGCCGCTCAACGGACATGCCATCACCCACCGCGTCTGTCCTCGGATTCCGCTCCTCCCCATCGGCTGCGCCAGTCGCCGGTCGCGATCCGCCGTTCACCTTCACCGTTCGCACGAGCAGAGGGACGCGCGTCCTCGACTCCGCTCGCCGACCGCTCACTAAGGACGCCGACATGAACCGCCCCAGCCCCACCCCGCGTACCCAACTCGACCAACTCCTCACGGAGTTCACCGAGCGGGTCGCCGACGTCAACCATGCCGTCGTGCTGTCGGACGACGGGCTCGTCGTCGGCAGGTCCACCGGTTTCCCGCGCGACGACGCGGAGCGTCTCGCGGCGACCGCCTCGGGACTGATGAGCCTCAGCAAGGGGGTCAGCATGGACTTCCGCTGCGGCCCGGTGCGCCAGACGCTCATCGAGATGGCGAGCGGCTGTCTGCTCCTGGCCTGCGCCGGACGCGCCGCCCATCTCGCCGTCCTCACCGGCCGGATCTCGGACGTCGGGGTGGTGGCGTTCGAGATGACCACGCTGGTGAAGAAGATCCGCGAGCACCCCGGCGAGTAGGCACGCCGGGCGGATGCCGCCGTGCCAGGACGCGCCGTGCTAAGACGCTGGGCATGCGGATCGAGCCGGTCACCCCGTCCACCCCCCGGCCCGTGCGGCGGCCGACGCTCACCCAGGACCTGCGTGAAGTGGCCTTCCTGCACTGGCCGGTGGCCCCGGAGCGGGTGGCCGGTCTGCTGCCGCGGGGCATCCGCCCCGACACCCTGGACGGGCTCACGTACGTCGGCCTGGTGTCTTTCCTGATGCGCGGCGCCGGTCTGGGCCGAGGACCCGGCCTGCCGTACCTGGGCACCTTCTGCCAGACGAACGTACGGCTGTACTCGGTCGACGAGCGGGGCCGGCGCGGTGTCGTGTTCCGCTCCCTGGACGCGGCCCGGCTGCTGCCGGTCCTGGCGGGCCGGCTGGGCGCCCGACTGCCGTACGTCTGGTCGTCCTTGCGTCTGCGCCGCCACGGCGACGTGGTCACGTACACCTGCCGCCGGCGTCCCGGGGCCCGGGGAACCGGAAGCCGGGTGGCGCTGCGCATCGGCCGGCCGATCGCCGAACCCACGCCGCTGGAACGGTTCCTGACCGCACGGTGGGGGCTGCACGCGTCCTGGTACGGGCGCACGGTCCATCTGCCGATGGAGCACGAGCCCTGGCCGCTACACCGGGCCGACGTGCTCGAACTCGACGACGGCCTGGTCCCCGCCGCCGGCCTGCCGCCCCCGACGGGTCCACCGGTCGGCGTGCTCCACTCCCCCGGCGTCTCCGTACGGTTCGGTACGCCGGCTGTGCTGCCGGTTCGCTCCACGTGCCCCGGTCAGGGCCACCCTTGATGCTGGTAAAGGGTGAGGTGTCGGTCACGGCATTCGGGGAACGGTCGGTGGCAGCGGGCGGCAGCATCGGCGGCGCGATCACCGGTGACATCCACACGCCACGTCCCTGACGTGAATCAAGGAAAGGATCACACCAGCATGGAACAGCGCAGTCTGCGAGACCTCCGGGTATCCGCCATCGGCCTCGGCTGCATGGGGATGTCGGCCTTCTACGGCAGTGCCGACGAGGAGGAGGGCGTCCAGACCATCCGGCGCGCGCTCGAACTCGGCATCACCTTCCTGGACACCGCGCAGCTCTACGGGCCGCTCACGAACGAGACGCTCGTCGGGCGCGCGATCCGGGGAAACCGCGACCAGTACGTCGTCGCCACGAAGTTCAACAACCGGATGGACGACGCCGTGCCTGGTGACATGAGCACCGTCGGACGGCAGGACGGCTCGGCCGCCCACGTGCGCAGCTCGGTCCACGGCTCGCTCGAGCGGCTCGGAACCGACTACATCGACCTCTACTACCAGCACCGCGTCGACCCGAACGTGCCGATCGAGGAGACCGTCGGCGCGATGGCCGAGCTCGTCGCGGAGGGCAAGGTACGCCACATCGGACTGAGCGAGGCCGCGCCGGAGACCATCCGCCGGGCCCACGCCGTCCACCCGATCACGGCGGTGCAGACCGAGTACTCGCTGTGGACGCGCGACCCGGAGGACGGCGTCCTGCCCACGTGCCGGGAGCTCGGGATCGGGTTCGTCCCCTACTCGCCACTGGGCCGCGGCTTCCTCGCGGGCCGGTTCTCCTCGCCCGAGGAGCTCGACGAGGGCGACTTCCGCCGCCGGGGTCCCCGTTTCACCGGCGACAACCTCGCGGCGAACCTCCGGCTCGCGGAGAAGGTGAAGGAGATCGCCGCCGAGAAGGGCGTGACCCCGGCGCAACTGGCCATCGCCTGGGTGCTGGCACAGGGGGAGGACCTGGTCCCGATCCCGGGCACCAAGCGCCGCGGCTACCTGGAGCAGAACGCCGCCGCGGTCGACGTCGAGCTGACGAAGGACGATCTGGCGCGCATCGACGCCGAACTCCCGCCGACCGCCGGGGAGCGCTACGACGAGGCCGGGATGAGGGCTGTCGACAAGTGATAGGACCCGGCCTCGGGCAGGTGACCGCAACCACACGGGGCCGGGGGTGGCCTGCTGACCTCATCAAAGTAGGGTGTGCTTTGCATCTGAGCGCCGCCTAGCTCGAAAGATAGATCTGTGACTGTCAATGAGGACTCGTTCACAAACTGGAAGCACCGCGAGGAGATCGCGGAGTCGATGATCCCGATCATCGGGAAGCTGCATCGTGAGCGGGACGTCACGGTCCTGCTGCACAGCCGCTCCTTGGTGAACAAGTCGGTGGTCAGCCTCCTGAAGACCCATCGGTTCGCCCGGCAGATCGCCGGCGAGGAACTCTCGGTCACCGAGACGATGCCGTTCCTGGAGGCTCTGACCACGCTCGATCTCGGCCCCTCGCAGATCGACATCGGCATGCTGGCTGCGACGTACCGGACCGACGACCGGGGCCTGTCCGTCGAGGCGTTCACCGCCGAGGCCGTCGCCGGCGCCACGGGCGCGAACAAGCTGGAGTACCGCGAGGGTCGTGACGTCGTCCTCTACGGCTTCGGCCGCATCGGCCGCCTCGTCGCCCGCCTGCTCATCGAGAAGGCGGGCTCGGGCAACGGTCTGCGGCTGCGGGCCATCGTCGTGCGCGGGGGCGGCGACCAGGACCTCGTGAAGCGGGCCTCGCTGCTGCGCCGCGACTCGATCCACGGCCAGTTCCAGGGGACGATCACCGTCGACGAGGCGAACAGCACGATCGTCGCCAACGGCAACGTGATCAAGGTGATCTACGCCAACGACCCGAGCGAGGTCGACTACACGGCGTACGGCATCAAGGACGCCATCCTCATCGACAACACGGGCAAGTGGCGCGACCGCGAAGGCCTGTCGAACCACCTGCGTCCCGGCATCGACAAGGTCGTCCTGACCGCGCCGGGCAAGGGCGACGTCCCGAACATCGTGCACGGCGTCAACCACGACATGATCAAGCCGGACGAGCAGATCCTGTCCTGCGCGTCCTGCACCACCAACGCGATCGTGCCGCCACTGAAGGCGATGGACGACGAGTACGGCGTGCTCCGCGGCCACGTGGAGACCGTCCACTCGTTCACCAACGACCAGAATCTGCTCGACAATTACCACAAGTCCGACCGCCGCGGCCGTTCCGCGCCGCTCAACATGGTCATCACCGAGACCGGTGCCGCCTCCGCCGTGGCCAAGGCGCTGCCCGACCTCAAGGCGACGATCACCGGCAGCTCGATCCGGGTCCCGGTGCCGGACGTCTCGATCGCGATCCTCAACCTGCAGCTCGCGCGCGAGACCTCCCGCGAGGAGGTCCTCGACTACCTCCGTGGGGTGTCGCTGACCTCGCCGCTGCGCCGCCAGATCGACTTCACCAGCGCTCCCGACGCGGTCTCGAACGACTTCATCGGCTCGCGCCACGCCTCGATCGTCGACTCCGGCGCCACCAAGGTGGAGGGCGACAACGCGATCCTCTACCTGTGGTACGACAACGAGTTCGGCTACTCCTGCCAGGTCATCCGCGTCGTGCAGCACGTCTCCGGCGTGGAGTACCCGACGTACCCGGCGCCCGCGGTCTGATCGATCCGCTGCGGGACGAGCCATCCGATGCCGCCGACCGGGCCCGGTCGGCGGCATCGCTCACATCCGGCCCGACGGCGGTACGGCCCCTTCGGCCAGCCGGGCCAGCTTGTCGAGGGCCATACGGGTGCCCAGTTCGTTGTCCTCGCGGGGGATCGCGTCGGGGATGCCCTCGTGCACGATCACGACGTCCGTGACGCCGTCGGTCTCCGTCTCGGTGAGCGACGTCGTCATGGTCATTGCCCCGTGCAGGGCGTCGTCGTCCGTCTCGAACTCGATCTCCTCGACGACGAGTCGGCCGGGGACGAGCCGAACGAAACGCCCTCGGTACGTGTCCGTGTGGCCGCCGGACTTTCCGGCGCGGCCCGGATCGTCGTAGCCGAGGGACACACGGAACGTGCCCCCCTCACGCGCGTCGAACGCGTGGACGCGCGCGGACATGCCGTCGGGCACGCGCCAGGCGGCGACCGCGTCCGGGTCGACCAGCACCCGGTACACGGCCGCGGCGGGCGCGTTCACGCGCCGCGAGACCCGTGTGGCATACACGGCCCCAACCTACCGTCGCCGCTCACGGCGCACGGTGTTCTTCGAGATGCTGTTGCTCCGCCGGACCCGGCCGGGACCGGTGCGCAGCCGAAGGCGTGGAGGGTGAAGTGACGGACACCGGATTCGACGCGACCGAGATCGACACGAGCAAGCCGCACTCGGCCCGCATGTACGACTTCCTCCTGGACGGGAAGGACCACTACGAAACGGATGTGACCGCGGCCCAGAAGATCATGAAGCTGTTTCCGGGGGTCAAGGAGACGGCGTGCGCCAACCGTGAGTTCATGCACCGGGCCGCCCGCTTCGTGGCGAGCCGCGGAGTCTCCCAGTTCCTCGACGTGGGGACCGGCATACCCACCGAGCCCAATCTCCATCAGATCGTGCAGCGCGTGACGCCGCATGCCGGCGTGGTGTACACGGACAACGATCCGATCGTCCTGCGGCATGCCGAGGCCCTGCTCCGGGGCACCCCCGAGGGCCGTACCGCGTATCTCCACGCCGACGTCAAGGCACCGGAGGGCATCCTGTCGTACGCGCGCCGGCACCTCGACTTCCGCCGGCCCATCGGTCTGTCACTGGTCGCGCTGATGCAGTTCGTGACCGACGAGGAGGACCCCTACGGGATCGTCGGGGCGCCGCTGGAGCCCATGGCTCCCGGCAGCTACCTCGTGCTCTCGCACGTCACCTGGGAGTTCGACCCCGAGATCTGGGACCGCGTCGACGCGATCTACCGCGCCGGGGGCACCCCGGTCATGGCCCGGTCGCACGACGAGGTCACCCGCTTCTTCGACGGGCTGGAGGTCTGCGACCCCGGTGTCGTCCTGGCGACGCGGTGGCACCCCGACGCCGGGATGCGCATCCGCGAGGAGCAGCCCTTGTACGTCGGGGTCGCACGCAAGCCCTGACGCGCCGTACGTCCGACGCCGTCAGACGAGGTGGGCGAAGACCACCAGGTTCTCCGTGTAGTCCTGGGCGGTGTGGTCGTAGTTCCCGGCGCAGGTGATGAGCCGTACCTCGGCGCGGGGCGTGTCGGCGTACACGCGGTGGCTCGGGAATTCGTCCTTCTCGAACGTCTCGGCACTGTCCACCACGAAGTTAGCCGTCCGCCCGTCGGCTCGCACGACGCTGAAGCGGTCGCCCTGCTCCAGCTCTTCGAGGTTGACGAAGACGGCCGCGGACGTGGTCGTGTCGACGTGCCCGGCGATGATCGCCGTACCGGGCTCTCCGGGGGAGGCGCCCTTGTTGTACCAGCCGACGAGGTTGGTGTCGGCGGCGGGCGGAGGCGTGAGATGCCCCGTCGCGTCGATGGTGAGGTCGGTGAAGGGGGCGTCCACACCGATTTCCGGGATGCGCAGACGTGTCGGCCGGGAACGCGGGAGATGTTTGCCCGCCGGGTGCGCGGTGGCCACGGCGCCTCCCGTACGGGGCGGCTCCGCCGTGTAGGACGGTTTGCCTCCGAGCAGACCGGTGGCCAGGAGCAGGAGCGCGACGCCCCACGCCACCCCATGCCCGCCGGAGCGTGGTCCCTGCACTGCGGGGATCGGGGACGACGGAGAAGCTGCCATCGGACACCACCTCACTCGGGCACGGCAGCGCAGCGGTCACGTCATGCGGGAGGCCGGCCGCCGACACGAGGTGCGCGGCGGCGGCCGCGGCCCTAGGACATCGGAAGCGGCTCAGGACGCCGATTCGGCGGAGTTCCTGCGGCGCAGCGCGTACACGCCCGTGGCGCCGACGGCCAGGACGGCCAGACCACCGGTGGTGACGCCCGGCGAGGCGAGCGCTCCGCCGCCGGTGTGCATCCCCCCGCGGGGCGAGTCCTCGTCCTCGTCGCCGTTGGACCCGCCCTTGTCGCTGCCACTGTCCTCGCCGTCGTCGCTCTTGTCCTTGTATGTCTCGGGGTCGTACTTGCTGTTGTCCGAGTCGCCGCCGCTGTCGTTGCTGCCGCTGCTGTCGCTGCTGTCGTCGATCCAGTCGTACCTGCTCGTCACCGCGGCGAGCGCTCCGCCGCCGGTGTGCATGCCGCCGCGCGGCTCGTGGTGCCTGCTGCCGTCACCTTCTTCCTTGCTGTACGAAGACTTGTCATGGCCGTCGTCGCTGTCGTCATCCCCTGAGGCGAAGGCGCCGGTAGCGGCGAACGCGAGAGCGGCCGTCGCGGCCGTCGCGGCCAGGATCATGCGGGCAGAACGCATCTGGGAGTCCTTCCGCCGAGGCCCGGGCTGCCGATACTCCATCAGCTGGGACGACCCGGCCCCCGACATGAACCACCGTCAGTCACCCCCGCCGCTCGCACCACACGGGCCGCCCAGCCGGGTTACCGACGCACCCCGGCCGGGCGCCTCCCACGCCGTCCGGGGCACAGTGCGGACATGAACACAGACGGCAGGGACCTTCTGGCCCAGGGGCGCGTGTCGACCAGGCTCCCCGCACAGGATCTGGAGCGGGCGCGGCGCTTCTACGCCGAGAAGCTCGGCCTGGAGCCGGTCGAGGAGCGGCCGGGCGGGCTGCTGTACCGGTGCGCGAGCGGGGAATTCCAGCTGTTCCGGTCGGAGGAGGCCTCGCCGGGGACGTTCACTCAGATGTCGTGGCGGGTCGACGACATCGACGCGGTCGTGTCGGAGCTGAAACGGCGTGGGGTCGTCTTCGAGGAGTTCGAGCTGACCTCCGTGTACGGCGGCGGGCGCACGGTGGACGGGATCGCCGAGGTCGAGGGGAACTTTCCCAGCACGGGTGCCCGGGCCGACCGGGGCGCCTGGTTCCGGGACAGCGAGGGGAACATGCTGGCGATCGGTCAGCCGGTGGTGTGAGGGGCTGTCACCATCGTCGTGGTGGTCAAGGTGATCGCCGTGGTCGGCTCTCGTCACCCCATCAGCCCGGCGGCCACCGTCGCGCCGAGTTCCCAGCACGCCTCGATGTCGGCCTTGGCGGGCTCGCCGGTCACGGTGACGGCGTCGGCGGTGCGGCGCCAGCCGAGGCCCGTGGTGATGGCCTCGATTCCGCGGACCGCGCCCGTGACGTCGTTGCCGCCGTGCACGAAGTAGCCGAAGGGCCGGCCCCGCGTCTCGTCCAGGCAGGGGTAGTAGACCTGGTCGAAGAAGTGCTTCAGGGCGCCCGACATGTATCCGAGGTTCGCCGGGGTGCCGAGCAGGTATCCGTCGGCGGCGAGCACATCGGACGCGGTCGCGGACAGCGCCGCCCGTCGCAGGACCCGGACGCCCTCGATCTCGGGCGTGGTGGCGCCGGACACGACGGCCTCGAACATCGCCTGGCAGTTGGGCGACGGGGTGTGATGAACGATCAGCAAGGTAGCCACACCCCGAACCCTGCCGTGGCGCCCCTTCCTGCCGCAAACGTCGCACCCCCGTCGGGCGTCTCCGCTTCAACCTTCACAAGGGGCGCACAAGTTGGCTAAGTTGGCGATCAGACTGCATGGAAGGAACGGGTCGCCCATGGCGCCGGAGAGTCGCGACGAGGTTCGGCAGCGTGTCAACGCCCTCTACGAGGAGGCTGAGCTCGCCACCGGGAACTACAACGCGACCCGGGCGATGAACGCGCGGACGCGGACCCGCGGCGTCCCCCTGGGCAGCGGGCCGGGCGGCGGCACCGACCCGGCCCTGGAGGACATCACCCGGCAGTGGTTCGACGCGGCACGCTCCAGGCTCGGGCCGACCGTCCCTGCCGTACTGCCGGCCGACCGCGTGCCGCAGCGCCGTCCGGTCGCGAGCCGTCCCGCGCTCCCGGCGGGGGACGGACTCGCCCGGTCCGAAAGGGAGTTGACCGGCCGACCCGTGGTGCCCGCGCTGCCTGCCGGGACGTCCAGTGGCCCGGTGGCGGAGCTGACGAGCCGCCCGGCGGCGGAACTGGAGGCCCGCCCTCTCCTCGAGCTGACCTCGCCGCCGGTCATCGCGCTGCCCGCGGTGGCTTCGGAGCCGCCCCGGCCCACGCCGACCACCTCGAAGGATCAGAACCGGAGAAAACTGACCGCGGCCCGTGAGC
The DNA here is from genome assembly GCF_040645355.1 of Streptomyces sp. NPDC046805. Taxonomy (NCBI): domain Bacteria; kingdom Bacillati; phylum Actinomycetota; class Actinomycetes; order Kitasatosporales; family Streptomycetaceae; genus Streptomyces; species Streptomyces sp. NPDC046805. Next base: position 11,873 of record NZ_JBEYYC010000041.1, on the reverse strand, counting down.
TGCTCGTCGCGTACGCCGCGCGGCAGAGCACGACGATCCCCGCCGCCGAGCCCCGACCCGCACCGGAGCCGACGTACCTGGAGCAGATCCCGGAGCCGACGTACCTGGAGCAGATCCCGGAGCCGACGTACCAGGAACAGGTCCCGGAGCCGACGTACCAGGAACAGGTGACGAAGGCCATGAAGGCCGTCGCCTTCGCTCGTGCTCAGGTCGGCAGGCCGTGCGTCTGGGGTGCCACCGGGCCGGACTCCTACGACCACACCAGTCTCACCCGGGCCGCCTGGAAGGCCGCCGGGGTCGCCCTGCCGCGGTCGACGCGCGAGCAGGCGACCGCGGGCACCCCTGTCCCGCTCGACGCCATCCAGGGCGGGGACCTGGTCTTCTTCTTCGACAACGACAGCCACGTCGGCGTCTACGTGGGCGACGGCATGATGGTCCACGCGCCGGGACCCGGGGCGCGGATACGCGAGGAGTCGATCTTCGGCGCCGGCAAGTCGGCGATCCACCGGGTGATACGGCCGGCCTGAGGACGCGCCGGACGCGCGGAACGGCCATAAGGCCGGCTTATGACGTGATAGAGCTGACCCGCGTACTAACTTAGGTCTGCCTTAGTTTAGGCTTTCTCTTCGAGTCGTCTGTTCTTCGCTCGAAGGGAATCTGATCATGCCGCGCCCCCTGCGGGTAGCCATCGTCGGAGCCGGTCCCGCCGGGATCTACGCCGCCGACGCCCTGCTCAAGTCCGAGGTGGCCGCCGAACCCGGCGTGTCCATCGACCTCTTCGAGCGGATGCCCGCCCCGTTCGGCCTGATCCGTTACGGCGTCGCGCCCGACCACCCGCGTATCAAGGGCATCATCACGGCCCTGCACCAGGTGCTCGACAAGCCGCAGATCCGTCTCTTCGGCAACATCGACTACCCCAGCGACATCAGCCTCGACGACCTGCGCGCGTTCTACGACGCCGTGATCTTCTCCACCGGCGCGACGGCCGACCGTGAGCTGTCCATACCCGGCATCGACCTGGACGGCTCGTACGGCGCCGCCGACTTCGTCTCCTGGTACGACGGTCACCCTGACGTGCCGCGCACGTGGCCCCTGGAGGCCGAGAAGGTCGCGGTGCTCGGCGTCGGCAACGTCGCCCTCGACGTGGCCCGCGTCCTGGCCAAGACGGCGGACGAGCTGCTGCCGACCGAGATCCCGCCGAACGTCTACGACGGTCTGAAGGCCAACAAGGCGCTGGAGATCCACGTCTTCGGCCGCCGCGGCCCGGCCCAGGCGAAGTTCAGCCCGATGGAGCTGCGGGAGCTCGACCACTCCCCCAACATCGAGGTCATCGTCGACCCCGAGGACATCGACTACGACGAGGGCTCGATCGAGACCCGGCGCGGCAACAAGCAGGCCGACATGGTCGCGAAGACCCTGGAGAAGTGGGCGATCCGGGACGTCGGCGACCGGCCGCACAAGCTGTTCCTGCACTTCTTCGAGTCGCCGGCCGAGATCCTCGGCGAGGACGGCAAGGTCACCGGCCTGCGCACCGAGCGCACCGCCCTCGACGGCACCGGCAACGTCAAGGGCACCGGCGAGTTCAAGGACTGGGACGTCACCGCGGTCTACCGCGCCGTGGGCTACCTGTCCGAGGAGCTGCCCAAGCTGCCGTGGGACACCGCCTCGGGCACCGTCCCGGACGAGGGCGGCCGGGTCGTCGAGGAGGGCGGCTCGCATCTGCAGTCGACGTACGTCACCGGCTGGATCCGGCGCGGTCCCGTCGGCCTGATCGGTCACACCAAGGGCGACGCCAACGAGACGGTGGCCAACCTCCTCGACGACTACGCGAACGGCCGGCTGCACACGCCCGACTCCCCCGCGCCGGAGTCCGTGGACGCGTTCCTCGCCGAGCGCGACGTCCGCTTCACCACGTGGGACGGCTGGTACCGCCTCGACGCCGCCGAGAAGGCGCTGGGCGAGCCGCAGGGCCGTGAGCGCGTGAAGCTCGTCGAGCGGGAGGACATGCTCCGGGAGAGCGGGGCGTAAGACCCCCCACCTCCCGCGAGTCCCGCGCATCTCGCACGGTTTTCCGTGACGGATCTCCGTGACGCGCGGTCGGGGGCCGGCGTGCCGCGTCGGCCCCCACTCGTGACTTTCCCGGGCCCCGTATCGTTCCTGGACTCGTATCTCGTTCCCGGACTCGTGTCGTTTCCCAGGCGGCCTCCCCGGCTGACATGCCGTGTTCCCGGGCAGGTGATACTGGAAGGCGCACGCACCCCACCCGCAGATTGGCCCATGTCGAACTCCGCCATCGACCGCCCCACCATGCCCGGCACCCTGTGGCCGGCCCGCGGCCATTACGTCGGTCCCGCCCCCGAGGACGTCCTCCGGCGCAACCTCGGCCGACTCAAGGACAGCGGCACCCTCGACGACTTCACCGAGCCGCCCGCGCCCGAAGACACCCAGGAGCATGTCTTCGAGGCGCGCTGGCGGGTCGACGACGACGTCACCGTGCGGGCCCGCCTGACCCTCGCACCGGTGCAGGACCGTGACGAGGTGTGCGAGTGGCTGCTGGTGGCGGAGGCGGAGCGGCCGTGGGACGACCGGTGGCCGTCGCCCGCCACCATGTTCTGGCCGGCCGACGACGACGTCGCCTGGGACCACCATCACGCCGTCCAGGGGCTGCGCCTGCGGCACGTCCATCCGCTGCCCGACGACGACAAGGCCGTGCGGCGCGTGCTCAAGGCCGCTGCGCGCGAGGCCTGGTCCGTCAACATCGTCGTACACGAGGCCATGACCCCGGACGAGCAGGGACGGCTGCCGCTCGCGCGCCTGCTCCCTCCGGGCCTGCGGCACCGCGTGGTCGAGCACCGGGCCACGCCCCAGCAGCTGCGCGCGGTCAACTGGGCGCTGCGCGACCTCGGCGTGGAGGTACCGCGCGGCGGAGCCCTGATCCTGCCGCCGACCCCGGCCCCGCCCGGCTACGACGGCTGGGCCCACTCGGCACGCAGCGTCTTCCTCGACGGCTCCGAGCCCACCGAACTCATCGACGTGCTGCGGCGCTTCGTCGCGCTGCCGAAGCCGCTGCCCGAGGGTGCCGAGGACGCGCTGAACGCTCTGCGCGAGCACTGGACGCTGATGACCCACGAGGAGGAACTGGCCCGCGAGCGCGGGCTCGTGGCGATGTACGCCGAGGCGCTCGAGGCGATGACGCGGTCCCGGGACATGTACCGCGAGGCCGCCGAGAGGGCCCACGAGGCGCTGGCCGCCTACCGTGACGCGCCCGGTCCGGAAGCCGAGGCGCTGGAGCGGGGGCGCTCCCTCACCCAAACGGCTTCCCCGTTGCGGCAGTTGACGCGGACGTTCGAGCGCCTGAAAGGCAACGCCAAGGGCACGCGCTCGTCGTGACCCGCCGGCGTACGCGGTACCTTCGGCAGGACCGGGAACGCGGACGAGACCGGGACCGTGCCCCTGGGCGAGGAGGCCCCCATGGACGACATCACCACGACCGTGCTCGTGGTCGCCGCCGTGCTCGCGGCGGCGCTGCTCGCCGTGGCCGTCGGTGTGCTGGTGCGGCTGGTGCGCACCCGCCGGACCCTGCGGCGGGCCGGGCTCCCGACCGGGCCGCGCTGGATCTTCTGGGGCGCCGTCCTCTATCTGGTCCTGCCGACCGATCTGCTGCCCGACCCGGTGTACCTCGACGACATCGGCGTCCTGCTGCTCGCGCTGCGCAGCATGCGCGCCGCTCGGGCCCTGCCGACGGACGGCACCGGGACCGGGATCTGACCGGCGTCCGACCGGGGCTCCCCGGTGCCCTCACACCCGTGCCTCACCCGGGTGACGGGGCCGTAAGCAGGGGAAGCACTGCGTAGCCGGAGCGCGTGGCTTGCGGTGTCGCCGGTCACCTCGTGTGACGTCTCTCGCCTACTGAGGCCGGGCAGTGTAGATATGGGCACATGGTCCGAGTGCCCGGCCGGTCCAAGACTCGGCAGCCCCGTCGTCCCGGGATGCCGTACGCATCGCCGGGCCCGCGGCAGCACGACGCGAACGGGCAGCACCGGGCCTGGCCGGCCCGGCTGTGGTCGGCGCTGAGCGGGCGCAGCGTCGCCGCGCAGGTCTTCGTACTGCAAGTGGTGATCGTCCTGCTGCTCGTCGTGGCGGCCGTCGCGGCGCAGGTGCTCCAGGTGGAGCACGACAGCGGACAGGATGCCCGCAACCGTTCGCTCGCCGCCGCCGAGAGCTTCGCCAACGCCCCCGGTACGGCCGCGGCGCTGCGCAGCCCGAATCCGACGGCCGTGCTCCAGCCGCGGGCCGAAGCGGCGCGCAAGGCGTCCGGCGTGGACTTCATCGTGGTGATGAACACCGACGGGATCCGTTACACCCATCCCCAGCCGGACCGCATCGGCAAGAAGTTCGTCGGGACCATCGCGCCCGCCCGGGCGGGCGGGACCGTCGTCGAGGAGATCAACGGGACCATAGGGCGGCTGGTCCAGGTCGTGGTGCCGGTCAAGGCGGCCGACGGCACCGTGGTGGGCCTGGTGTCGGCCGGCATCACGACCGAGCACGCGGGTGGCGTCGCCGACCGGCAGCTGCCGCTCCTGCTGACGGCCGCGGCGGCCGCGCTCGCCTTCGCCACCGGGGGGACGGCCCTGGTGATCAGACGGCTGCGGCGGCAGACGCGAGGCCTCGGGCCGTACGAGATGACGCGGATGTACGAGCACCACGACGCGGTGCTGCACGCGGTGCGCGAGGGCGTGCTCATCGTCAGCGGAGACGGCCGTCTGCTGCTCGCCAACGACGAGGCGCACCGCCTGCTGGACCTGCCCGAGGACGCCGAGCAGCGCTCCGTCCTCGATCTCGGGCTGGACCCGGAGACCGCCGGGCTGCTGGCCTCGGGGCGCGTCGCGACGGACGAGGTGCACCTGGTCAAGGACCGGCTGCTGGCGATCAACCAGCGGCCCACGGACGTACGCGGCGGACCGCCGGGCAGCGTCACCACGCTGCGCGACTCCACGGAGCTGCGCGCCCTGTCCGGCCGGGCGGAGCTGACCCGCGAACGTCTCGACATGCTGTACGACGCCGGTGTGGGCGTCGGCACCAGCCTGGACGTGTCCCGCACCGCCGAGGAGTTGGCGGAGCTGTCCGTGCCCCGCTTCGCGGACTTCGCGACCGTGGACCTGTACGACGCCGTACTGCACGGTGAGGAGCCGCGGCCCGGTTCGGTGATGCGCCGCGCGGCCTTCTGCGGCATCCGCAAGGACGCCCCGCTGTACCCGCTGGGCGAAACGATCCGGTTCGTGCCGTCCTCCCCTCAGGCGCACAGCCTGAGCACCGGCCAGGGCGTCGTCGAGCCGCGGCTGGGCGACGCGCCGGGCTGGCTGGCGCAGGACCCCCAGCGCACCCACTGGGTGGTGCAGTACGGCATCCACTCGCTGATCACCGTGCCGCTGCGGGCGGGCAGCCTGGTCCTGGGGCTGGCCAACTTCTGGCGCTCGGAGCGCCACGAGCCGTTCGACCAGGACGAGCTGGCGCTGGCCGAGGAGCTCGTCGCCCGCGCCGCGGTGTCCATCGACAACGCGCGCCGCTACACCCGCGAGCACAGCATGGCGGTCACGCTCCAGCGCAGCCTGCTGCCGCGCACGCTGCCGGAGCAGGACGCGCTGGAGATCGCCTACCGCTATCTGCCCGCGCAGTCCGGAGTGGGCGGCGACTGGTTCGACGTGCTGCCGTTGTCCGGCGCCCGGGTGGCGCTCGTGGTCGGGGACGTGGTGGGGCACGGTCTGCACGCCGCGGCCACGATGGGGCGGCTGCGCACGGCGGTGCACAACTTCTCCGCGCTCGACCTGCCGCCCGACGAACTCCTCGGCCTCCTGGACGAGTTGGTGGGGCGTCTCGACCAGGACGAGACGGCCGTGGACAGCGGTGACGCGGTCTCCGGTGCGACGTGCCTGTACGCGATCTACGATCCGGTCTCGCGGCGCTGCACCGTGGCCCGGGCCGGCCATCCGCCGCCCGCGGTGGTCCTGCCCGACGGCACGGTGGAGTTCCCCGACGTGCCCGGGGGTCCCCCGCTCGGCATCGGCGGCCTGCCCTTCGAGACGGCCGATCTGGAGCTGCCCGAGGGCAGTCGGCTCGTGCTGTACACCGACGGCCTGGTCGAGGACCGGGACCGGGACATCGACGTCGGCCTCGGTCTGCTGCGGGACGCCCTGGAGCAGGCGGGCGACACCCCCGAGGAGACCTGCCGGGCCGTGCTCGAACGGCTTCCCGCCCGGCCCAGCGACGATGTCGCCCTGATCGTCGCCCGCACGAGCGCGCTCGGCCCCGACGAGGTCGCCGAGTGGGTGGTGCCGAGCGAACCCGCGGCCGTCTCGGACGTACGGGCGTCGGTGACACGGCAGTTGGCGGAGTGGGGGCTGGAGGAGCTCACGTTCACGACGGAGCTGATCCTGAGCGAGCTGGTCACCAACGCCATCCGCTACGGCCGTCCGCCCGTCGGCGTACGGTTGCTGCGGGACCGCTCCCTGATCTGTGAGGTCTCCGACGCCAGCACGACCTCGCCGCACCTGCGCTACGCGGCGAGCACGGACGAGGGCGGGCGCGGCCTGTTTCTGGTGGCGCAGCTCGCCGACCGCTGGGGCACCCGGTACACCCCCCACGGCAAGATCATCTGGGCGGAGCAGGCGCTGCCCGGCGGTTGAGCGGTTTCAGCGGTCGAGCGGGCCTCAGCTGAGGGCGCGGTCCAGGTTGAAGGCCGCGCTGATCAGCGACAGATGCGTGAACGCCTGCGGGAAGTTGCCCTGTTGCTCGCCGGTGCGGCCGATCTCCTCGGCGTACAGGCCGAGATGGTTGGCGTAGGTGAGCATCTTCTCGAAGGCCAGCCGGGCCTCCTCGAGGCGTCCGGCGCGCACCAGCGCCTCGACGTACCAGAAGGAGCAGATCGAGAACGTGCCCTCGTCGCCGCGCAGTCCGTCGGGGCTGGCCTGGGGGTCGTAGCGGTAGACGAGGGAGTCGGAGACCAGGTCCTCGGTGAGGGCGTCCAGGGTGGACAGCCACTTGGGGTCGGTGGGCGCGATGAACTTGGCGAGCGGCATCATCAGCACGGCCGCGTCGAGGACGTCGCTGCCCTCGTGCTGGACGAAGGCGTGGCGCCGCTCCGACCAGCCGCGGTCCATGATCCGCCGGTAGATGGTGTCGCGGGTCTGGCGCCAGCGGGGCAGGTCGGCGGGCAGGCCGCGGTGGTTGGCGAGGCGGATGGCCCGCTCGATGGCCACCCAGCACATCAGGCGCGAGTACAGGAAGTTCTTGCGGCCGCCGCGGGTCTCCCACACGCCCTCGTCGGGCTGGTCCCAGTGGTCGCAGACCCAGTTCACGAGGTGGATCACGTCGTCCCACTGGCCGCTGGAGATGGGCTCGGCCCACTTGTCGTAGAGGTAGATCGAGTCGATGAGCGCGCCGTAGATGTCGAGCTGGAGCTGCTCGGCGGCGCCGTTGCCGACCCGGACCGGGGCGGAGCCCTGATGGCCCTCCAGATGGTCGAGGATGCGCTCGGGCAGGTCGCGGCGCCCGTCGATGCCGTACATGATCTGCAGCGGGCCCGAGGGGCAGCCGTCGCCGGGGCTGATGTGGGTGGTGACGTACCGCATGAACGCCGCGGCCTCGCCGGAGAAGCCGAGCCGCAGCAGCGCGTACACGCAGAAGGCGGCGTCGCGGATCCACACGTAGCGGTAGTCCCAGTTGCGTTCGCCGCCGACCTGCTCGGGGAGGCTGGTGGTCGGGGCGGCGACGATGGCGCCGGTCGGCGCGTAGGTGAGCAGCTTCAGGGTGAGGGCGGAGCGGTGCACCATCTCCCGCCAGCGGCCGCGGTAGCGGGACTGGGAGAGCCAGCGGCGCCAGTAGGCGACCGTGGCCGCGAACTGGCGCTCGGCCTCGGCGTGGGCGCAGGCGCGGGGTGCCACGGCGGCCCCGGCCTGGTCGAGGGCGAACACCGCGGACTCGCCCTCGGCGAGCTTGAAGTCGGCGCTGACGTCCTGGCCGTCGCTCTCCAGCGTCACGGTGGAAGTGAGGGCGATGGACTTGTGCGGGGACTCGAAGAGGACCGTGTCGCCGAGGATCCGCAGGGTGTGCGGGTCGGCGCCGTAGTTGAAACGCGGGGCGATCCGGGCCCGGAACGGGACGGTTCCGCGCACACACAGCACGCGCCGGATCAGCCGGTGCCGTGCGGCCTCGTCACGGCCGTCGGCCTCTGAGGTCACCGGCATGAAGTCCTGGATCTCGCCGACGCCCTCCTCGGTGAAGAACCGGGTGATCAGCACGTTGGTGTCGGGGAAGTAGAACTGCTTGGTGCGGGCCGGTACGGCGGCGGCGAGTTCGAAGGCTCCGCCGCGCTCGGCGTCGAGGATCGCCGCGAAGACGCTGGGGGCGTCGAAGCGCGCGCAGCAGTACCAGTCGATCGTGCCGTTGCTGCCGACCAGGGCCACGCTGCGCAGGTCGCCGATCAGCCCGTGCTCGGCGATCGGCAGATAGCGGGGGCTCGCGGAGGGGTCCAGGCAAAACGGCGTCGGCGTCTCGGTCATCGCGGCAGCCTCCCGGAGGCGGGTACGCGCGGGCTTGCGGCGTGTTCCCAGCTTAGGAGCGAAGGCTGCCGAGCGGCACGGGGCGCGGGCCCGCCACCGTTCCGGATGCAGGGTGGGCCGAACCGGTGAATCGTAAGAGTGTGCCACGGTCTCGCGGCACGGGTACCGATGCGGCCAAGCGGACCCGAGGAGGAGACATCATGTCGACGTCACAACCCGAAACGTCCTGGTCGTCCGGCGAGCGCGCCACTCCGGACGACCTGCTCCACGCCCGTACCGGCACCGAAGTGGCACCGGAGGACCTGGTGCTGGCCTCGGGCAGGGACCTCACACCGGCGAACATGGAGTGGGCCAAGCGCAAGCTGGAGAGCGAGGGATCGAGCGCCATCGAGCGGATCCTGCCGTAGGACCGCCCGGCGCGGGTCGGGACGCCCGCCAGGGCGGTCGGGCGGATCGACGGGGGCGGTCGGGACGTCAGGGCAGGCACAGGACCGGGACGGGGTGGATCGCGTTGTTGGCGAAGCCGCCCCGGTTCCAGTTCTGGGTCGTCGGCTGGGTGTGGCCGGCGGCGTCGGTGGCACGCGCGGCGAGGACGTGGGATCCGGGCTCCGCGGTCCAGGTCGTGTGCCAGCGGCGCCAGGCCCAGGGGTGGTCGTCGGCCGGGTCGAGGGTCGCCGGGTGCCAGGTCGCGCCGCCGTCCGTGGTGACCTCCACCGCCGTCACCGGGCCCTGCCCCGACCAGGCCCGTCCCTCCAGCGTGACCGGTCCGGGCCGTACGACCCGAGTCCGTGACATGAAGTCCGGGAAGCCGGGCGGCACCAGCAGGGCGCGCGGCGCGATACGGGTGACGGGCTCGCCCTCGTCGCCGGAGTCCCGCTTGAGCCGGTAGGCCACGCTGTTCTGGAACCCGGTGAACGGCACGTCGCCGACGACGACGGACCGCAGCCACTTCACGTGGGCCATGCCGTACCAGCCCGGCACGATCAGGCGCACGGGGTGGCCGTGCTGCGGAGGCAGCGGGGCGCCGTTCATCGCGTACGCGACCAGCACCTCGGGATCGCGGCCGGTGGCCACGGCGACCGGCAGGGCCCGCCGGTAGTCCTGCTCGACCCCGCGCTCCACGCCGTGGTCGGCGCCGGTGAAGGCCACGTCGACGGCCCGCCGCGCGACCCCCGCCTCGGCGAGCAGCAGCCGCAGGGGTACGCCGGTCCAGTCGGCGGTGCCGACGGCCTCGACGAGCCAGGGCTGGCTGACCGGGCGGGGCGTCAGCAGGGCGCGTCCGTTGCCCGCGCACTCCAGCGTCACCCGGGTGGTGACCTGGGGGAACGCTCGCAGGTCGGCCGGGGTGAGGCGGAGCGGGCGGCGGACGGCGCCGTCGACGGTGAGCGTCCAGCCGGCGCCGTCGGGGACGTAGGGGATGTCGTAGTGCGTGAGGACGTAGTGCAGGCCGGGCGGGGTGACGTCGTGGCGCAGGGCCTCCAGGGGGAGGCCGTGGTTGCGGACGGCGAGCGCGAGTTCGTCGCGGCCGATGCCCTCGCCGGGGCCGGCCAGCCGGGCGGGTGCGCTCACGTCACCGAGTCGACGGCCCATGCCCGCATTGTCCCTCCGGGGGGCGGGTACGGCGAGGAGAGCCGGGCAGGGCCGGTCAACTCCCGTGGATCAAATAGCAGTTCACCCTTACGGAGGGACGCGGTGAGCTGACAGACTCCGGAAGGTGCCCGACTTCGACTTCGACATGCTCGTCATCGGTTCCGGACCCGGCGGCCAGAAGGCCGCCATCGCCGCCGCCAAGCTCGGCCGCAGGGTCGCCGTCGTCGACCGCCCCGACATGGTCGGCGGGGTCTCCATCCACACCGGCACCATCCCGTCCAAGACACTGCGCGAGGCGGTGCTGTACCTCACCGGTCTCACCCAGCGCGATCTGTACGGGCAGAGTTACCGGCTGAAGGAGGACATCACCGTCGCCGACCTGACCGCGCGCACCCAGCACGTGGTCAGCCGCGAGGTCGACGTCATCCGCAACCAGCTGTCCCGCAACCATGTCGCCCTCCACGCCGGCACCGGCCGCTTCGTCGACCCGCACACCGTCGCCCTGCGCGAAGTGACCGGCCACGAGCGGCTGTTGAGCGCCGAGCACATCGTGATCGCCACGGGCACCCGGCCCGCGCGCCCGGACAGCGTCGAGTTCGACGGGCGGACGATCATGGACTCGGACAACGTGCTCACCCTGGAACGGGTGCCGGGCTCCATGGTGATCGTCGGCGCGGGCGTGATCGGCATGGAGTACGCCTCCATGTTCGCCGCGCTCGGCAGCAAGGTCACGGTGGTCGAGAAGCGCGCCGGGATGCTGGACATGTGCGACGTGGAGGTCATCGAGTCGCTCAAGTACCACCTGCGGGACCTGGCCGTCACCTTCCGCTTCGGTGAGACGGTCGCCGCCGTCGAACGCCATCCCCGCGGCACCCTGACCGTTCTGGAGAGCGGGAAGAAGATCCCGGCCGACACGGTGATGTACTCCGCCGGACGTCAGGGCCTCACGGACGAACTCGACCTGGACAAGGCCGGTCTGTCCGCCGACCCGCGCGGCCGGATCAGGGTGGACGAGCACTACCGCACCGAGGTGCCGCACATCTACGCCGTCGGTGACGTCATCGGTTTCCCGGCACTGGCCGCGACCTCGATGGAACAGGGCCGGGCGGCCGCGTACCACGCGTGCGGTGAGCCCGTCGGGCGCATGCACAACCTGCAGCCGATCGGCATCTACACGATCCCCGAGATCAGTTTCGTCGGCCGCACCGAGGACCAACTCACCGAGGACCGCGTACCGTTCGAGGTCGGCATCGCCCGCTACCGCGAACTGGCCCGGGGACAGATCATCGGCGACTCCCACGGCATGCTCAAGCTGCTGGTCTCCCCCGAGGACCGCACGCTGCTGGGCGTGCACTGCTTCGGCACGGGGGCCACCGAGCTGATCCACATCGGGCAGTCGGTGATGGGCTGCGGCGGCACGGTCGACTATCTCGTCGACGCGGTGTTCAACTACCCGACGCTCGCGGAGTCGTACAAGGTCGCCGCCCTGGACGCCACCAACAAACTGCGGCAGATCGACCGGCTGGAGGACTGACCGGCCGGGACGACGTCAGGGGGTTGTGAGCTGTTGATGCGTGACGGCACACAAGGGTGTTCTGGTGTGCATGAGCGAGTGCACGGGCCGGGGTGCGCATCTCGCGCAGTGGGGAACTGGAGTTTGTCTGTCGAATGGGTGACCTTTTCGGGTGGTGGTCGTTGGGTGTGGTGGCGGGTTTCTTCGGGCCG
>NZ_JBEYYC010000040.1:0-66442 GCF_040645355.1 Streptomyces sp. NPDC046805 | reverse complement strand
ATCTTTTTCCGATCCGATTTCCTCGGTGCTTTCCAGGTTCTCGCTCTCGCGTTTCCCTTTCCGGCGGTTCCGACTCTATCAGACTCTCTTTCGTGTCTGACCCCCGGTCAGCGGGGTTTGTCTTCCCGGCCTCGCGGCCGTTCCGACGTCCCAAACCTTAGCGGATCTTTCCGGTGGCTCCTAATCGGGCCCCCGCACTCCAAAAGGAATTGGATTCGGACATGCGACATGCCGAATGCCGTCCCGTTCGGGAGATCGTGCTGGTGGTTGGGTGCCGCATTCGCGGCGAGAGTGCCGCCGCCAGAACCTTCCGGATCTGGGGCAGACCGAGAACTCTACCGATCCGGCAGGGTGGCGTCAACCCCTGTTGTCAAGATTTTTTGACGAGGTCGCTCGACCGGTCGTACAGCGGGGCCCCTCGACCTGGATCGAGGGGCCCCGTTGCTGGTCGGCGCGGTGTAGCCGCGCTGGAGGTCAGACCTCCACGACGACCGGGAGGATCATCGGGCGACGGCGGAAGGTGTCGGAGACCCACTTTCCCAGCGTGCGTCGGATGAGCTGCTGCAGCTGGTGGGGCTCGACCACACCGTCCTGGGCCGTGCGCTCCAGGACTTCCTTGATCTTCGGGACGACTTCCGAGAAGACGGCGTCGTCGATACCGGAGCCCCGGGCATGGATGTCCGGGCCGCTGGTGATCTTTCCGGTGTTCGAGTCCATCACCACGAAGACCGAGATGATGCCCTCGTCGCCGAGGATCTTGCGGTCCTTCAGCGCGGGCTCGCCGACGTCCCCGACCGAGAGGCCGTCGACGTACACGTATCCCGCCGGCACCTTGCCGGAGATCTTGGCCTTGCCCTCGACGAGGTCGACGGTGATGCCGTCCTCGGCGATCACGATGCGGTCGTGCGGGACGCCGGTCATGGCGCCGAGCTCGGCGTTGGCGCGCAGGTGGCGCCACTCGCCGTGGACCGGCATCAGGTTCTTGGGCCGGCAGATGTTGTAGAAGTACAGCAGCTCGCCCGCGGACGCGTGCCCGGAGACGTGCACCTTGGCGTTGCCCTTGTGGACGACGTTCGCGCCCCAGCGGGTCAGGCCGTTGATCACGCGGTAGACGTCGGTCTCGTTGCCGGGGATCAGGGACGACGCCAGGATCACCGTGTCACCCTCGGTGATCCGGATCTGGTGGTCCCGATTGGCCATCCGCGACAGGGCCGCCATCGGCTCGCCCTGGGAGCCCGTGCAGACCAGCACGACCTTGTCGTCCGGGAGGTCGTCCAGCTGCTTGACGTCGACGACCAGGCCCGGCGGGACCTTCAGGTAGCCGAGGTCGCGCGCGATGCCCATGTTGCGGACCATCGAGCGGCCGACGAAGGCGACCTTGCGGCCGTACTTCTGGGCCGTGTCGAGGATCTGCTGGATGCGGTGCACGTGGCTGGCGAAGCTCGCCACGATGATGCGCTTGTGGGCGTTCGCGAAGACGTTGTCCAGCACGTTCGCGATGTCGCGCTCGGGCGGGACGAAGCCCGGGACCTCGGCGTTCGTGGAGTCCGAGAGGAGGAGGTCGATGCCCTCCTCGCTCAGGCGCGCGAAGGCGTGCAGGTCCGTGAGACGGCCGTCCAGCGGAAGCTGGTCCATCTTGAAGTCGCCGGTGTGCACCACCATGCCGGCCGGGGTGCGGATGGCGACCGCGAGCGCGTCCGGGATGGAGTGGTTGACCGCGACGAATTCGCAGTTGAAGGGGCCGACCTGCTCGCGGTCGCCCGCTTCCACCTCGATGGTGCGCGGGCGGATGCGGTGCTCCTGGAGCTTGGCCTCGATGAGGGCGAGGGTCAGCTTGGAGCCGATCAGCGGGATGTCCGGCCGCTCGCGCAGGAGGTAGGGGACACCGCCGATGTGGTCCTCGTGGCCGTGCGTGAGCACGATGCCGTCGATGTCGTCGATGCGGTCCCGGATGGACGTGAAGTCCGGGAGGATCAGGTCGACTCCGGGCTGCTCCTCCTCCGGGAAGAGCACGCCGCAGTCGACGATCAGCAGGCGGCCGTCGTACTCGAAGACGGTCATGTTCCGGCCGATTTCACCGAGGCCGCCGAGCGGGGTGACCCGCAGGCCGCCATCGGGGAGCGACGGCGGCGGGGCGAGTTCAGGGTGCGGATGACTCAAAAGACTCTCCTGACCACACACGCCACGTACCGGTGGGCACGTGGCGCGCGTGACGTTCGTGCAAAAGCAGTTGTCGTGTGGGGTGCAGGCACCGGTGTCCTGCTTATTCAGCTGTCCTGTTCAGTTGTGAAGTCTGGTGTCAGAGCTGTACCCCGCCCGCGGCAAGATCGATCTTGAGCTGGGCGATCTCCTCGGGCGAGCACTCGACCATGGGCGCGCGCAGCGGCCCGGCGGGCAGACCCTGGAGGGCGAGCGCGGCCTTGGTGGTCATGACGCCCTGCGTGCGGAACATGCCCGTGTAGACCGGAAGCAGCTTCTGGTGGATCTCGGTCGCCTTCTGGACGTCGCCCGAGGTGAAGGCGTCGACGAGGGCCCGCAGGTCGGGGGTGACCACGTGGCCGACGACCGAGACGAAGCCGACCGCGCCCACGGAGAGCAGCGGCAGGTTGAGCATGTCGTCGCCGGAGTACCAGGCGAGGCCGGACTGGGCGATGGCCCAGCTGGCGCGGCCGAGGTCCCCCTTGGCGTCCTTGTTGGCGACGATGCGCGGGTGTTCGGCGAGGCGGACCAGCGTCTCGGTGTTGATCGGGACGCCGCTGCGGCCGGGGATGTCGTACAGCATGACCGGCAGCTCGGCGGCGTCGGCGACGGCCTTGAAGTGCCGGTACAGGCCCTCCTGCGGGGGCTTGTTGTAGTACGGCGTGACGACGAGGAGGCCGTGTGCGCCCACCTTCTCGGCGGCGCGGGCCAGCTCGATGCTGTGGTGCGTGTCGTTGGTACCGACGCCGGCTACGACGTGGGCGCGGTCACCGACCGCGTCCAGGACGGCTCGCACCAGATCCGATTTCTCCGCGTCGCTGGTGGTCGGGGACTCGCCGGTGGTGCCGTTGATGATCAGGCCGTCGTTGCCTGCGTCCACCAGATGGGTGGCGAGCCGCTGGGCGCCGTCGAGGTCGAGTGCGCCGTCCGCCGTGAGGGGCGTGACCATGGCGGTGAGGACCCGCCCGAAGGGGGTCTGCGGAGTGGAGGTCGGAGCCATGGGTACCACGCTACTCGTTGCTCACTGCGGGGTCTGCCTTCGGGGTGCGCGGAAAAACACGACGAATGGCGATAAACATGGAGCCCGGCACTGCCTGCTCGGGGGTTCAAGCAGTGCCGGGTCCGTTTGATCAGGCTAGATGAACTTCTCTAAATGCCGCAATACGGACACTTCGCCAGGCTGATCCGTACATGCGTGCCGCGTTACGGCGCGACGCGGCCGTTGGCGTTGAAGGCGGCGTACGTCAGCGGCATGAGCTCGGCCCACGCGGCCTCCATCTGCTCGCCGACCATCTCGATCTCCCGCTGCGGGAAGGACGGCACCTTGGCCAGCTCGTGCTGGGTGCGCAGGCCGAGGAAGTGCATCAGGGAGCGGGCGTTACAGGTGGCGTACATCGAGGAGAACAGGCCGACCGGGAGGACCGAGCGGGCGACCTCGCGGGCGACGCCGGCGGCGAGCATCTCCTGGTACGCCTCATAGGCCTGGACGTACGAGTCCTCCATGACGCGGCCGGTCAGCTCCTGCTGCGCCTGGGTGCCCTCGACGAAGACGTACTTGCCGGGACGACCCTCCTGGACGAGCTTGCGGGACTCGTCGGGGACGTAGAAGACCGGCTGGAGCTCCCTGTAGCGACCGCTTTCCTCGTTGTACGACCAGCCCACGCGGTGCCGCATGAACTCGCGGAAGACGAAGATCGGGGCGCTGATGAAGAACGTCATCGAGTTGTGCTCGAAGGGACTGCCGTGCCGGTCCCGCATCAGGTAGTTGATCAGACCCTTGGAGCGCTCCGGGTCCTTGTTCAGCTCGTCCAGGGACTGCTCGCCGAGCGTCGAGACGCGGGCGGCGAACAGCACGTCGGCGTCCGACGCGGCGTGCTTGACCAGCTCGACGGTGACATCGCTGCGGAAACTGGGCTTGAGGTCGTCGGCGGGGGTGTCGGTCACGGCTCGGAGGGTCCTTCCATCACTTCTCTCGGGCGGCGCCCACTCTACGGCCCGGCACTGACAACGGGGCCGTTCGGTACCGGGATGCGACATCTTCGGCATCTTCGGACGACTTCGGTTAACCGGCGAACTTCGGAAGACTTCGGGGGACTCCTGAGCACTCGCGGAACTTCGGTGATCTTGTGTGAATTCGTGACAAGAGGGCACCTTCTGCGACACTTGTTCGTCTCTCCCGGTGAGAGCCATTCGTTCGATCCCCGAAGGGAGATCCGCCCCGATGTTCCGTCGGCCCGACCCCGTGCCGTTCGCCTTCCTCGCCGAGGCCGACGCGTTCCGGAGCAACGTCACTCCCCCACCCCGCGAGCGCGCCTCCGCCGGGCAGATAGCCGGGCGGTGGCTGCTGGGGCTCACCGTCGTCGCCGGGCTCGTCGGCTCGCTGGTTCTCGGGATGCCCGCACTGTCCACCGACACCGTCCCGCAGACGCAACAGCCGCAGGCCGCGCAGGGGCGCTGACCCTTCCGGCCGCGCAAGGGTGGTGAGCACGGTGACGGGCGGATAACCTCACCGGGCACAGCCCACGCATGGATTGAGTGAGGACCAGCCCGTGCCCCTGCCCTTCCTGACGGCCGACCGCACGTACGAATCAGCCGACGACGTAGCGCTGCCCTACGACGACACCGCCCGCTGGCGGCGCCCCTACCGGCCAGGACCGGTACGCGTGGGAACGGCGGCCCTGTGCCTGCTGCTCGCCTCGTACGTGCTGTTCGCGGCGGTCGTCATCGCCCTGACCGGCTCGCCGACCTCGGCCGGAGTGATCTTCGGCCTCGCCCTGGCGATCATCGCCTGCGCGCTGCGCCTGCTGCGCATGGGCGTGTGGGTGAGCGCGCGCGGCCTGCGCCACGTCCGCTTCCTCGTCACGCAGACCGTCCCCTGGCAGCAGGTCGTCGCGGTACGCACGGTGCAGCAGCCGGTGCGCTGGCTGGGGCTGCCGCGCACGGTGCAGGGACAGGCGCTGACCGTCGTACCGAGGGATCGTGCCGCCGAGGACGTGGTGCCGCTGCTGACCACGCACAACCTCGATTTCCTGGCGCGGGTCTCGGCCTTCGACCGCGCGGCGGACACGGTCGAGGCGTGGGCGGCGGAGCACCACCGAGGCTGAGCACACGCTGATGGCACAAGGGAACCGATGACAAAAGGGTGGTGCCCGGTCCGTCTGGAGACGGACCGGGCACCACCCTTTTGAAGCGGAACCTCAGCGGTTCGAGGGAGAACCTCAGCGAGCGGCCTCTCGCAACGCGATCGCCCGCTGCATCGCCTTGCGGGCGCGCGGGGTGTCGCGGGCGTCGTGGTACGCGACCGCGAGCCGGAACCAGCTGCGCCAGTCGTCGGGAGAGTCCTCCGTCTCGGCCTTGCGCCGGGCGAACACCTCGTCGGCCGAGTCACGGTCGATACGGCCGCCGGGCGTGCGCTTCAGTTCGTCGACGGGCAGGCCGCCCTCGGCGTCGAGCTCGGCCGCGAGCCGGTTGGCCCTGCGGACGAACTGGGTGTTCTTCCACAGGAACCACACCCCGATGACCGGCAGGATCAGCACCGCCACCCCGAACGGGACGGTGATGAGCGTGCCGGACTCGATGAGCATGACGCCGCGGCTGCCGACCAGGACGAAGTAGAAGACCAGGACGGCGGCCGTGATGACGTAGGAGATCTTCGCGCGCATGGGTTCAGTCGTTCCGGCTCAGCTCAGGTCCAGGAAGTGTTCCAGGCCGAAGGTCAGGCCCGGGGCCGACCCCACCCGGCGTACGCCGAGCAGGATGCCCGGCATGAAGCTGCTGTGGTGCAGGGAGTCGTGCCGGATGGTGAGGGTCTCGCCCTCGCCTCCGAGCAGCACCTCCTGGTGCGCGAGCAGGCCGCGCAGGCGGACGGAGTGCACGGGGACGCCGTCGACGTCGGCACCCCGGGCACCGTCCAGGGCCGTCACCGTGGCGTCCGGCGCCGGGGCCGTACCGGCCGCCCGGCGGGCCTCGGCGATGAGCTGCGCGGTGCGCGTGGCCGTGCCGGAGGGAGCGTCGACCTTGTTCGGGTGGTGCAGCTCGACGACCTCGACCGACTCGAAGTACGGCGCGGCGATCTGCGCGAACTTCATGGTCAGGACGGCGCCGATGGAGAAGTTGGGCGCGATGAGCACGCCCGTCTCCGGGGACTGCTCCAGCCACCCCTTGAGCTGCGCGAGACGCTCGTCGGTCCAGCCGGTCGTGCCGACGACCGCGTGGATGCCGTGGCGCACGCAGAAGTCGAGGTTGCCCATCACCGAGGCGGGAGTGGTCAGGTCGACCGCGACCTGGGCGCCGGTCTCCGCCAGCGTCTCCAGCTTGTCGCCCCGGCCGAGGGCGGCGACCAGTTCCATGTCCTCGGCGGCCTCGACGGCCCGTACCGCCTCGGAGCCGATGCGGCCCTTGGCGCCGAGGACCGCCACGCGCAGCTTGCTCATCTGTTGCTTTCCTTAACGCAGTTGGTGGACCGAAGGGGGTCAGGCGACGGCGTCGTGCAGCCGGGACGCCTGCTTGTCCTTCAGCGGGCCGATGACCGACAGCGACGGACGCTGTCCCAGGATGTCGCGGGCGACCGAGCGGATCTCGTCCGGGGTGACCGCCGCGATCCGGGCCAGCATGTCGTCGACGGACATCTGCTCGCCCCAGCACAGCTCGCTCTTGCCGATGCGGTTCATCAGCGCGCCCGTGTCCTCCAGGCCGAGGACGGTGGAGCCCCGGAGCTGGCCGACGGCACGGCTGATCTCGTCGTCGCTGAGCCCGTGCTCGGCGACCTGGTCGAGCTCGTCGCGGCAGATCTTCAGCACGTCGTGCACCTGGCTCGGACGGCAGCCTGCGTACACCCCGAACAGGCCGCAGTCGGCGAAGCCTGAGGTGTACGAGTACACGCTGTAGCACAGGCCGCGCTTCTCACGGACCTCCTGGAAGAGACGGGAGGACATGCCGCCGCCGAGGGCCGTGTTCAGCACGCCGAGCGCCCAGCGGCGGTCGTCGGTGCGGGCCAGGCCCGGCATGCCGAGGACGACGTGCGCCTGCTCGGTCTTGCGGCCGATCAGCTCGACGCGGCCCGCGGTGCGGATGGCGCGGCGGCCGTCGCGCGGGGCGATGGGCGTGGCCTCGAGGTTGCGGAGGGCGCCGGCCTGCTCGAAGGCGGCACGCACCTGTCGTACGACCTTGTTGTGGTCGACGTTGCCGGCCGCGGCGACCACGAGGTGGGTCGGGTCGTAGTGCTTCTTGTAGAAGCGGCGGATGCGGTCGGCGGTGAGGGCGTTGACCGTGTCGACCGTGCCGAGGACCGGGCGGCCGAGGGGGTTGTCGCCGAACATCGTGTGCGCGAACAGGTCGTGCACGCAGTCGCCCGGGTCGTCCTCGGTCATCGCGATCTCTTCGAGGATCGCGCCGCGCTCGACGTTGACGTCGTCCTCGACGATGAGGGAGCCGGTCAGCATGTCGCAGACGACGTCGATCGCGAGCGGCAGGTCGGTGTCGAGCACGCGCGCGTAGTAGCACGTGTACTCCTTCGCCGTGAACGCGTTCATCTCGCCGCCGACCGCGTCGAGGGCGGCGGAGATGTCCAGGGCGCTGCGCTTGCGCGTGCCCTTGAAGAGCAGGTGCTCCAGGTAGTGCGTGGCGCCGTTGAGGGACGGCGTCTCGTCGCGGGAGCCGACGTGGGCCCAGATGCCGAAGGTCGCGGAGCGGACCGACGGCAGCGTCTCGGTGACGATGCGCAGGCCGCCCGGGAGGGTGGTCTTGCGGACCGTGCCGATGCCGTTGGCGCCCTTGATCAGGGTTTGGGTACGGGCGACGGCCCGCGCCTCCGAAGAGGTGCGGGCCGTCACCGTGGAGCTACTCGACGTCACTTGTCGGTGTCGTCCTTCGTGTCCTCGTCGCCTTCGCCCTCGCCCTCGATCACGGGGATGAGGGAGAGCTTGCCGCGGGAGTCGATCTCGGCGATCTCGACCTGGACCTTCTGGCCCACACCGAGGACGTCCTCGACGTTCTCCACGCGCTTGCCGCCGGCCAGCTTGCGGATCTGCGAGATGTGCAGCAGACCGTCCTTGCCGGGCAGCAGGGAGACGAACGCACCGAAGGTGGTCGTCTTCACGACCGTGCCGAGGTAGCGCTCGCCGACCTCCGGCATCGTCGGGTTGGCGATGCCGTTGATCGTGGCACGGGCGGCCTCGGCGGCCGGACCGTCGGCGGCACCGATGTAGATCGTGCCGTCGTCCTCGATCGTGATCTCGGCGCCCGTGTCCTCCTGGATCTGGTTGATCATCTTGCCCTTGGGGCCGATGACCTCGCCGATCTTGTCGACCGGGATCTTCACGGTGATGATCCGCGGCGCGTTCGGGGACATGGCGTCCGGCCGGTCGATCGCCTCGGTCATCACGTCGAGGATGTGGAGGCGGGCGTCGCGGGCCTGCTTGAGGGCCGCGGCCAGGACGGAGGCCGGGATGCCGTCCAGCTTGGTGTCGAGCTGGAGCGCGGTCACGAAGTCCTTCGTGCCGGCGACCTTGAAGTCCATGTCACCGAAGGCGTCCTCCGCACCGAGGATGTCGGTGAGTGCGACGTAGTGCGTCTCGCCGTCGACATCCTGGGAGATCAGGCCCATGGCGATACCGGCGACCGGGGCCTTCAGCGGCACACCGGCGTTCAGCAGCGACATGGTGGAGGCGCAGACCGAACCCATGGACGTCGAACCGTTGGAGCCGAGGGCCTCGGACACCTGGCGGATCGCGTACGGGAACTCCTCGCGCGTCGGCAGCACCGGCACGATCGCGCGCTCGGCGAGCGCGCCGTGGCCGATCTCGCGGCGCTTCGGGGAGCCGACGCGGCCGGTCTCACCGACGGAGTACGGCGGGAAGTTGTAGTTGTGCATGTAGCGCTTGCGGGTCACCGGGGAGAGGGTGTCCAGCTGCTGCTCCATGCGCAGCATGTTGAGGGTGGTGATGCCCAGGATCTGGGTCTCGCCACGCTCGAACAGCGCGGAGCCGTGGACCCGCGGGATGGCCTCGACCTCGGCGGCCAGGGTGCGGATGTCGGTGACACCGCGGCCGTCGATGCGCTTCTTCTCCTTGATGACGCGCTCGCGCACCAGCTTCTTGGTCAGCGCGCGGTAGGCGGCGGAGATCTCCTTCTCGCGGCCCTCGAACTCCGGAAGGAGCTTCTCGGCGGCGAGCGCCTTGACGCGGTCCAGCTCGGCCTCGCGCTCCTGCTTGCCGGCGATGGTGAGCGCCTGGGCGAGCTCGGGCCTGACCGCGGCGGACAGCGCCTCGAAGACGTCGTCCTGGAAGTCCAGGAAGATCGGGAACTCGCCGGTCGGCTTGGCGGCCTTCTTGGCGAGGTCGGCCTGGGCCTTGCACAGGACCTTGATGAAGGGCTTCGCGGCCTCGAGACCGGCGGCGACGACCTCCTCGGTCGGCGCCTCGGCGCCGCCCTCGACCAGCTTGATCGTCTGGTCGGTGGCCTCGGCCTCGACCATCATGATCGCGACGTCGCCGTCCTCCAGGACGCGGCCGGCGACCACCATGTCGAAGACGGCGTCCTCGAGCTCGGAGTGCGTCGGGAACGCGACCCACTGGCCGTTGATCAGCGCGACGCGGACGCCGCCGATCGGGCCGGAGAAGGGCAGGCCGGCCAGCTGCGTCGACGCGGACGCGGCGTTGATCGCCACGACGTCGTACAGGTGGTCGGGGTTGAGGGCCATGACCGTGGCGACGACCTGGATCTCGTTGCGCAGGCCCTTCTTGAAGGACGGGCGCAGCGGGCGGTCGATCAGACGGCAGGTGAGGATCGCGTCCTCGGAGGGGCGGCCCTCGCGGCGGAAGAAGCTGCCGGGGATCTTGCCGGCGGAGTACATCCGCTCCTCGACGTCCACCGTGAGGGGGAAGAAGTCGAGCTGGTCCTTGGGGGTCTTGGAGGCCGTGGTCGCCGACATCACCATGGTGTCGTCGTCCAGGTACGCCACGGCGGAACCGGCGGCCTGCTTGGCCAGGCGGCCCGTCTCGAAGCGGACGGTACGGGTGCCGAAGGAGCCGTTGTCGATGACGGCCTCGGCGTAGTGGGTCTCGTTCTCCACTAGCGTTATCTCCTCGTCTTCGTCCCTGGCTGCCCGTGTGGCAGGGGGACGGTTGCGGAGAGGCGCTCCGTCTGGTGCTGGCCGGTCTTCGATCGAAGCACCCGGGATCGGTTTCCCCCCGGGGGCCACTACCGAGGACCGGCGGCGGCGAGGCGCGCTTCTCCTTGTTCGGTTTGCGCGGTGACACCCTGCCCGTCCGGGCAGAACGTCCCACGCTGTGTCGTACGTAGTGCGTTGCGTTCTGCTACCACACTACAAAGCGTCGGTGACAGTCCGCATGTTTCCCCACGTACGAGCCAGGGCCTGGGGCGTACGGCGCGCTGACGCGCGTACGGCAAGTCCCTGCGTATCGCGGATGTCCTGCGTCTTTCCTGCTATCGCGCGGTTGCCCGCGCATCGCGGTCTCCCGCGTATGGCAAAGGGAGCGGTCCCGGGTTCTTCCGGGGACCGCTCCCTTCACGGCGTCCTACTTGGCGCCCGCCGCACCACGGCGGATGCCGAGGCGCTCGACCAGCGTACGGAAGCGCTGGATGTCCTTCTTGGCCAGGTACTGCAGCAGGCGGCGACGCTGGCCGACCAGGATCAGCAGACCACGACGGGAGTGGTGGTCGTGCTTGTGCATCTTGAGGTGCTCGGTCAGGTCCGAGATGCGGCGCGAGAGCATGGCGACCTGGACCTCGGGGGAGCCGGTGTCGCCCTCCTTCTGACCGAACTCGGCGATGATCTGCTTCTTCGTAGCGGCGTCGAGCGACACGCGTACTCCTCATGGTGTGAGTGCCTCCGAGTGCCCCCGGTCTACATCTCGGGGAAGCTTCCGTTACTCGGGAGGCGGGGATCCGCCGAGCGCGGCTCCCAGAAGAACCGGGAGCGCGTACACGAACGGCCGTCACACAGGGTACCAGCCCCGTAGTGGCCGGTATTCCACCCCTGCGCGACGGCCGTGGGGCCGGTCTCAGACTCCGCCGCGGACCTTGCCGTAGACGTCGAGCACGGCCAGGCAGACCGGGATCAGCGAGAGCAGCACCAGGGAGTCCGCGAGGTCCAGCATGCGGCCCCAGAAGGGGGAGAGTCCCTTCTGCGGCACGATCAGGGCGATCGCGATCAGCAGCAGGACGCCGGCCGCGACCGAGGCGCCGAGCCACAGGGTCCGCAGGTCGACAGGGCCGGAGTTGCCCTGGAGCAGTTCGCGGACGATCCCGGCCGGGGGCGAGATCGCGAGGCCGAGCACCAGCAGGGCGAGCGTGCCGACACCGGCCACGAACAGGCACGTGACCTGGGCGGTGTAGCGGAAGAGGCGGGCCCGCAGCATCGCGGCGAGGCCGGCGCACAGGGCCAGCAGCTGGGCCCAGCCGTTGTCGCTGAAGCCGAGCACGCCGCCGGCCGCGCCGATGACGACGGTGGCGCAGCCGCCGACGAGGCCGAGCAGCAGCTCGTGGCCGCGGCTGGTCTGGGCGACGATGCGCTGGATGTCGACGGCCTCGAGGTCGCCGTCCCGGCCCTCGCGGCGGGAGCGGGCCAGGTCCTCCGGGCTGCGGAAGCCGATGGGCAGCTTGGCGAAGCGGGCCGACCAGCCGGGCAGGAAGCCGACGACGGCCAGCGCGACGACTGAGGTGCCGGCGGCGACCTCCCGCGGCTGCGCCCCGGTGAGGATGCCGCAGAACACGGCGAGCGTGCCCAGGGCCGCGGCCAGCGCGGAGCCGACGAAGGGGGCGTCGCCCTCCGGCAGCAGCATGACCAGGACGACGGAGACCAGCAGGACGGCGACACAGCCGACGAGGAACTGGATCCTGCCGGGGCCCGCGCCCGCGTCCTGGGGAATCACGCCGGAGCCCGCGATGAGCGCGTGCGGCAGGGACGCGAGGCCGAGCGCGACGGCGGACCGGTAGTCCTCGTACACCCGCGCCCGTACGCCCGCGAGCGCGGTCAGGCCCACCGCCACGACACCGGCGAGGATGCCCTGGAGGCCGTGCATGTCGTGCCGTACCGGATCGGCGAACCAGAAGACGAAGCCGAGCATGACCAGCAGCAGCACACCGGAGACGAGACCGGCCGCCCGCATCAGGTGGTCGTTCCAGCTGCGGACGTCCTGCTTGACGGCGGCGGCGATCGCGTCCACCACGTCGTCGTGCACGGCCGGCGGCAGCGAGTCGGCGAAGGTGCGCAGCAGCAGCACCTCTCCGTCCCTGACCCGGTGCTCCAGCAACGAGCGGCTCGCGTCGAGCACTTGGCCCTCGCGGCTCACCAGGTGGTAGCCGGCCGGGCTGGCGTCCGACTGGGTCAGTCCCGAGAGCCGGACGATCTCGGGAAAGAGGTCCTGGACCGGAAGGTCCTCCGGCAGCGCGACGTCCACACGGCTGTCCGGCGCTGCGATGGTGATTCGGCAGAAACCCGTCGAAGTCCCCGTGCTCACCTGGCTGTTCCCCCTGCTGGCTGCTGGACAAGGCTGCTCGGCGCCGCCCGATACGACGCGTCGCGTCACCCTATCCGTTGTCGCGGCAGGCCTCCGGTCCACCTCCCTCATTTGCTCCAGACCCCCTCGGCTTCTCCATCCGCCTGACTCCCTCGGGCACATCGCGCATCAGTAGGATCGACGCCTGCGCGGACGACGCCTACGCGAACGGGAACACGTCGCGATACACGGGGGCGTCGGTACCAAGACGTATCAATCGCGAAGGATGAGTGCATCGGTGAGCGTCGTCATCATCAAACGGCCGCCGCGGACAGTTCCCCCGGTCGTCCCGGACGGCGAGGTCAGACTGGAGGCGCCGCCCGAGCTCCCGCGCGAGGGCGAGGAGAGCATGCTGATGACCCTGCTGCCCATGATGGGCATGGTGGGGTCCGTCGGCTTCTTCTTCATGCCGGGACTCCCGTCCTACATGCGGGTGGTCGGCGGTCTGATGCTCGCCTCGACCCTGGCCATGGCCATCGCCCAGTTCGCCAAGTCGCGGCAGGGCGGCGGCGCGGGGATGGCCCAGGACCGGCGCGACTACTTCCGCTACCTGGAGCAGGTGCGCAAGGACGTGCACAAGACAGCGGAACTCCAGCGGCGCAGCCAGTTCTTCCAGCACCCCGACCCGGAGCAGCTGTGGGCGGTCGCGGCCGACGGCAAGCGTCTGTGGGAACGGCGCCCGGTCGACGGGGACTTCGCCTCGGTCCGGATGGGCCGCGGCACCCAGCAGCTCAACACCCCGCTCGTCGCCCCGGAGACGGCGCCCAAGGAGGAGCTGGAGCCGCTGACCGCGGCGGCCATGAAGGCCTTCCTCGACGCGCACGGCAGCCTGTCCGACCTGCCGGTCTCCGTCTCGCTGCGTGCCTTCTACCACGTCACGGTGTGCGGGGAGACCGACACCGTCTACGGCAACGCCCGTTCTGTCCTGGCCGAGTTGGCGACGCTGCACTCGCCCGAGGACCTGATGGTCGCCGTGGTGGCGCACCCGTCCGCGGCGGCGGACTGGGACTGGATCAAGTGGCTGCCGCACAGCCAGCACCCGAAGGCCAAGGACGGCGCGGGCTCGGCCCGGCTCCTCTTCGACGACCTCGGCGAGCTGGAGGAGGCGCTGGCGGACCAGTTGGACGACCGCCCGCGCTGGAACCGTGACGCGAACCCGGTCTACGACCAGCCGCACCTGATCGTGGTGCTCGACGGCGGCACCGTGCCGCCGGACTCCGAACTCGCCAGCACCGAGGGCCTGCAGGGCGTCACCTTCCTCGAAATCGCCCCGGGCGAGCTGGAGGAGGAGCTGCGCGCCGGCCTGACGGCATATGTGAAGCCTGAGCGCATGCAGTTGTTCGTCGGCCACGAGTCGGCGTACGTCGGCAAACCCGACGTGCTGCACGCGGCACAGGCCGAGTCCCTGGCGCGCCAGCTGTCCCCGTTCCGGGTCGGCTCCGCCGAGGAGGGCGAACCCCTCCTGTCCAACCTGGACTTCACCGACCTCATGGGCATCGGTGACGCGGGCACCGTCGACGTGTCCCGCACCTGGCGCCCGCGCACACTGCACGAGCGGCTGCGCGTGCCGATCGGTGTCGGCGAGAGCGGCGAGCCGGTCATGCTCGACCTCAAGGAGGCCTCGCAGGAGGGCATGGGCCCGCACGGCCTGTGCGTCGGCGCGACCGGCTCGGGCAAGTCCGAGGTGCTGCGAACGCTGGTGCTCGGTCTGGCGGTGACGCACTCCTCGGAGACGCTGAACTTCATCCTCGCGGACTTCAAGGGTGGCGCGACCTTCGCCGGTATGGCGGACATGCCGCACACCGCGGCGGTGATCACCAACCTCGCGGACGACCTGACCCTCGTCGACCGTATGCGTGACTCGATCATGGGTGAGACGCAGCGCCGTCAGGAGCTGCTGCGCACGGCCGGCAACTACGCCAACCTGCACGACTACGAGAAGGCCCGGGCGGCGGGCGCCGCGCTCGAGCCGATGGCCTCCCTGGTGATCGTGCTCGACGAGTTCTCCGAACTCCTCACCGCCAAGCCCGACTTCATCGACATGTTCATCCAGATCGGCCGTATCGGCCGATCGCTGGGTATCCACCTGCTGCTGGCGTCGCAGCGCCTGGAGGAGGGCAAGCTGCGCGGCCTGGACACCTACCTGTCCTACCGGATCGGTCTACGCACCTTCTCCGCCGCCGAGTCGCGTACAGCGATCGGCGTCCCGGACGCCTACCACCTGCCGTCGATCCCCGGCTCCGGCTACCTGCGGTACGACACCGACACCATGGTCCGCTTCAAGGCCGCGTACGTGTCGGGGCCGTACCACGGCGAAGGCCCGTCCCGAGTGCACCGCTCCACCCAGCTGCGGCCCGCGCTGTTCACGGCCGAGCACGTGGCACTTCCCCCGCAACCGGTGATCGAGGAGCCGGAGGCCGACAACCGGGTCGACGACGCGCTGGCCGACACCGTCCTGGACGTCATCGTCAGCAGGATGGTCAACCAGGGCCCGCCCGCCCACCAGGTGTGGCTGCCCCCGCTCGACGAGGCCCCCTCGCTGGAGCAGCTCCTCCCCCAGCTCGCCGTCAGCCAGGACCGCGGCCTGACCGCGCCCGACTACACGGCGCTCGGCCGGCTCAACGTGCCGGTCGGCCTGGTGGACAAGCCGTTCGAGCAGCGGCGTGACGTGCTGTACCGCAACTTCTCGGGCGGTGCGGGCCACGGTCTGTTCGTCGGTGGCCCCCAGTCCGGCAAGTCGACGCTGCTGCGCACGCTCATCTCGTCGTTCGCCCTCACCCACACACCCTCCGAAGTGCAGTTCTACTGCCTGGACTTCGGCGGTGGCGGTCTGATCGCCATGGAGGAGCTGGCGCACGTCGGCGGCGTCGCCAACCGGCTCGACGCCGAGCGGGTGCGCCGTACGGTCAGCGAGGTCGAGGGCATCCTGGACACGCGCGAGGAGTACTTCCGCGCGCACAACATCGACTCGGTGCAGACCTACCGTCAGCGCCGGGCCGCGGGACAGCTGCCCGACCAGCCCTGGGGAGACGTCTTCCTCGTCATCGACGGCTGGGCGACCTTCAAGACGGACTACGAGCTGCTGGAGGCGACCGTCACCGACATCGCCACCCGCGGTCTCGGCTTCGGTGTGCACGTGATCCTGACCGCCAGCCGCTACACCGAAGTGCGGCCCGCGCTCAAGGACATGCTCCAGAACCGCATCGAGCTGCGGCTCGGCGACCCGACCGAGTCGGAGATCGACCGCAAGGTCGCGCAGAACGTGCCGGCCACCGTGCCGGGCCGCGGCCTGAGCCCGGACAAGCTGCACTTCATGACCGCGCTGCCCCGCGTCGACGGCTCCTCGGAGACGGAGGACCTGTCGGAGGCGACGTCGATCCTCATCCGCGGCATCAACGACAACTGGCAGGGCAACCACGCCCCGGCCGTACGGCTGCTGCCCACCCAGTTCCCGGCGGACCGGCTGCCCAAGGGCTTCGAGCACCCGGACCGCGGTGTCGCCATCGGCATCGACGAGTCGTCGCTCGCGCCGGTCTTCGTCGACTTCGAGACGGACCCGCACTTCATCGTGTTCGGTGAGAGCGAGTCCGGTAAGTCGGCGGTGCTGCGGCTGCTCATCAAGCAGATCACCGAGCGCTACACCCCGGACCAGGCCAAGATCGTCATGGGTGACTACCGTCGCGCCCACCTGGAGGGCGTCCCTGAGTCGCACCTCTCGCGCTACTGCGCGTCGGCGCCGGCGCTGGCCGAGACGCTGGAGGGCCTCGCCGGTTCGATGAGCCGCCGTATGCCGGGCCCGGACGTCACGCCCGAGCAGCTGCGCAACCGCAGTTGGTACAGCAGCCCGGACGCGTTCGTCATCGTCGACGACTACGACCTGGTGGCGACGGGCGTGAACCCCCTGGCCCCGCTCCTGGAGTACCTGCCCTTCGCCCGCGACGTCGGCCTGCGCGTCATCATCGCGCGTTCGTCGGGCGGCGCCAGCCGCTCGCTGTACGAGCCGGTGATGCAGCGGCTGCGCGAGCTGGGCGCCCAGGGCATCGTCCTCTCCGGCGACCGGACGGAGGGCGCCCTGCTGGGCAACATCTCTCCGTCGCAACTGCCGCCCGGCCGTGGGCACTTCCACACGCGTCGCCGTGGCGGGCAGCTGATCCAGACGGGGTGGCTGCCGGCGCGGTTCTGATCGACCCCGCAGTCACGGCGCATGGAGAGGGGCGGCACCCGACGGGTGCCGCCCCTCTGCGTGTCCCCGCTAGGGTGGAAGAAAGGGCAAGCCACGGGGGGCAGTTGTGTCGTCGGACTTCATGAACGCCGATCCCAAGGTCCTCAAGGACGAGGGCGGCAACATGCTCGCGGTGGGCCAGGACTTCGGCAAGGCCGTGCAACACCTGGCGGACGGACTGGGCAAGCTCGAAGGCGGCAGCACCCCGCCGTGGGGCGACGACGACCTGGGCGAGAAGTTCGGCGTCGTCTACGAAGGCCTGCGCGACGGCATGTTCAAGTCGATGGGCAGCCTGGCGGAGCGACTTGCGGGGATGGGCATCGCCTTCACCGAGATGGGCGTCCGGCACGAGCGCAACGAGGGTGACGAGGACGCCGCTTGGCGAGACATCACGGCTGAGTACGACGGGCAGGTGCAGATGCCGACGGGCGTGCACCACGTGCGCCGTCGGCAGGAGCCATGACCTGCGACAGATTTGTGACAGCAACTCTCAGCAGCAGTCCGCGGGTGGGCCCGTAAGCTTGACGCGCGGTTGTGCTGCTGTGTGATTCCCCGTGCCCATGGGGGCAGTTGTACGGTCGCGTCGTTCTGACGGGGGTGCTTCTGCTGTGTCGATGATGCTGCCGGACGAGCTCGAGTGGGTACTCGAGATGCTCGGTTACCGCTGGCCGACGGCAGACGAGGACAAGCTCAGAGAAGCCGCCGCCCTGTGGCGCAAGTTCGGCGATGACGTCACCGAACTGCACACCGCGGCGAACGGCAGCGCCAGGAAGGTCACGGCCTACAACGCCGGTGCATCGATCGACGCGTTCACCAAGACCTACGCCAAGTTCGACGGCGGAGGCGGCTCCGACGGCTACCTCGCGAACGCCGCCCAGGCCGCCTACACCATTGCAACCGTGCTGGAAGCCTGCGCGCTCGCCGTGGAGGTCGCCAAGTGGGCCGTCATCGCGCAACTCGTGGCCCTGGCCTTCGAGATCGCCGCCGCGCAGGCCTCCGCACCCTTCACCTTCGGCCTGTCCGAGGCCGGCGCACTCGGCGCGACCCAGGTCACCCGGCTGATCGTGCGCCGCCTCCTCGACGAGCTCAAGAAGGCTCTCATGGAGGCCATCACCGAGGCGATGAAGGAACCCGCGATCTCGGCCGTCGAGGCCATCATCACCGACCTCGTGAAGCAGACGGTGAACGTCGGCTTCGGCGCCCAGCAGGGCTACAACGTCGGCCAGACCGTCAAGGCCGGAGCGGACGCCGGCGGACAGGCCCTCCTGCAGACCCCGCAGACACTGGCCGAGGGCGTACGCGACAGCCTGGGCGAGAAGGCAGGCCATCGCTTCCACCACGCCATCGACAGCCGTATCGAGGGGCACGGCTCGTCGTCGGGGTCGGACGGGGGCGACGGCGGAGACGGGGACGGTGGCAGTGAGGGGGAGTCCGACTCCTCCTCGGGCTCGCCGTCCGGCTCCGCGTCCGACTCCTCCTCGACATCGTCCGACGGCTCCGGGGCGTCGGGGTCGTCCGGGTCGGACTCCTCGCCGTCGACGACGCACGCGCACAGCGGTGCCGGCACGCACATAGGTGGCGGGATATCCGCCGACACGGGCGGCCTCAGCGTCAGTACCCCGGACGTGGGCGTGGGACCCGACTCCGCTTCCGGTTCCGACGTCGACTCCGGTTCCGTACAAGGCCCCTTGGCCTCGGACAGCGCAGTCCCCAGGCCGACACCCTCCCTGTCCGGCCCGACCCTGTCGGACTTCGACGATCCCGCACCCGACGGTCCGTCACACCACGCTCCCGACCTGCCTGACCTGAGTGGATCGCCCAGCCATTCCGGAAGCAGCGGCGGCTCCTCACCGTCGGGCGTTTCCTCGCCCACCCCCCACTCCACGCACTCCACGCATGCGTCGGCACCGTCCGGCGATACGACGCCCTCGACCGGGAGTGGCGGCGGCATCAGCACCTCGATCGACAGCCTGGCCGCCACCGTCCCCACCCAGTCCCACGCCCCCGACACCCCGCCACCGGCCGACCCGTCCCCCACCGGTACCGGAAGCAGCCGTACGGACATCGGCTCGGCCATACCGACGCCGCCCGTCACGCCTTCCACCACGCCAGCCCACACCCCCAACCCGACGCCGGACGGCCGTATACCGAACCAGCGCGTCCCCGGTACGGCACCGGGCGACGGGACGCTGCCCCGGCACACGCCCGGTGACACGCCGAGTGACGGCAGGCCGCCCCGGGACACTCCGGACGCAAGGACACCCCGGACCACCCCGAACCCCACACCGGACGGCCGCACCCCCGGCTCGACGCCGGGCGAGCGCACGTCGCCGCGCAACTCCCCGGACCCGACGGGCACCCGCGCCTCCACTCCGAGCCACGACTCGAGCTCGGGCCCGAGGTCGACCACGCGCGAGACGACCGCGAACCGGACGCAGACGCAGACGCCCCAGTCCTCTCCGCCCAGGCCCACACCCGCGCCGTCCGCTGACTCGAACGCACCCAGCACCGCCCCCAACCGCCCATCAGCTCCCAGCAGTACCACCCCGACCCCCTCGACTCGGCCCGCCCCAGGCGACACCCCCGGCGCACCCGGCACCCCGAACCGGCCGTCGACCGGTTCCACCCCCACCAGGCCACCTCAGCAGCCGACAGGCAGCACCCCCAACACCCCACAGGCGCCCTCGGGCACCGCGACGAACCTGCCGAGCGAGCAGCAGCAACAGCACCAGCAGCAACAGGCGACCCCGGTGCCGGTCCCCACCGTCATCCCGGGCGCCCGCCCCTCGACACCGCTGCCGTCGCACGCATCCCCAGCCGCACCCCACGCACCAGGCGCACCCCAGGCTGCCCCCGGCATGCCGCAGCACCACCAGCAGTCGCAGCAGGAGAGCCTGAACGACATCCGCAGCGGCCTGGACCACCATCCAGGCGGGTTGGCCGACCCTCACCCCGACGACCAACAGGCCCTGGCCGACGCCGTACCGCACAACCCCGACGGAACCCCGCAGCGCTTCCCCGACCCCTTCGGCCACTGGGCCCAACTCCAGAACGACGGCGGCAACCAGGTCCCCGGACGCAGCAACAACTGCGCGGACTGCTCCCGTTCGTTCCTGGAGACCTGGTACGGAAACCCGCAGGTCTCGGCCCCCCGCACGCTCGACACCGACGAACACGGCAACCCCGACCCCTGGTCGCCCGAGGACAACGCGAACGACAACCAGATCCGGTGGACGGGCGCCGAACACGCCTACGCCGGCCCGGGCAACAACCCGGACACCGCCAACACCATCGCGTCGACACTCCAGCAAGCCGGCCATGGCGCGGCAGCCATCGTCCAGGTCGACTGGCCCGGCGGAGGCGGCCACGCCTTCAACGCCGTCAACCACCACGGCGACATCGTCTGGATCGACACCCAGAGCGGAGAGGTCAGCCACGATCCCCTCCACATAGCCGACGCCGAACATGTCTGGCACATCCCCCTCGACGCCAACCGCCACCCCGTCGACCTCACCCGCTCCGACGCCGACCACTCCGAGAGCCGGAACGACGAGTCTCAGTCGAAGAGCTCCGAGATCAACGGGCATCCGGAGAACAACCAGAACCCGCAGACCGATGTCTCGGGCAACACCCCGCCGCAAGGCGACGACACCGACACGGGAACCGACTCCACCAAGCCGGCCCGGCTGACCATCGATGCGTCGAACAACGCGGACCCCACGCAGCCGCCGGCGAGCGGCGATCGCGAAGGCGACAACGGCCGCCGCCCCCAGAGCGAGAGCGACAACCCGTCCAAGCCGGATGGCAGACCCCACGGGCGGGAGCCGTCCCAGCAGACGCCGAGCACCCCGCGCCAGCAGTCACGCCCGGGCGAGGTGACGCGCCCCGACGAGCAGGGTCGCACCCGAGACAAGGGGTCCGATCAGCCGACCACAACGACGGAGCGCCCGGCCCGGCCCGAGTCCCCGGGCGCCACCAACGACAACACGGACGGTCAGGACAACAAGCCCTACACCGCCCCTCACGACCGAGGCGACAGTGACACTTCGGACGAGAGCCGTCGTGTCACCGAGGACGGCCCGGACAGCGACACCTCGCGCACGCATGCGGAACACGAAGCCCCGGATGCCAGGGAATACGGCATCGAGCCCGACCAGCTGCAGACCACTCTGCGTGAGCAGCGAGATGTCCACAGGGTCGATTTGGACCGGGTTCACGACCGTCTCGACCGGTGGGCGGAGTCGGGCGAACTCACGAACGTACTGAGGGCGGCCTCCGGAGACGGTCCGCACCCCAGCCCCGACGGTCCACGAAGCTTCACCAGGGCCCAGCTCAGTCAGAGCCTGGAAGGGTTCGATCGGCTCTCACGGGGAGAGCAGCAGGCGGTCGTGGCTTCGCTTGCCCGGCTCAGCCTCTCGTACCACAAGGCGCACAGCGTGGGCGCCAACCCCGAGCGAATCAGCCACCCTTACCGAGGCGAGAACGAAGGCGACCCCGCACCGAGAACACCGGACCGGGGCGCCAAGATCTCCAAGGAGTCACTCGGCG
The DNA here is from genome assembly GCF_040645355.1 of Streptomyces sp. NPDC046805. Classification (NCBI taxonomy): domain Bacteria; kingdom Bacillati; phylum Actinomycetota; class Actinomycetes; order Kitasatosporales; family Streptomycetaceae; genus Streptomyces; species Streptomyces sp. NPDC046805. The sequence goes on along the minus strand of NZ_JBEYYC010000040.1, from coordinate 44,953 downwards.
TACGACTCCATCGAATGGCGCTCAACCAGCTCTTCAAGAAGGCGTCTTTCAAGAAGCTTCCCTCGGACGAGGCAGGAAAAGTCAGGCGCAGCGGACCAGACTTCAGCGGCAAGAACTTCGCGGTCCTCGAAGTTCAGGGCCCGCCACCGGACCACGACGTCACCTATGTCGTGGACTCATCTGTTCCGGCCAATCAAAAACTGCCAGGGGTCCAACCACGCCATTCGGAGAAACATCTGCTCGCATGGCTCCAACGCATGGACCCCGAGGGCAAGAAGTACACACCGCTGGGGCTCTATACCGAGCGCGAACCGTGCGGACAGGGCGAGGGGCACATGAGGTGCTCCACGGTCCTCCTGGACGACCGCTTCGAAGGCATTCCGATTCACTACAGCACAACCTATCGGGACGACCCTGAGGGCATCGCAATACGAAAGCAGATGCGCAGCGAGAAGAGAGAGACACTCAAGACCCTGAACGGCATGTCGGACGACAAAATAAAGGAGCACATGACAGAGCGGTGGAGCAAGCGCTACAAAGACGACGAAAAACGGCTCGCGAGGGCGCTGAACCGACTCGAAGGAAAGTCCGGCACCAAGCTCATCGAGTCCATAACCAATGAGCTGGATGCGCAACGCGACGAGGCCAGGACCCTCAAGGAACAAGCGGTGAAAGCCGAATTCGATCGACACGTCGACGCCCTCGAGAAAACGTGGAACACAATCCTCCCTGATCTGAAGAAGTGACGACACACAGGCCGGACCGCTCAGGCGAACACCCTGAACCGCTTCCATGAACCAGAACTAGGCTGTGCCCCATGCCCGAATCCATTGATGCCCTCGTACAGGACCTCTCCGTCAGGGACCGCACCGTTCGCAGAGCCGCAAGGGACGCCCTGGCCGCACTCGGAGCAGAGGCTATTGACCAGCTCCTGGCGCACACCGTCGCCGGAGGGACAAAGCACCTGAGGCGTGACGTCCAGTCCATCGTTGAACACTTGGGCGAGGCGGCACTGCCGCGCCTCCGTGAAATCCGGCGTGCGGGCCCCGGGCAGCTGCGCAGCAAAGCGCTCGAGATCCTGGTCGACCTGGGCGGTGCGGACGCGCTCGACGAGGTCGACCAGCGTGCCGTGGAACGCCTCGTACGGATCAAGCTCCTGGACGAACTCCCTGTGGAAACGCCCTTCGAGGCCGGCCGCTGGCTGGCCTTCCCGGCGGACCGGCTGGACGACGCCGTAGCTGCTCTCGGCCTGCACGACGTTCGGCCGGTCACTTCCGTCATGGGTGTGGCCGCCGCCACTCAAGCCACCGACTCGCTGGACTTCCAGGACGCCCAGGGCAAGACGCAGAGGGCCTACCGGGTCTTCATCACCCCGGAGTTCGAGAACCGGCGCGCAAAGGGCCGGATCAAGAACTGGCGCATGCTGTGGGGAAATTCGTTCCTGGACGAACTCGACGGTTTTCGGCTGGCCAGGGAACTCAGTGAGCGATGCGGTGAGGCTCACTTCTACATCCTCGATCCCTACAACGCATCCGAGAACTGGTACATCGCCCGCGACGGTCATCTGCTACGGAGCTACGGCACCTACGAATACCCGCAGTTCGAAGGAGAGCCACTGCCCTTCGAGGTCTTGCAATTGGAGATCGCGAACGAGGATGAGGCCGAGGAATACGCCGAAGGCGTACCCGACGCGTCCAAGGCAGCCGACAACCTCTCGGTCGAACCCGGCCCTCAACTCGCGGAAGACACCCACGGCCATGGCTGGCTCGCCACCACCCACCCCGACGTGCCCAACTCCCGCTTCAAGGGCGCCCTGCCCGTCTGAAGCCCCACAGGCCGGTGGCTTGAACTGTCCGGCAGTCGAGAGCCTTCGCACACGTCCCCGCCGGCAGAGAACGGGAATCCATGACCGATTCAACCGATGGCTACGCTCCGCACCCCTACATAGGTGGCCACAGCAACGCCCTGCGTGCGCTTGCCGCCTGGCGCACGGCGCGGCCGGGGGCACCTCGTGTGGTGGCTCTGACGGGAAACTCCGGCAGTGGCCGGTCGCGGCTGCTCACCGGTTTTCTGATGCTCTGCGACCCGGACTCCCGCAACCGACTGGATCTCGATCAACTCGACCCGTCATGCGTGCCTCCTGAACTGCCCGCACCCGCCGCGGCGAATGCACGCGGACTGACAGCCCAGCAATTCCTCTGGGCCCTCGCCGATCACTACGAGCTGCCGGCGACCCGCACCGAGGACATCTACGCAGAGCTGGCAGCCACCGGCGAACCCGTGTCACTCGTCGTTCTGGACGTGGATCAGGCGGGCCCTGTCCGGCACACGGACGAACCCTCCGTACTCGTACGCCACGTACTCAAGCCGCTCGCCGCCCTTGACTCGGTCCGCCTCGTGGCGGAGCTGCCGCGCCATCTCGTCACCGAACTCGCTGAGGGGCTGCCGGCGGGCGCCCTGCAGATCATCGATCTCGACGAGCCGCAGTGGACCGACCCCGAAGGGCTCGTACGGCACGCGGAGGCGGCGCTGAGCCCTTCGTTCGCCGGAACGGACGTACCGTTCACCGTGGATCCGCAGGCCCGGCACGCCCTCTCCACGGCCATCGGGCACCGTGCGGGCACCAGTCCACTGGTCGTACAGCTCGCCGTGCAGAGCATTCTCGCCGCTCCCGAGGACTTCGACCCGACCGACGAAGGCCAGTTGCCCACCTCCGTCGGCGAAGCACTCGACCTGCATGCCGAACGACTCGGCGCCGACCCGCAGACGCTGCGGCTGATGCTGGCCCCGCTCGCACTGTGCGAGGCCGACGGCCTACCCGTCCACCTGTGGGCGCGACTGGCGAGCGCAGCCGCCGGACAGGACATGAGCCAGGCCATCGCGGGCGGGATGTCGCTCGTCGGCCCCTTCGTACAGCCCGTAGAGCAGAAGGCGGACGGAGACGACCACGAGAGCGGCGGGCATACGTTGCTGCGCCTGCTGCACCCCGCCGTCGGCGACGAGATCCGAGCCGGCCTGCCCGACGTCCGCGCCGCTCAGACCCGGATCTCGATGGCGCTGCTGGAGGCCGTGCCGGAACAGGACTGGAACAAGGCCGACCCCTACGTACGCGACCACATCGCGGGCCACACGCTGGCGGCCGGTCTTCTGCCCCAACTCCTCACGGACCCGATGCTGTTCGTCCACGCAGACCCGGTGCCGCTGCGCGCCGCCGTCGAGGCCGTCCCCGTGGAGGAGCTGGGCGCGCCGGCGCGTACGTACCTGCGTGCCGCACCCCTGCTGACCCGCAACGAGGTCTCCGCGCCGTGGCGTGCCGCTCTGCTGGAGACGGCGTTCGTCGAGGACGGACTGCCCGAGTACGCCGACGCCCTGCACCGGCTCGGCTTCGAACTGCCCTGGCAGACCTTGTGGAGCCTGCCGGTCGCCGGCATCAGCGAAGTGACGGTCGGCAGCCTCCGCGACGCCGAGGGACCCGCGACCCGCGTGGCGGTGCTCGTCGTGCCACCAGGCACTCCGGGCGCACAGTCGATAGGTGAGGGGGACGAATCCACATCCGCGGTACTCGTTCACGGCCTCGTACCACCGGACGGTCCCGGCGACGCGGACCCCGTCGACACGAACCCCGTCGGCCCGGCCCTCCGTGACGTCGACCTCGAGCAGATCCTGCGCCCGGCCGAGGAGGAACGTGCCGTCTCCCCGCTGGGGCTGAGCCGTGGGGCGGACTATCTTCGCGTCTGGGACCGGGAGAGCGGGGAAGTCGTGGCCGCGCTGATCTCCGACGCCCCGTTCACCTCCGCCGACCTGTCCCCCGACGGCATCCTCGTCGTCGCCACCGAACGCGGGGCGAAAGCCCTCCGCATCCTCCCGAATGCCTCGGCGCCGGCCTCGTAGACACACGACGGCCTCGCGGACATACGGCGACATCCCGAAACAGGACGCCGACAGCGACACGGCAACCAACGCCCCCGAGCCGCTGCACCCGGCGACACCGGACGATCGATCAATGCGGACGCCACACAGCCGTTGACGACTGATGCAGACACGTCGCCGGCCCCGGCGAACGGCGAGCCGTAAAACGACAACGACAGCCTTCAGAGAGCGGGCAAAAAACCGCACGTGCACATCCGGAAACCGGAAGGCAGGCAGGAATGACTACGCAAGTGACACGTCACGAAGTGCCAGCCGACCGTGTTCTGAGCGTGCAAGCACTTGTTGACGACACCGAAGCTCGTGTCCGGAAGCTCGAAACGATGCCCAGCACGTTCAACACCGCTCTGAACAGGGCACTGGCCAACGCCAAGAGCCAATGCGCCCTGGACCCTCGTGCCGCGCGCATCGAGACGTGGGAGGCGTGGGTCACGACCATGCAGATCGGCTCCGCCCTTTTCCGGGCGGCGACGTCACCGGAACCCGCGGTGGAATGCCTGATCTCGGGCAAGCCGCGCACCATCCCGTTCACCGGCCCTCAGCCGCCCGCCAACGCGGGCAACTGGCTCACCGCCTTCTATGTGGCGCTCGTCTGCCGCGAACGGGAACGCCTCACGGAGCTGGGCGAGGTCCCGATCTCACTTCTGCGTGAGTCCGGAGCGGTGTACGACGAGTACATCTACGACTGGGTCGACGCCCTCCAGACGTACTGGAAGCAAGGTCCCGCTCTCGGGGACAAGTTGACGGCCGCGGTCAACGGCACGAATCCCGAGGTGTTGCAGGTCTCCGACCGCAGTCTGACGCTGCGTGTCCTGTATCCCCCGCTCAATCTGTTCCACCGGTTGCTCCGAGGCGATGGCGAACGCTTCGACGTCGAACTGGTCAAGGCCCTGGAATGGCACCAGGAGTACTGGACGGCAGATGAATCGACGGCTGCCCAGGTGAGTGGTCTCGTCGCGCTGGGCCCCCTGGCGATGGCTTGCCTTGCCCACGACGGCGACATCGCCGTCGAGGTGGAGTCCGGCTACATCCCCAAGTACCTGCTGGAGGGCAGCCGCGTCGGCGACTTCCCCACCTGAGCCCCGACACATGATGCCGCCGGGTCACCTCACTCGTGTGGTCGTACTGCCGTCAGACCTTGGTGAAGCACAGCGTGTAGTCGAGCTGGTGGAGGTCGTGGTACTGGATGCCGTACTCGTACTTCGACGGGCACTTCAGGTCGTCGCCGTAGAGCTTGTCGCCCGTCTTGTACTCGGCCTCGGGGGAGTTGCAGTCGACGATCGTGGGCACCGGGTCGCCCTGGGGGTCCTGGACCTTGACGCAGTCGCCGACGTCCGGGTTGTGCGTCGCGTCCTCCTCGGCCTGCGCGGAGGCCGAAGCCGACGCCCTTGCCTTGCCGCCGGTGGGGCTGGTGTTGTAGTCCCAGACGTAGTAGGCCAGGGCGCCGAAGATCACCGTGACCATCAGGACCGACTTCAGGACGCGCAGCGGGCCGCCCGACTGGGGCCGACGCGGGGGTTGCTGCTGCTGGTGACCGTACGGCTGCTGGGGCTGGTTCGGATGGTTCGGATAGGAAGGCGGTGTTGCGGACATGCCTGGGAATCCCCCGTAGTTGGCTCAGTCGGCTGGACGCTTGAAGATCAACGCAAAGTTGGCAGGTGCAGGCTATCGATGGGGACCGATGGCTCGTCCGCCGACCCGGTTGCTGCCGCAACGGCTGGCTGGTTTCGCCCAGTTGACCGAGATCGATGGCTCTGCGGTAAGCGGCTCCGACGCTCGATCACCTCGCCCACGGGGCCCATCCGCGATCGCGGCCCAGGACCGTTGCCGTAGGCGAATGAGTCCGCGACGGCGGAGGACGGGGGGATACCCATGACCGGCTCGACCGAGCACTACGCACCGCACCCCCGCATAGGCGGCCGTACGGCGGTGTTGCGCGCGATCGCCGCGTGGCGCGCGCCGCGCCCGGAAGCGCCGCCGACGGCGGGCAGGGCCCACGCGTGGTCGTGCTCACCGACGGTTCCGGCAGCGGACGTTCGTGACTGCTACCCGGGTTCCTGATGCTGTGCGAGCCGGAATTCCGCGAGCCGCGCTGATCTCCGACAGCCCCTTCACCGCCGCCGGCCTCTCCCCCGACGGCATCCTCCTCGTCGCCACCGACCGCGGGGCGAAGGCCCTGGGCATCCTCCCGGAGCACCGGGCGGCCGCGACGGACCCGGCGATAGCCTCGTAGGCACGGACGACACCCGTCCCCCTCCCCTCCCTTCACCACACCACACCACACCACCTCGACCGAACACTCGAAGGAGCCTCGTCGTGATCAGCCAGGAGCAGGCGCTCGCCATCGCCGACCGTTGGCTCAACCCGAAAGGCTCGACGGCGTCGCGCCGCGAGGTCAGGACGCAGGAGTTCGATCTGGGCTGGGTAGTGTGGGCCGCGCCCGCCGAACCCGAGCGGGACCCGGTGACCGGGGAGCGCCGGCCGCCCGCCCAGATCGGCGACGCGTGCGGAGTGGTCGACCGTCGTACCGGCGAGCTGACGGTCTGGCCCTCGGTACCGGTCGAGGAGGTCGTACAGATGTACCAGCAGAAGCACGGCCCGGCACGCCGGGGTGAGGGCTCGCCGGAAGGTGCCCGTCCGGTCACCGGCCCCGGCAACACGGCCGTCTTCACCTACACCGACCCGGCGGGCGGCGAGGAGACCACCCTCTTCCGCAACTCGGGCCCGGGCCTGCCCCCCGCCGAGTACCAGGCCTGGGACGAGCTGCGGCGCATGAACGTGCCCGACAGCAACGTCATCGCCGTCCACACCGACCTGCGCCCCAGCCTGCTTCCCGGCGGCTACACCGCCGAGCTCCTCAACCGCTTCCGCGACGCCGAGCTCTCCTGCTCGCAGAACTACGGCGCCCGTCCCGAGGACCGTGCGGAAGGCATCGCCGGGCTGATCGAGCAGGTCGACGCCATGAACCGGATGGCCGGCCGGACGCCGCCGCCCCGTCCGCACCGCGTCCCGGTCCCCGCCCACGTCACGCCCGCGGAGCCGATGCGCGACGTGACTCTCGGACGTCATCTGGTGGAGGTCTTCGGCGAGGAGGGCGTACGTCGCTACGACGCCGACGACGTCGCCGGCACCCCGCTGCCCGAGCCCACCAAGTCGACGCTCACCCGGGCAGGCGTCCCCGCCGACGTCCCGCTCTTCTTCACCGCCGACCGTCCCGACTCCCCGCCGGCGGGCGGCCTGTTCACCGACGTCTCCACGAACCTGCGCGAGCGCCACAGCCCGGCCGGTGAGGAGAAGATCAACGCCCTGTCGTATCTGGTGCGGATCGGCTTCGACGGGGTCGCGGTCATCGCGGTGCAGTGCGAGCCGGGTACCGGGCAGCCGGACGGTCTCGGTGCGCTGTGGGCCGTGGACCCGGTCAACGCGGCCGCCCGCTACGTCAACGTCTCGGCCGCGGCCTTCGCCCGCTCCCTCGCCGCCCTCGCCACGACGCGGCATCGGATGCGGGGCATGGACCCGTTCGCGGCGGGTGCCGAAGTCGCCAGTCTGCAGGAGCAGTTGACGGCAATCGACCCCTCCGCGCTGGGAAATCCGACGACGTGGTGGTCGCTGATCATCGACCAGATGTGGGACGGCCTTTTCTGACAGCTCATCGGCTCATCGGCTCCTCCCCTCTCAGAACTCAGAACTCAGAGAACCCGCGAGCATCGAGAACAAGGAGAGCAACACATGGCTTCGGAGACCCCGGCACCGGCACCGACGCCCCCGCCGACCACTCCCGAGGAGGCCCTCGACATCGTCCGCAGCCGCTACGCCCAGCCGAAGCTGCCGGACGGCACCCCCGCCCGACTGCGCGTCGAGGAGTTCGACATCGGCTACCTGGTGTACGCGGAGTTCCCACGCGCCACCAAGGCCCCCGGCCCGGCAGGCGCCCCGACTGCCCCCGCCGCCCCCGCTCCCCCCGGCGGCAGCAAGATCGTGGTCTCGAAGGCCACGGGCGAAACCGTCACCGTCCCCAACTTCCCCACCGAGGCGGCCATCGCGCTGTACCGCCGTCAGCAGCAGGCGCAGCGCCCCCAGACGTAACCGAATCCGTGGCGGCACACGGTGATGAACCGAGCCGCCGCCTGGTCCCCGCCTCGTATCCCATGGGAAACCAATGAGCCAACCACAGTTCCAGCCGCCGTCGCACAACCCCTACAACCCGCAAAACCCGTACAACCCCTACACCCTGCCGGCCCCTCCCCAGCAGCAACAGCAACCGGGGTTCAGCCCACCGCCCGCACCTGAGCAACCACCCATGCAGGCCGGCCCGCCGACCGCCCAACCCCCCATGCAGGCCGGGACGCCAAGCGCCCCTCCTCAGTCCCCGGCATATCCCGGCCCGCCGCCCGCCCCCGCCGCGCAGCAGCCGACGTACCAGCCGTACGGGCCGTACCCCACTCCGGCTCCGGTTCCGGCGTACCAGCCCTCCCCCTACGGGCAGCAGCAGCCGACCACCGACGGACGGCCTGTCGGGGCCATACTCCTCGCGCTCCTGGCCTCGTTCATCGTCTCGCTGCTCTACACCGGTCTCACCCTGGCCACGTACAAGGACCAGTCGAACACCGCGGCCTACGTCCTCTACGTCACCCACGCGTTCGTCAACGGAGCGGTCGTCGGTGCGCTGGCCGGCAAGGTGGGGCGCAGCAGCACGGGCGCCCGGGTGGGAGCGGCCGTCATCGCCCCGCTCGGCGCCGTCTTCGGCTACACCAACGCCATTCCGCTCATCATCGCCGACGGCCGGACGCCCAAGGCCATCCAGTACATGCTGGAGGACGACCCCTTCCTCCCGGCGAAGGCCTGGTGGGGCCACTCGGCCGGCAGCACGTTGGTCTCCCTGCTCGGCCTGCTGGTCGCCGCGGTCGTGGCCTGGGGCCTCGCCTACGTCGTCGGCGGCAGAAGCCGCCAGGCCTGACAGCTCCGCGGACGCGTCCCGTACGCCGTGTGTGCCAGGTGGTCAGTACAGCGAGAACCCACCGCTGTGCCGTCCCGGGCTCTTCCTGCCGCCGTGCGAGGACGCACCCGCACCCGCCGAACCCCTCGACTCGGCCGCCCCTGGCGGGAGTTCACCGCTCGCAGCCGCCTCCCCCTGCCTGATCTGCTCCCGCTCCTCCTCGGAGAGCGCCTCCCACTGCCCACGCAGGGATGCCATGCCTGCACCCAAGGCGTGTGCCGCGGCAGGGTCGTCCAGGGCATCGCGCAGAGTGAGCCGGCCGGAGAGCAGCCTCTTGGCCACGCCCTGCAGTTCCTTGCTTACCCCGTCGGTCTCGGTCAGCTTGCGCAGGGCGGAGTTCAGGGAACGTATCTGCGCCGGTTCGAGCGCCTCGTCCAGGACCCCGCGGTCCTGCGAAGTGCCTTGCGGATCAAGGGAGTTCTCGGTTCGCCTGGTCATCGCCCACCACTCCTCGTCTCTCCTCATATCGCGCTATCGCGTCCCCGGCAGTATCTCCCGCCCGGGGAGCGCCCGCAGTTGACGCATGAGCGATGCACCAGTGACGCTCCAGCGACGCACCAGCGATGCCCCTCCCCAACGTGCCCATGGGCGCAGCTGCCATGCTGACTCGCCTCACCTCCCACCGGCCGGGGGCTGAAGAGAGCAGAAGGACGGGACGTCATGACGCGAAAGCAGAGCAACGCCACCGCAATGGACCGCTCCCCCGGAGGCCTCGTCGGCAGAGCCTTCGGCCGCCTCGGCCGCGCGGGCGGCCTGGTCTTCCTTCTCGCGGGCCTGGCCCTGAGCGGATGGGGCGCGTACGAGGGTGCGTACGCGGCGGGATGGGCAGGCATCCACGGCACCCTCACGGTGGAACACTGCGAGATCAGCTACCCGAACAACGCCTCCCGAAGCAGCCGCAAGAACCGCCGCCCCATCCTCTGCGAGGGCGCCTTCGTCTCCGAGGACGGCGGAAACAAGGACACCCACGCCGGGGTCCAGGTCAGGCAACGGTACGCAACCGGCACGGAGTTGGCGGTACAGCAGACGGCCGAACCGACGACGGCCAACACCACGAACACGGACTACGTCGCCACGGGCATGGACCGCGCCCTGCGCTTCTTCGCCGCATTCGCCGGGGGTTGGGTCCTCACGGGCCTCGGCGTCTTCTGCCTCGCCACCGGTTACGCCCCGTTCGGCGAAAGCGCCATCTCGTACGACGAGGCATGGGAGACGTCGGGCCGCGGAGCGACGCGCCCTACGGTGATCGGGATGATCGGTGCGGGACTGCTGGGGGCCGCGGTGTTGTACCTGGCCGGCTACTTCTTCTGACAGCCGCCCCGCTAGAGGGCGTCTCCCGTCCCCTGGGCCAAGGCCCCCACGACGAAGGCCGCGTACGCCCAACGGGTACGACCGCGCCGCGCCAGCTCAGCAGTGGTGAGGTTGACCTGCCCCACCTCTCAGGTTCCAGTTCTGCTGGCTAACTGACGGCCTTCACGAAAGGCTGCCGGACATGCCCCGCGCCTACCCCGCTGAGTTCCGCGCCCGCGCCATCGCGTTGGTGCGGTCGGAGACGGCCTGGACAACGCAATGATGGAGTCGTTCTGGTCCTCGATGCAGATCGAGCTGTTGAACCGCAAACGGTGGAAGACCCGGGTCGAGTTGGCGAACGCGATCTTCGAGTACATCGAGGTCTTCCACAACCGACAGCGGCGCCACTCAGCACTGGGCTACCGCACCCCGATCGAGTACGAACTACTCTCCGAACAAGACATCATCCCCGCCGCCAGTTAGCCACCGCAGCTGGAACCCAAACCGTGGGGCAGGTCAAGATGTCACCCGATCGTGCAGCAGACCCGAACTGGGCTCCCCCCGGCCCACGCACTTTCGCACTGCAACGCGCCGGGTTAGCCGAAGCCTCCCTGCCCAACGGGAACGCTCCGAAGCGCGTCCATGACGTACTCCGCCCATACGGTCTTCCCTGGACCGTCGGAGCGCTGATGCCAGCCCCAACGGGTGGACACTCCGGCGACGATGAGCAGTCCGCGCCCCGAGTCACAGATAGTGAGTGCCAGTTCGACCTCGCTCGGCCAAGGCTCGGATACGAGCGAATGCGGGGTCGGATAGGGGAAGCCGTTCGGCGCGGGTGCCGGTCACCTCGATGCGTACGACACGACCCGCGCCCGGGGACGCCGCGGTGAGGCGAAGCCGGAGATGGAAGTCTCGGCCGGGCACACGCCCGTGCTGTACGGCGTTCGCGCACAACTCGGCCACGATCAGCGTGATGTCGTGGTGCACATCGGAGTCGTAGCACAATCCCCAGGCATCCAGGCGGTGGGCCGTCAGGCGGCGGGCGAGGCGCGCACCTCGCGCAGTAGAGCTGAACCGCATGGCGAACTCCCGCTCGGCAAGTCCCGGTGGTTCGCAGGCATCCAGGCGCGTGGAGGCGGGGTGCGACTCGCTCGAAGTGCCACCAGAGCTGACGGGTGCGAACTTCACCGTGCCCGCCTGGCGGTTGGTCTTCTTCATCATGCTGACCACGGTGGCGACAGTGGCGTAGTGTGACCAAGAGGTGACGCACTGACGCGAAGTCTTGTACGTGCGGGGACAGTACGTGTACGAGGCCTGCGGCGTGCCGTTGAAACCGCGGTGCGCGTCGGGCCTGGGGGCCGGAAAAGGCGGCAGCTGTGGCGGAGTCAGCGGAGGGGAGGGCGTCGAGGGGCCTGCCCGACGCCGGGAGCAGGACGACCGTCGGATCGGAGGGCGGCGTGCACCGCGAGACTGAGGCCGGGCCACGCCCCGAGGATGAGCCGGGGCAGGGACTCTTCGCCGCGTTCGGGCGGCAGTTGAAGCTGCTTCGGATCCGGGCCGGGCACGACCGGGAGCAGTTCGGAAAGCTGACGGGGTACGCCCCGTCCAGCATCGCCTCGATCGAGCAGGGCCGCAGGATCCCCCAGCCGACCTTCATCGACCGCGCGGACGAAGTGCTGGACGCGGGCGGGGTGTTGAAGGCCATGAAGGAGGAGGTGGCGCGGGCGCAGTATCCGCCGTTCTTCCGGGACATGGCCCGGCTGGAGGCAGAGGCGGTCGAACTGCTGGCATACGACACGCATGTGGTGAACGGCCTGCTGCAGACCGAGGAGTACACCCGGGGCCTGTTGGGCATGAGACGTCCGCTGCTGGGCGAACAGACCATTGAGCAGCGTGTGGCGGGCCGACTCGCGCGGCAGGAGATCTTCAACCGCTGGCCGGCACCACTGCTGAGCTTCGTCCTCGAAGAGCCTGTACTGCAGCGCCCATTGGGCGGCGAAAGCGTGCTCAGGGGCCAGCTCGAGAACCTGTTGCTGGTCGGCGAGAAGCGGAACGTCGAGATTCAGGTCATGCCACTCCAGCGGGACGACAACGCAGGAGTGGACGGCCCGTTCACGGTGATCACCCGAAAAGGCGGTGACCAATTCGCCTACATGGAGGTGCAGGGACGTAGCACTCTGCTGAGTGATCGCGAAGAAACGCTGCTCGCCTCAGCACGCTATGGGATCATCCGATCGCAGGTTCTCACGCCCCGAGAGACTCTGGGATTCATCGAGAAGTTGCTGGGAGAGCTATGAACAGCGCTGAGACCGCGAGCACCACCCCGACGGTGACCTGGTTCAAGAGCAGCTACAGCGGCGCCGAGGGCGGTCAGTGCGTAGAGGTGGCGTCCGCAACCGGAGCCGTGTACGTCAGGGACTCTAAGAATGTCGTGGGTCCCGTCCTGACGGCTTCACCTGCGGCATGGGCGCACTTCGTCGAGCTGGCCTCCGGTGCGGCCGCCTGACCGGCCGCGGAAGCCTCGCCCGAGGGACGTGCCCAGCTGAGTGACAAGGCATGATCCGGGACCGCTACGTGCCATCACCCGCCCCAGAACAGGATCGGCTTCCGCCAATTCCTCTTGCTGATGCCTGCCTGCTCTGCCCGAGCGATGCGCTCCGCGTCGGCCTGCTCTCGCCTGGAGGCCAACTTGTCCCAGTCCGCAGGGTTCAAGAACAGCATGGCATTGCTCCCGGGTACGACCATCACCCCACCGAAGACAAGGTCCCCAGCGACCCACGCTCCGTTCTCGGCACCCTGGGGCCAACGGCGACGTCCCGCAGCGTTGATGGCCTTCATCAACGGAGCCCCATGCTCACCCCGCATAGAGACCTTGATCTCGTACACATTGCCGTACTCGGTCCACTGTGAGTTCTTCTTGACCACGCGCGAGTGGAATTGAAGAGGGTAGTGACTCAGCACCTTCCGGCACTGGACCAGCCGAACACCGCCCCAAAGACGGTAAGCTGTAAGAACGAGCAAGAAAATTCCGGGCACGATGGGCAGCACCAGGAAAATGGTGCTCGGGGCACCCACCCTGAACAATACAATCGGCGCGGCGATAAGAACCGCAGCGAACAGTATTCGCCCAGCGAGAAGCTTGAACAATCCGTTGTAGTTCTGCTTCATCACCTGGTCTACGTCCACGACCCCAGGCGTGTGCGTTCCCGGAGAGATCTCCGACATATCATCTCCTTCCGGATGCAGTGTTCGACTAACCGAAGTCATTCCAGATCGCATCAGCAGTAGCCGATTCCGGCATCACGCTACCGCTGTCCCCGGAATCCAGAAGCGCAGGGTCGGTGAACGACAGAGTGTGCGCTACGCCGAGCAGGATGTCCCGGTAGGAATCAGCGAGATCCACCGCGGGTGTCACCATCTGCAGCAGAACGATGTCACGTGTGCCTGGGCCTGTCACCGCGACGGTCCCCTGCCAGACCGTCCCCTCCGGAGGCGCGTCGCTTCCCTCAGGCGGCGCTCCAGGGGCCGGAACACGTCGCTTCGCCTCCGCGAGAAACCCTGTCCCACACGGCAGCTCCAGCGGCCGCAAGCCTTCGTCCGGCATGTCGCCGGCTGTTCCAGCCAGACTGGCGAGCATGAGCTTGGCGTTGACACCGCTAACGGGGAAGGCCGAGACCGTGAGTACGGAGGAGGTGAATCCGCCGGCCTCATCCGGGTGCAATCCCATGGCGCACCCGAGCACGCTCTGTGCGTTCAGCAGGCCCACAACGCCGGCATAGAACCGCACGACCTGCTCCGCACGGTCGCGCAGCTCGTCCGGCAGACTGAGTACCTCCTTGATCAGCTCCACGACTCGTTCGACGGGCGGGTCAAGGTCCAGTTGCAGATAGCCGTACGGGAGTCCGTACCAGAGGACGGGCTTCGGCACGTTCAGTGCCTCGGTGAAGACATCAGTCACTGTGCTGTCTGCCCTTCAGATGCTGCTGTGTTCTCTACACCCATCCCACGAGCTCCGCGATGTCGCGCATGGTGGCAGCAGCCTTCGTGCTTTCTGCCGCGTTGTGTTCGCCGCCGTCGTCGGGAACGAATCCGAGGCTCTCCGCAGAGGACACCATATTCGCCGCAACGTTCAGACCGCCGGCACTGATGGCGCCCATCAACTTGCCCGAGCCACCGGTGCTTTCCCCCGCAAGACGCCAAGATTCAGCAACATCGTCCGCGGCAGTCTTCGAGAAGGCAGGGACAACCTCCCTGGTGAAGGCCCCGATTTTTTCTGCATTTGACACGGCGACACCCATTCTGCCAGCCATGCCCACCCCCTCGGATACTTCCTTCGCCGCCATCCCCAAGGCCTTACCTCCCGGGATCATGCCGACTGTGTCACCGGCAACGGAAGCCCATGCGGAGAACATATCCATGCCGCTCCCGCCCCCGAGCAAGTCGCTTCTGAACTTTGCATCGGCGAGATTCGAGCCCATGGAGGCCGCGCTTGCCACCACCGCGATGCCGGCGAACAGCGGAGTCAGCGGGGTGGGGAAGAGCGCCAACAGGCCGGCGATGGCACCAATGGTCCCCGCGTGTTCCAGGAGGAAGTCACCCGTTGCTTTGATGCCGTCCCAGATGGCGTCGACGGCTTTACTCAACCAGCCCGGCTCCTTCGGTGCGAGCTTGTCCGTGGCGTCATCGAGTGACTTCGCCACCTCCTCTGCGTCGTCCTCGTGCGTGGTCTCCAGCGCCCGAGCCTTAGCGATGACGTCGTCGTACTCGGCATTGGCCTTGTTCAGCGCGCTGGCCGCCTCATTGAGGCTGCGCTCGGCCGATCGCAGCCGTGCCGTCGCCGCGTCGGCCTCTTCCTGGGTGGGGAACTGCTGGCCGGCGAGCTTGAGGTCCGGATTCTGCTCAGACTGAGCGTGATGGTCCTTGGCTGATGCGATCGCGGACTTCTTCTCGGCCGCTACGTCGTCGTACTTCTGCGCCAAGTCGCGGTGGGACGTCAGATGGCCGTCCCACTTACCGAGTTGCGCTGAAGCCTTCTCCAGGGAGCGGGCAGCGTTCTTGATGTACGTCGGCAGCTCACCTTCAATGGAATCACGGAAGGCCTTTGCGGCATCGCCCTCCCAGTAGCTACTCTCCCCGATCAGCCTGTCAAGCTGGGTGTGACAGCTGCGAAGTGCGGCGGCGGCAGAAGCGACCTTCTGTCGGAGCGCGTTGACTTCACTGGGCATGCCGGGTACCGGGTTCCAGCCAAGGTTAGGGTAAGGATTCGCCGCCATTACTGCGCTCCCCCTCCGCTTGAGGAACACTGTATGAAGGCCTTCTCCAAGGCTTCTTCGACCTCTTCGTAGTTCTTCTTGTTGGACTTCACGCCTTCACTGACGGCGTCGACCATCTTCCTGGTTTGCTCGGACCCGTACTTCCAGCGCTCCTGAAACCCATCACACGCTTCGTCCAGACGTTGGGTGCCGATCTGGTCGGCGCGCACGTGAGCCAGAGCAGTCCGCGCCTCATCCAGATCCCTGATGCATCCCTCAAGAGTCCTGAGAAACTGCCCCAGTTGATCGGTATCCGTTCTGAAGTACTCCCCCATGAAACAACTCCTTTGCGTGATGGGTGGCGACGCGCTGGACACGTCTGCGTCAGCGGATGGGCCGACGTTGCGATCTCGGTGGTCAAGTCAGTTCGTGATCCATCCGCTGAAGTCGGCCAGCAGAGAGAGTCAGGGAATGTGTATTCCCGAGAGGGATGGCGGGCTTCTCTGCGTCTACTGGCCCTGATAACGCGGCTGCTGGGTGTAGGGGTTGGGCATCTGCTGGGGCTTCGCCTGAGGAGCCGGGTACCACTGGTTCGGAGCTGAGTTGGGGTACGGCTGTTGGGCGGGCGCGTACATCGGTTGCTGGGGCGGGTAACCCGTATTCTGGGGGTAGGTACCGCCGAAAGGTCCGCTGTTTGCGGACGTGCGGCGGCTGCGGATCACAGCGAAGACGGTGACGGCGGCAATTACAGCGCCGATGCAGACGATGCCGACGACGAGGACGATGGCCCCCATGGAGGATAATCCCCTCTCGCTCTTGGCGTGATTCGCCGCGTGGTCGTTGCCCCTAATCGACCCTGCCGAGGAGGAAGAAATTCGACATAGAGAATCTCCCCTTGAGGTTCCTTGATGAGGCGAGAGTGGGTAACCCAGCGGTGGCCTTGACTCCCTGCGCGGCGTTGTATGCACCATCGTGATGAGTACAGGAGATGTCTCCGGCGCGAGGGATCGAAAGCTCACGGATGCTGATAGGCCTCAGGAACGCACCGATGGCACAGGAGGCAGAGGCGCCTCCTCTGCCGCGGATGGGGATTCACTCCCACTGCCCCTGGTGCGGGTGCTGTTGGCTATAGGGGTTGGGGTAGGTCTGGTTGGGAGTTGAGTTCGGGTGCGGCTGCTGGGCAGGCGGGTATGTGGGGTGCTGGGGCGGGTAGCCAGTGCCCTGCGGGGGGACTCCGGAGCCGGGTCCACCCTGAGCGCCGTTGCGGCGGCTGCGGAATACCGCGAAAAGGATGCCGCCAATGACCACAACAGCTGTGATGCCGGCGATGAGGAAGATGATGCCGGAGGAGGAACTCTTTTTCTCCGCCTGATTCGTGCCCTTAGCCGCGGTGCCGGAATTCGTAGACGTGGATGGCGCCTGGGCGAGGGGGCCTTGCTCGGGGCCGGCGGGGATGTTCATCGTCAGCGCCGAACCGGGGCGGGCGATGCCGTAGCCGAGTTCCTTGTCGGGTGCCTTCTTGCCCTCGTTGTTCAGGAAGGACGCCGACTTGACCAGGCGGTTGATGATCTGGCCTGCGGTTAGGTCGGGGAACTTGGAGCGGAGGAGGGCGACAATGGCCGATACGTAGGCGGTGGAGCCGGAAGTGCCGTCTGCCACAGCGTAACCACTACGGGTGGTCGGGTTGGCCTGAGGGGTTCCCACTCCGGGGGCCGCGACGGTAACTTTTCCAGTGTTTGACAGATCCCAGAAATTCAGGCCCTTGTCTACAGCAGAAACGGAAACGACTCCCGGCAATGCGGCAGGGTAACTAACTGTCCCTGAGTCGTTTCCCGTACCCGCCACAACTACAACGTCATGCTCTTGCGCATACTTGATTGCTTTCGCGGCACGCGAACCAGGGTAAGCTGATGGATCGCCGATCGACAGGTTGATTACTGACGCGCCATGGTCTACCGCGTACCGAACTCCGGCAGGCAGCTCTGTCGAATCCTTATTAAAGCCAATCCGCACCGGGAGAATCTTCACCTTCGGTGCGAGACCCATCACCCCAGCGGAGCTATTTACCCCATGCCCATGACCGGCGATGAGGCTGGCCATTCCCGTACCATGCCCGTTGCTGTCTTCGTGAGGATCTCCCGCGCCGCTGAAGTCCTTGCCGGGCAGCACCTGTCCGGTGAGGTCCGACTGGCTGGCATCTACACCTGAGTCGATTACAGCGACGGTGACTCCCGCTCCTTGGGAGATCTTCCAGACCCTTTTCGCATCGTACGCTGTCAGCGGCCACTGATCGTCTCGTACTTGATCCGCTGACGCAGTTGGAACCGAAGTGAGGAGCAAGGCTCCCGTCAACGCCACGACGCTTGTCGTGGACCAGACTCGCTTGAAACCCAATTCCTTGCTCCTCACTCAGTTACGGCTGGGGCACCAGCCATCATGCACGGGCACCCGACAACTATCTGTCTAGCCCGATTGCCTGGTTACTCGATGGTCCTCGGTACGTTGCGGTTGAGGTTCTCATCCGAGATCCAGGTCTCTTCGTCCTCGACCAGGTAGTCAGGACGGTCCCCTCGGCCGTTCCCTTTCTCCGATCGCCGACCGTCGCGACCGCCCGCACCGCCAGCCATACCGCCAGCACCGCGCTGAGTTCCACCGCGGCTGCCATGCAGGCCTGCACCGCCACCCTCACCACCGGCGACCTCCTTGGCTGCACCCACAACACCACCACGGGCCCTGGCTAGGGCTCCGCGGCCACCAGCAGCAGCACCGCCTCGACCGAGCCCACCTGCTCCGCTGCCCATGCCACCCATGCCGGCTCGTCCTCCGGTGCCGCGACCAGTTGCCGCGCCCTCGCCAGTCACACCACCGCGGCCACCCGGAAATCCGAGGCCGCCCCGGCCTGCAGTACCGCTGCCGATGCCGGGCACTCCGCCAGGAGCCAGGAAGCCCGAACTCTGAGCTCCGCTGGTGCCGATGCCGCCACCGCCACTGATTCCGCCAGTACTCATGCCGGGGCCCGTCCCAGCGAGACCAGGGGAGATGCCGTCGATGTTGGTCTTAGCCGTCGGGAGCTGCGAGCCGCCTGTGATGCCTGGGTCACGAGGCATCACAGGCGTCGGCTTGATGCTCGCTGTCGGCCCTGCGCTCCACGGCTTGGCGGCGCTGCCTCCGGCGCTCGGCCCGGTGCCACCAGCAGGCGGCATGGCGATGGGGGGCGGCATCGGCGTCTGGGGGTTCGGAGGGGAGTAGGGGTCCCTGGTGTCGTGGTCGAAGGCGGTTTTCGCGTATGTCTTGTAATTGACCCCCAGCTGCTCCATGATCGCCACCCCCTTCAGCTGCTCTTCCTTACCCTTCGACAGGGAGTCGGCGTTCGCCTGGCGCGCAGCGTCCGTGCTCACACCCTTGTTGATGTCTTCGAGCAGTTGCTTGTCGCTGCGGTCGTCGTCCCAGAGGCTGTCCCAAGCACTGGACCAGCCTGACGGTACTTCGACGTCCCGCATCTTGTGCATGGACGTCCGCAGGTCGTTCTGAACGCCATGCATGGTTTCCGCGTAGTGATTGGCCCATGCAGCTCCGTTCCGGATGTTCTGCATGATCTCGTTGGCCTTCTTACGGAAGGCATCGGCCGCGTCGCCCTCCCAGTGCTCGAGGACGTTCTCAACGGCGCTCTCCATCATGCCCGCGACGCTGTCCTTAGCGGAAACCTGGTCCACCCCGCCGGTCTTACCGTTACCGTCGCCGCCGGACAGGGTGTTGTGGACCGACTTCCAGTGCTGGCTTACCTCGTAGATCCGATTGGGATCCGCGTCCAGGATCATGGATCGCAGCTCGGGGATTCCCATCGTCATGAAATGGGTGTCGAGCTGGCTGCGGTCCGGGCCGCCCATGCCGCCGTCTTTGAGCGACTCGAGCTTCTCGTCGTGCTTGTCCTTGATGTGCTGCTCTCGCGCCTTCTGCTGAGCCTTGATGTACTCAGGACTGCTGTAGTAACTGTCGTAGACCATCCTCGAACATCCCCTCCGTCAGTGACTTGTCGCTGAACCGCTTAAAAAGCCGAGCCGTTGCCCCCATGGTCGGGAGCAGCACTCACGCGCTGCTTGTTCGCGTGTTCCTGGTTGCTGTACTTGTCCCTGACCTTGGAGGTGCTCGTCCCGAAGTGGTCGATCAGCTCGTGCAACCCTTTGATGATGTTCTCGATCTTGGTCTTCTGCTCCTGGTGGGCCTTATGAAGCTCGTTGGATTCCAGGAACTTCATGCTGCCAAACGCAGTACTCGGGATGTCCGTCTCGTACTTGGCCTTGTTGTGAGCGTTGTCCATGTCCGAGAGAAGGCCGTTGAGCTTCCGGATGACCTCATCCAGCGCGCTCAGATCAACCCGCATGCCGTTGCTCATACCCCGTTGTCCTCTCCCCTGTTATGCAAGTTGAAGGCACCGACTCCAGGTGCCCAAGTCATCGCCCGGCCCGTCCCGTAGGCCCAGCCGGGGCGCCGCGCCGGCTCCGCCAATCCCGTACAGCCACCCCGCTGCCCGTAATCACCAGTACCAGGATGAGCCCCGCGCCCAGGACATAGATGGCCAACCGGCGTTGCCGGTCCGCCTCGCTGTCGCCCATCGTGACGGACATGGGGATGATTCCCGCCGACTCGGCCGTCACCGGGGGATCCAGCTTCGGGGAGGTGCCCGGGGTGGAGTCGGCCGACAGGGCTGCTGTCGGGTCGACCACGCCCCAGCCGATGTAGCGGTTGGGGCCGCGGCCCGGGCGTTGGGCGGTTTCCTCGATGCGGGTGGTGAGTTGGGCTGCGGTCCACGTCGGGTGCTTCTCCTTCAGGAGAGCCGCTACGCCCGCGACGTACGGCGCCGCGAAGCTCGTGCCGTCGGCCGTGCACTGGCCGCCCTTGGGGACGGTCGACACCATGCCCACGCCCGGTGCCGCCACGTCCAAGAAGGTGCCCGACTGTGAGAAGAAGGCGCGTTCGTCGTTGCGGTCCGATGCCGCCACCGCCAGGACGCCCGGGTACGACGCCGGGTAGGTGTTCGCGGACTTGCCGTCGGCTCCGTCGTTGCCCGCGGCCGCCACGATCAGGGCGCCCGAATTGACGGCTGCCGCCACGGCGTTCCGCAGCTGCGCGTTGTCCTGGCGGTTCGCCGTGTCCGACGAGATGTTGATGATCTTCGCGCCCTTGGCCACCGCGGCGCGGATCGCCTCGGACATGGTCTGCGAGTTGCCCTGCTTCTGCTCGCCTCCCGTGTAGCGGAAGGAGAGGATCTTGGCGTCGGGTGCGATGCCCACGAAGCCGGTGCCCTTCAGCGGGCGGGCGGCGATGATGCCGGCCACCCGGGTGCCGTGGCCTTCGAGGTCCTGGGTGCCGCCCTTGGAGCCGACGTAGTCGCCGCCGGGCGCCACGCCGCCGTGCAGTTGAACGTTGGTGTCGTCCACGCCGGTGTCGATCACCGCGACGGTGACGCCCTTGCCCGTCGCCTGCTCGCGCAGCTGGTCCAGGAGGATCCGCTGGAGTGACCAGGGCGTCGACTTGATGACGTCGCCGCCGAAGACACATTCCGAGCTGGTCGCCAGGCCGAAGTCCGGCCGCGCGTGAGCGGGCCCTCGGCCGGCGGCGCTGTCCGCGTCCGCCAGTGCCGGCGACGCCGATGCCAGGCAGATACCAGTGGCCGCGAGTACGCCAAAAGCCCGCTGCAGTGCGCGGGTTCCGTTGTCGGCGCTACGCGAACGGGCTGTCAAGCCCCCCATGTCCAGGCCCCCAGGGCTTGCGTGCTTCTTTCGAAGCTGCGTCATGTTGGTGTGTGTGGCGATCGGTACGAAGGTGGAAGTGCGCGCGTGGTCATGTCCGTTCGCGGCATTTCCTGCCCCTGCTGTGTGCGACCCCTGAGACGGGGTCGGCCCAGCTGACGCCGTGGCGTCTGCTGGGCCGAATCTCCTCATGTCATGTCCCTCGGGTCGCCGGCTGGCTCAGCCCCAGGTCGAGGCGTTGCTCTTCTCGGTGGCCTGGTAGTTCTCGGCCGCGCTCTGCAGCGCCGAGGAGATCTTCAGGAGGGTCGCGTGCAGGTCCGCGGCGGTCTGGTCCCACTCGCGCTGCTTGCGCTGGTAACCCTCCTGCGCCTCACCCTCCCAGGTGCTGGCGACGCGCTTGACCGCGGCCTCGAGGTCGTCGAGCTGCTGCTTGATGCGGCCGGCGGTGGAGCGGACGTCCGTCGAGGCGTTGGTGATGGTGGCGTAATTGACGAGGATCGACATCGTCGTTCCCTTTCCGGAAGAACCGAAGGAAGTCAGTGGAAGTCTGTGGAATTCAGGAAGAAGCAGAGGAGCGGAGAACTACCGTCCCCGAGCAGCCTTATCGGCCTTATCGGCCCTGTCGGGCCCATCAGGCTTACCGGCCGCATCAGCCGTATCAGCCGAAGTCGGACATGATCTTGCTGATCTGGGAGTTCTGCTCCTCTTCCGACGCGGAGTAGTTGCTCCGCGTGGAGTCCACGGCTTCCTTGATGTCGTTGAGGATGTCGCTCATCCTCTTGGCGTCCGAGTTCCAGCGCTCCTGCAGCTGACGGTAGGACTGGGCCGCCTGGCCCTGCCAGCCGCCCGCGATCTGGTCGATCACGCCGTTGAGGCGGCGGATCTCGCCCTGCAGCTGACCGTTGGCGTTGCTGAGGTCGCCGGAGAGCTTGGTGAGCTCATCCTCTGTTACCCGGAACTGGCCGGCCATGATGGACCTTCCCCCATGTCGTTGTGGATCCGGGGCATCCCGTCACCGGTCCCCGGAGAAGCTTCGCACCCTCGAGTGCTGCAAACACTCTATCGCCAGCCCGTCACACATCCACAGGCGAAGCCAATCAGTTACATGCTTCACATTCCCGCGCGGCTGATTCGTGACTGGCCGTCAAGTCGCCCTGACCGTAAGCCAGTTGAAGGTTCACTGGCTTTGCGGCTGGGCCGCGCCGCCGGTGTCCAGGGTGGGGCCCTTAGGGATGAACGCCGCCCAGGACTGCGGAACAATTGCCGGGTTGGAAACCTTCTCGTAGCCCAGCCGCGTGCGCGCCTTGTCCGTCTCGGTCGGCTCGCTCCCCGAAGCCGACGAAGAGGAGGAGGCGGACGAGCCCGTCGCGCCTCCCGCCGTACTGTCGTTGTTCGCCGGCAGCGAGTAACGCAGACCCGTGTCCGTCAGCAGGTACGTCGCGCCGCCGCCCTGTGCCGTGCCGGTGACCTCCTGGAAGAGGAGGCCCGAACCGGAGGAGACGTAGGCGCTCAGCGAGTCGCCGATGACCTTCTTGGGATACGTCGCCCCGGCCCAGGCGGCGAGCTTCGGCTTCCTGTTCGCGCCCATGGTGCCGTCGTAGACGCTGCACGCCGTGTTGCGCGCCGCGTCGGCCCCCGTCGCCGCGGAATTGGCCTGCCGCGGGACCGTCTGGGGCCAGCCCCGGTCGGCGTAGAAGCTGTCCGCCTGGCCACCGTTGGCGGCGATGATGGACGCGGTGTCGGCCTTGATGTCGGTTTTCTCGTCGGTGCCGTATGCCAGCTGGGCGGAGGG
The DNA here is from genome assembly GCF_040645355.1 of Streptomyces sp. NPDC046805. Classification (NCBI taxonomy): domain Bacteria; kingdom Bacillati; phylum Actinomycetota; class Actinomycetes; order Kitasatosporales; family Streptomycetaceae; genus Streptomyces; species Streptomyces sp. NPDC046805. The sequence continues at coordinate 21,946 of NZ_JBEYYC010000040.1, read as the reverse complement.
CGCGCTCTTCAGCAGGCTGGCCACGAAGGGCGTGATGGCGGCGACCCGGTCCTTGAGGACGACGTAGTACTGGGCACCCTGCGCGTCCTGCGCCTTGAGGACGCGACCCACCGTCTGCGCCTGGGCGGGGAGTCCCTGGACGGTGGTCGGTTGGCCGGCCGACGGGACAGTCGGGAAGCTGATGGCGCCGCCCTGGTCGAGGGTGTGCAGCCACTCCTGGCTCACCGGCTGCGGCTGGGCCGTGGTGCCGATGACGGCGGCGCGCAGCTGCTCCATCCCGGTGCTGTCGGCGGCTGCCGCGTCGCCCAGGGGGAAGGCGTGACCCTTGCCGTCGACCAGGTACTCGTGGGAGGTCTTCGGGTCGACGACGTACAGGGCCTCGCGCGCGTCGACCTTCCCCGCGTTGTCGAGGGTCTTGGCGTCGGCGGCGTCGAGGACGAAGACGGCACGGTCGACGGCCTTGTCCGAACCGGGCGCCGGGCGCTCGCACACCGCCCAGGTCTTCGCCTTCTCGGCGTCGTCGGCGGCGGGCAGCCGGTCGGGGGCATAGGGGATGCCGAGCGTGGCGCCGTGCGGGATGCCGCTCTTGTCGATCTCCTTGCCGGGGACCTCGATGACGCTGCCCTTGCCCTTGTCGAGAAGGAGCTTGGCGGAGGCGTAGTTGAGGACGGGGTGCAGCGTCGGCGTCTTCTTGCCGCTGCGCGCCTTGTCGTCGAGGACGACGTAGCGCGTGGTGGAGTCGCTGTCGACGATGATGTACTCACCGGGGGTGTCCCAACCCTGCGGCGCCGTAGGCCTGATGACGCCCCACGCGATGAAGCCCACCACCAGCACGACGCCCACCGCCAGACTGGGCATCACCGTGTGGACGGGGCGCGGCGCGCCCTCCTCCGAGCCTCCCGGCGATGGCGCCAGGAAGGCCGCGACGGTGCGCTTGCGAGCGAACGTGTAGGCGGCGAGCTCGTCCCGACGCTTTGCCATGGTCCCCTGGTCTCCCGTTTTGTGATGCTCGATCGTGTGGTGATGCTCGATCGCGCCGATCGTGTGGTGGTGCTCGATCGTGTGGTGGTGCGCGATCGCGCTCGAAAGGGCGCTCCGGTCGAGCGGCATCTACGTCAGCAGGCACCTACTATGCACCGCGCCGTGTTACGACGGTTCATCAGGTGCGCGCCCGCCTCCGCATCTTCACAGAGCTTTACCACGGCACACCACCGTCGCGGGCCGTTCCGTGACAGGCTGGCCACCTGGGGTTTCGGTATCCCCTGTGTCGCCCCTGCGTTCCGCGGCGGGTACCGTGAGCCACTCGCATGGATGTTGTGGGCCATCGGTGCCCCTGGCCCTGTCGCCGGGATCTCCACACGAGGATCACGAGGATCCCCGGTCGACGAGCGGCCACTACTTCGCGAAAGGGATGTCCCGGGGGATGACCAGCGCTACGAGCACTCGGCGTGGACGCCGCGCACAGCAGCAAGAACACGATCCGGGCCGAGGGCGAGTGCCGGCTCCGGCCCCTGCCGCGGCCTCGCCGCGCAAACTGCCGAGCCCCGGCGGTCTGGGCCCGCTGCGGCTGCAGCAGCTCATCCTGGTGGAACTCGCCGCGGCCCTGATGCTGGTCGCCTGGGCCACCCACATGTCCTGGCTGCTGGCGCCCGCCGGTGCCGTGGCCGCGTTGCTGCTGCTCATGGCGGTTCTACGCCGGGGCCGTCGGCCGATGCCCGAGTGGTACGAGACGACGCGCGCGCTCAGGAGCCGCCGCCGCGAGGCCAAGTCACCCGTCCCACCCGGCACGGACCCGATGCTGGCCCCCGTCGTCGAGTGCGACCCGGCGCTGCGGACGTACTCCTTCGTGTCCCGTGACGACCGCTCGATCGGCATGATCGGCGACGGGACCTTCCTGACCGCCGTGCTCTTCGTGCAGCCGGGCGACGAGCCGCTGCGCCCCGAGGCCGCCGGGCGGCAGGTGCCGCTGCATCTGGTCCACGACGCCCTGGAGGTCGACGGGATCCGGCTCGCGTCCGCGCAGATCGTGCAGCACACCCAGCCGGCGCCCGCTCCGCACCTGCCGCAGCAGTCGCTGGCCGCGCAGTCGTACGGCCCTCTGCAGGCGAAGGCCGGTTCGCCCGCGCTGCGGCTGACCTGGATCGCGCTCAAGCTCGACCCGGAACTGTGCCCGGAGGCGGTCCAGGCGCGCGGCGACGGGGTTCCCGGGGCGCAGCGCGCCCTGCTGCGCGTGGCGGACCAGTTGGCGAGCCGGCTGGCCGGGGCCGGCTTCAAGGCGACCATTCTGGACGAGAACGAGCTGGTGCAGGCGCTGGCGACGTCCAGCTGTCTGAACCCGCGGGCCAACGCCCAGCACACGCAGGACGGTCGGGCGTCCCAGCGTCGTACGGTCGAGGCGGTGCGGTCCTGGCGGGTCGACGACCGGTGGCACACCACGTACTGGCTGTCCCGCTGGCCGCAGTTGGGGAACGGCGGTGTGGGGCTGCCGGAGCTGATCACGCGGCTCACCTCGCTGCCGGTGCTCGCCACGACGTTCAGCGTGACCCTGGGCAAGGCCGGCAGCCGGGGTGTCTCCCTCACCGGGCACATCCGCGTCACCAACCGCGGCGACAGTGAACTCGGCCAGGTGGGGCGGCAGTTGGAGCGCACCGCGAGCGCCGCGAAGGTCGGTCTGGTACGCCTCGACCGTGAGCAGGTCCCCGGAGCCCTCGCCACTCTGCCGCTCGGAGGTACGTACTGATGTCCCAGCCCGTTACGGCCATGGACCCCGGGCAGCAGGGCCGTGCGCCCGGACGTACGCCGGCCCATGTGGCCTCGCCGACCGACACCGGCATGATCCCGATCATCCAGCAGCCCCAGGCGCCGCAGCAGCAACGGCGTATCTTCAGTCCGGGGTTCGGGCTGCGCGGGCCGCGCCGAAACCGCCATGTCGTCACCGCCGACGAGCTCGCGGCGATCAGCATGCCGATCGGTGACGACGGCGTGATCATCGGAGCCGACCCGGAGTCGCACCCGGCCGTGCTCGGCCTGGCCCGGCCCACCCCCTTCGACGTCGTGCTCGTGGGCGGCCTCTGGCTCGCCCAGGTGCTGGCGCTGCGCGCGGCCGCGACGGGCGCGCGCGTGGGCGTCGAGACCGGCCGTCCGCAGGCCTGGCAGCAGTTGGCGCAGACGGCGGGCGGCGGCCAGCAGTGCGTGACGGTCTATCCGGTGGGTCGGGTGCCCGCGCAGGGACCCTCCGTCTCGAGCCCGGTGGTGCTGATCCGGGACTGCGGCATCCGCCCGCCGCGCGGCCGGGTGACCTCCCTGCCCTGGCAGTCCGTGGTGACGGTGCTGCCCTTCGTCGGGGAGCACGCGCCGCGCTGGCTGGGGCAGGCCCATCTGGTCGGCATCCAGCGCATCTCGCCGCAGGAGACCGAGATCGTGCGAGACACCCTCGGCGTCCCGGACGACACGCTCCAGCACCTCCCGACTCTGCACGACGGCGTCGCCCTGTGGTGCACCCGCAAGCACCGGAAGTTCGTCATGACCGAGCCGACGGACGCGGAGACCGGCCTGCTCGGCGCGGCCCGCCGCATGGACTGACGCGTCGTCGTCCGCGGGGGTACGGGGAAGCGAACCGGCCTCGCTCATGGGCGCTTTTCCGTACCGCGATGCGAGTGATTAGGCTTCTGGTGATGCGGTGACGATCGCAGCCGCGTGGAACTCGCCACTCGGTCCGCCCGGCCGCGACGACGACCAACTCAGCAGCAGTGGCTGACCAGGAGGCAAGCAGTGAACAGCGATCGGTCCGAGTACAACGGCGGCAGCCCGTCCGCGGACGGGGACGATCACGACGTCGATCTCACGGGCGAGTTCGAAATCGTCTACACGCCTCCCGCCTGGTACGCCCAAAGCACGCAAAGCGGATCCGGCACGCAAGGTGGCAGTGACTCCCCGGCCGACGGGCAGCGGGACGCCGGGCAGGCGTCGCCGCCACCGGCGCCCGCGCCTCCCACGGGCCCGCCCCTCGGGTCGCCCGTGGGACCGCCAGGCGGTGCCGCTCCGCCGGCACCGCAGCCTCCCGCGCCCCAGCCTCCGGCGCCGGCGCAGCCGCCCGCCCAGGGCGCCGCGGCCCCGAACCCATACGGCAGCACCGGTGGTTACGGATTCCCGCAGCAGCAGTCGGCACCGGGCGCACCCGTGACACCCGGCGGCTACGGCTACCCGCAGCAGGGGGCAGCGGGTGTGCCTCAACAGCCTTCGGCCCAGCCCCCCGTGGCGCCCGGCTTCCCCGTGCTGCGCCCGGTCGACGAGGACGCCCAGGCCAACGCGCCCCAGCCCGCGGCCCCGACGGTCGGCATCCCTGAACAGGCCTCCCCGCAGCAGTCGTTGGGCGAGCAGTCGTCGGGCGAGCGGCCCGCGTCCGAGCAGCGTTCGCCGGAGCAGCCGTCCGAGCTCAACCATGCCGCCGCCGACGCCGAGGCGGCGAGGCTGTTCGGTGGTGACGACGACGAGGCGCCGGAGGAGGAGCGGAACGACGAGGCCGGTTCGGGTGACGCGGCTGCGCCGTCCATGACCGGAACGGACACGGACGCGGACGTGAACGCGGATGTCGACGAGGCGGCGGACGTCCGGTCCGGTGCCGCGTCGGCGACGGCGGAGGCGGCTGCGCCGCAGACGGCGGCCGAGCCGGCACCCGCCGCTCCCGGACCCCTGCCCCCGGCGCAGGGCCAGCAGCCCCAGGCGCCGACCGCCCCGCCGGTCCCGCCCGCGCCCCAGGCCGACCACCTGATTCCCCCGCTGCCGCCGGGCTACATGCCCGCGCAGCCCCCGCAAGGGGCACCGCAGCAGCCCGGCCAGCCGGACCAGCAGGCGGCTGCCGCGCAGGCCGCCGGATACGGCTACCCTCAGCCTCCGGCGCAGCCCGCGCAGCCCGCGTACCAGGCGCCTCCGCAGGGCGCGTTCGGCCCGCCGCCGCCTCAGCCGGGACAGCCGCAGCCCCCGCAGCCGCAGGCCGCCGGATACGGCTACCCGCAGCCGCAGCCCGGACAGGTCGGTTACGGCTACCCGCCCCAGCAGCCCGGATACGGCTACCCGCAGGGCGCCCAGCAGCAGCCACAGCCTGGGCAGCCCGGACAGCAGCCGGTAGCCCAGCCTCCGGCCCAGCCGCAGGCCGCCCCGCAGCAACAGCAGCCGCAACAGCAGCAGCCCCCTGCGCCGCCCGCCGCGTACGGCAACCAGGGCTGGAGCGCCCCGACCGGTCCGCAGGCCGGACCCGGTGCCCCCCAGCAGCAGGCCGCGCCCGGTACCCCGCTCGGCTACAACGCCGCCGTGGAGCTCTCCTCCGACCGGCTGCTGCGTCATCAGCCCAAGGCGCGCAAGAACAACCAGGGCCCGTCCCGCTTCAAGTTCGGCGCCAAGAAGGAAGAGGCCGAGCGCCAGCGGAAGTTGGGGCTGATCCGTACGCCGGTGATGTCCTGCTACCGGATCGCGGTCATCAGCCTCAAGGGCGGCGTCGGTAAGACCACGACGACGATGGCGCTGGGCGCGACGCTCGCGACCGAGCGGCAGGACAAGATCCTGGCGATCGACGCCAACCCGGACGCCGGCACGCTCGGCCGACGGGTGCGGCGCGAGACGGGCGCCACGATCCGCGACCTGGTGCAGGCGATTCCGCAGCTGAACAGCTACATGGACATCCGCCGCTTCACCTCGCAGGCGCCGTCCGGCCTCGAGATCATCGCCAACGACGTGGACCCGGCGGTCTCGACGACCTTCAACGACCAGGACTACCGCAGCGCGCTCGACGTGCTGGGGCGGCAGTACCCGATCATCCTCACGGACTCGGGTACCGGTCTGCTCTACAGCGCGATGCGCGGAGTGCTGGAGCTCGCCGACCAGTTGATCATCATCTCCACCCCTTCGGTGGACGGCGCGAGCAGCGCCTCGACGACGCTCGACTGGCTGACGGCGAACGGGTTCGCCGATCTCGTGCAGCGGTCGATCACCGTGATCTCCGGTGTCCGCGAGACGGGCAAGATGATCAAGGTGGAGGACATCGTCGCGCACTTCGAGACCCGCTGCCGCGGCGTCATCGTGGTGCCCTTCGACGAACACCTCGCGGCGGGCGCCGAGGTGGACCTCGACATGGTGCGTCCCAAGACGCGCGAGGCCTACTTCGACCTCGCCGCCCTCGTCGCCGAGGACATCACACGCACCCAACAGGGCTTCGGCAACCCGAACATGCAGTACCAGCAGCCCCAGCAGGGGTACGCGCAGCAGCAGCCGTACGCCCAGCCCGGCGCCGTACCTCCGCAGGGGTACCCCGGGCAGGGCCAGGGCTGGCAGCAGCCGCCGCCGGCACCCCAGAGTCCGCAGCAGAACCCGCCGCAGAGCCCGCCGCAGCAGGGCGCGGTGCCGCCCGGCTGGACACAGTAGCAGCGGACGGCCGGCTCGGCCGGGCAACGTGAGAGGGCCGGCACCATCATGGTGCCGGCCCTCTCACGTCAACCCCGTTGTCGCTACTGCAGATCGAACTCCCCGTCACGCGCCCCGAGGACGAACGCCCGCCATTCCGCAGCGGTGTAGCGGAGCACCGTGTCCGGATCCGCGGAGTTGCGCATCGCGACGGCGCCGCCCTCCAGGTAGGCGATCTCCACCCGCTCGTCCTGGGGGCCGTCAGGGGAGCCGACCCACTCGACGCCACTGATGTCCAGGGCGTACAGCGCTTCCTTCTCCTGCTCGGTCGCCACCGGGTTCACTCCGTTCCGCTGACCTAATGGGCGAGGGGAGTCTACAACTGCCTTGAGGACGCCCCTCCGAAACCGAAATTCCCGACCCGAAAGGACCGTCGAGCACGTGCCCGACATGCAGAAGCAGTCAACTGGCCCGCAGAGCAAGGCAGAAGAGGGAAACCCGAAAAAGCCTCCCGCCAACCACCATCCGGCATGGCGGTACTTCGGCGCTCCCGTCCTCGGTATCGCGATCACGTTCGGAGGGCTGGCCCTGGCCATAGGCAGCGGCACGAACGCGGCAGTGTCAGCAGGGGTGTTGGGCACACCCGGCACGTACACCGTGTCGGACTGCTACGACACCGACCACCGGAGCCACCACTCCAGCTACGAGTGCGAGGGGACCTTCCGCTCGGACGACGGCACGAGTTCCTCGTTCGACGCGGCGCTGGACGAGGCCCAGGACTACCCGGCTGACGAGAAGCTCAGGGTGCGCGAGAACCCGCTGGGCTCTGGCGACACCTACCGGGAAACCGGGCTGTGGCCGACGCTGTTCCCGGTCTTCCTCGCCGGCGTCGGGCTGGTCTTCCTGGGCCTGGGCCTCTCCGTGTTCAAGCAGATGAAGGCACCGAAGCCGACGAAGCCGGCCACTCCACGGAACGCCTCTGACAAGCTCACCGTGACCCAGGCGATCGGCATGACCGGCGGCTTGATCGCTCTCCTGGACGTCGTCGTCGCCCTGATCGCCGGGCTGGTTCGCCTCGTCATGTTCCTCGTCTGACGCCGGCGAACGATCTGGTAGCGGCGAAAAGCGCTGCCTACCGGTCCGCAGCGATGATCTCCCGGCAGCGCTTCACGTCGTCGCCCATCTGCTCCAGCAGGGCCTCCAGCGAGTCGAACTTCGCCTGGCCGCGCACGTACGCCACGAAGTCCACGCCCACGTGCAGTCCGTACAGGTCGAGGCCGACGCGGTCGATGGCGTACGCCTCCACCGTGCGCTCGGTGCCGTCGAACTGCGGGTTCGTACCGACGGAGATCGCAGCCGGCATCGCCTCGCCCGCCACGTTCAGATAGCCGGCGTAGACGCCGTCGGCCGGGATCGCGGTGTGCGGGAGGGTCTCGACGTTGGCCGTGGGGAAGCCCAGGTCGCGGCCGCGCTGGGCGCCGCGGACGACCACGCCCTCCACGCGGTGCGGGCGCCCCAGGATCTCGCGGGCGCCCTCGACGTCGCCCGCGGCGACCAGGCGCCGGGTCAGGGTCGAGGAGAAGGGGTCGCCGCCGCCCGCCGCGCCGCTCACGTACAGGTCGACGGGGTCGACGTCGAAGTCGTACGTCTTGCCCTGCTCGACGAGGTACGCCACGTCGCCCGCGGCCCGGTGGCCGAAGCGGAAGTTGGGGCCCTCCACGACCGCCTTGGCGTGCAGCCTGTCGACCAGGACCTTGACGACGAAGTCGGCCGGGGACAGCTTCGAGAACTCGGCCGTGAAGGGCAGGATCAGCACCGCGTCGACGCCGAGTTCCGCCATCAGCTCGGCGCGGCGGTGGTGCGGGGCGAGCAGGGGCGGGTGACTGCCGGGGCGTACGACCTCGCTGGGGTGCGGGTCGAAGGTGACGACGACGCAGGGTGCGTCCAGCTCGCGGGCCCGGTCCACGGCATGCTTGATGATCAGCTGGTGGCCGCGGTGCACCCCGTCGTAGGAGCCGATGGTGACGACGCTGCGCCCCCAGTCCTCGGGAATGTCCTCCAAGCCACGCCAGCGCTGCACTGTGACCGCTCCTCGAACCCGTGTCCGTATCTGCCGTATCTGCCGTCGACCTCTTACGCGGGTCTACTTACGCAGGTCTAAGGGTGCCATGCCGCCCGCCCCCGCCCGTCATCGGTACCGGCCCTGTGACGGGGCGCACGCCCGCGGGGTGCCGCGCACGCCGTCAGGCCGGTAATACGCGTATGACCGCGAGGTTCTCGATCATGCGGCGTGTGCTGGGGCCCATTACGGCCGGTGCGGTGGACGAGATCGCGTACGGGCTCATCACCAGAGCCACCGAACGCGCCCCCTTGCACTCCCCCGACTCACTCCGAGCGCCTGCCCGGTCGGGTGACTGGACGGAGGGTAGCTGGATACACCCTAGGGGTGGGGGAACCGAGGGGGGACCGTGGAGCGGCGGCGAAGGCACCCCGTGGCCGCCGCTCCACGGGAAGGAACTCCCCTGGGTCCGCCTGGACTCAGACGAACACGGCCAGGCTCTTGGCCTTGCCCTTCTGCTCCTCGACCAGTGCGAGGAAGCGGCCCTCGGGGTCGAAGACGGCGACCGGCCCGCCGCCCGCGTACTCGTCGGGCATCTCGAGCCGCACGCCGTTGGTGAGCAGCCGGGCGCGCTTGGCGTCCACGTCCCAGCGCGGGAACGCGGCCGCGGCGGCCTCGGCGATCGGCATCACGGTCAGCTCCTCCTGGAGCTGGTCGAGGGTGCGGGCCGAGTCCAGCTTGTACGGCCCGACGCGCGTGCGGCGCAGCGCGGTCAGGTGGCCGCCGACGCCGAGGTCGGCGCCCAGGTCCCGGGCGAGGGCCCGGATGTAGGTGCCGGAGGAGCAGACCACCGAGACCACGAGGTCGAGCACCGGGGTGCCGTCTTCGGCGACGGCCTCCCGGACGTCGTACACGGTGAAGGACGAGACCGTGACCGGACGGGCCGGGATCTCGAAGTCCTCGCCGTCGCGGGCCCGCTTGTAGGAGCGCACGCCGTCGATCTTGATGGCGCTGACCTTGGACGGCACCTGCATGATGGCGCCGGTCAGCTTGGCGACCCCGGCGTCGACGGCTTCGCGGGTGACCTTCGAGGCGTCGGACGACCCCGTGATCTCGCCCTCGGCGTCGTCGGTCACGGTCGTCTGCCCGAGCCGGATCGTCCCCAGGTACTCCTTCTCTGTCAGCGCGAGGTGACCGAGGAGCTTGGTGGCCTTCTCGATGCCGAGGACGAGCACGCCCGTCGCCATGGGGTCGAGGGTGCCCGCGTGGCCGACGCGGCGCGTCCTGGCGATGCCGCGCATCTTGGCGACCACGTCGTGCGAAGTGAAGCCCGACGGCTTGTCGACGATGACCAGGCCGTCGGGCGGGGTGGGCTTGCGGTTCATTCGGCGGCGTCGCCGTCCGTCTCGTCCTCACCGGGCTTGCGGTAGGGGTCCGCTTCGCCCGCGAACGCCGCGCCCGCGGACGCCTCGCGCACCTTCGCGTCGGAGAGGCGCGCCTTGTCGAGGAGGTCCTCGATGTTCCGGGCGGTGTCCGGGAGGGCGTCGGCGACGAAGGTGAGGGTCGGCGTGAACTTCACGCCCGCGGCCCGTCCGACCTCGGAGCGCAGGATGCCCTTGGCGCTCTCCAGTCCGGCGGCCGCGGCCTTCCGCTCCTCGTCGTCGCCGTACACCGTGTAGAAGACGGTCGCTTCCCGGAGGTCACCCGTGACCCGGGTGTCCGTGATGGTGACGTGCGAGCCGAGCCGCGGGTCCTTGATCCCGCGCTGCAGCTTCTGGGCCACCACCTCTCGGATGAGGTCCGCCAGCCTTTTCGCCCGCGCGTTGTCGGCCACTGGTCCGTCTCCCGTTCTTTCTTCTTCTTGGTTCTGTGGTCTAGTCGTCGTCGCCGTGGATGCGCCGTCTGACGGACAGCAGCTCCACTTCCGGGCGGGCGGCGACCAGCCGTTCGCACCGGTCCAGTACGTCGGTCAGATGTGCCGCGTCGCCGGACACCACGGCCAGGCCGATGAGGGCCCGCCGGTGGAGGTCCATGTGGTCCACCTCGGCCGCGCTCACCGCGTACTTCCGCTGGAGTTCGGCGACGATCGGGCGGACGACGGAGCGCTTCTCCTTCAGCGACCGGACGTCGCCGAGGAGGAGGTCGAAGGACAGAGTCCCCACGTACATATGCAACCGGTTCACCCGCCGGCACGGGATCGATGGGCCCGCCATCCAGAAGGGCGGGCACATCAGAACCGTACAACGATCGGGCGACCGGCTCGACGGGGTTTCTCGCGCGCTTCGCGTACGTCTCCCGCGCGCCCGTCGGGGCCGGGGCCGAAACCCCGGCAAACGCGGCGCTGGCCGACGGGACCGAGGTCCCGCCGGCCAGCGACCACCTTGGGTTGTTACACCCGCGGCTTCTCGCGCATCTCGTACGTCGCGATGACGTCGTCGACCTTGATGTCGTTGAAGTTTCCGAGGTTGATACCACCCTCGAAGCCTTCGCGGATCTCGGTGACGTCGTCCTTGAAGCGACGCAGACCCTCGATGTTGAGGTTCTCCGCGACCACCTTGCCGTCGCGGATGAGGCGCGCCTTGGTGTTGCGCTTGACCTCGCCCGAGCGGATGAGGACACCGGCGATGTTGCCCAGCTTGGACGACTTGAAGACCTCGCGGATCTCCGCCGTACCGAGCTCGACCTCTTCGTACTCCGGCTTGAGCATGCCCTTGAGGGCCGCCTCGATCTCCTCGATCGCCTGGTAGATGACCGAGTAGTACCGGACGTCCACACCCTCGCGCTCGGCCATCTGCGCCGCGCGGCCGGCCGCGCGGACGTTGAAGCCGATCACGATGGCGTCGGAGCCCATCGCCAGGTCGATGTCGGACTCCGTGACCGCACCGACACCGCGGTGCAGGACGCGGATGTCGACCTCTTCGCCGACGTCCAGCTGGAGCAGCGAGGACTCGAGGGCCTCGACCGAACCGGAAGCGTCACCCTTGATGATCAGGTTCAGCTGCTGGACCTCGCCGGCCTTGAGCACCTTGTCCAGGTCCTCGAGGGAGACGCGGCGCGTGCGCTTCGCGAAGGCCGCGTTGCGCTCACGGGCAGCGCGCTTCTCCGCGATCTGGCGGGCCGTACGGTCCTCGTCGACGACGAGGAAGTTGTCGCCCGCACCCGGGACGTTGGTCAGGCCCAGGACCTGGACCGGCGTCGACGGGCCGGCCTCGGCGACGTTGTTGCCGTTGTCGTCGAGCATGGCGCGCACGCGACCGTAGGCGTCGCCCACGACCATCGTGTCGCCGACCCGGAGGGTGCCTCGCTGGACGAGGACCGTCGACACGGCACCGCGGCCGCGGTCGAGGCGGGACTCGATCGAGATGCCCTGCGCGTCCTGGTTCGGGTTGGCCCGCAGGTCGAGCGAGGCGTCGGCCGTGAGGACCACGGCCTCCAGCAGCGAGTCGATGTGCAGACCCTGCTTGGCGGAGATGTCGACGAACATCGTGTCGCCGCCGTACTCCTCGGCCACCAGGCCGTACTCGGTCAGCTGACCGCGCACCTTGGTCGGGTCCGCGCCCTCGACGTCGATCTTGTTGACCGCGACGACGATCGGCACCTCGGCCGCCTTGGCGTGGTTGAGCGCCTCGACCGTCTGCGGCATGACGCCGTCGTTGGCCGCGACGACCAGGATCGCGATGTCGGTCGACTTCGCACCACGGGCACGCATGGCGGTGAACGCCTCGTGACCCGGGGTGTCGATGAAGGTGATCTTGCGCTCTTCGTCGTTGACCTCGGTCGCGACCTGGTAGGCACCGATGTGCTGGGTGATGCCGCCGGCCTCGCCCGCGATGACGTTCGTCTTGCGGATGGCGTCGAGCAGTCGGGTCTTACCGTGGTCGACGTGACCCATGACGGTGACGACCGGAGGACGGACCACGAGGTCTTCCTCGGTGCCCTCGTCCTCGCCGAACTCGATGTCGAAGGACTCGAGCAGCTCGCGGTCCTCCTCCTCGGGGCTGACGATCTGAACCGTGTAGTTCATCTCGCCGGCGAGGAGCTGCAGCGTCTCGTCGGAGACGGACTGCGTGGCCGTGACCATCTCGCCGAGGTTCATCATGACCGCGACGAGCGACGCCGGGTTGGCGTTGATCTTCTCGGCGAAGTCGGTGAGGGACGCACCGCGCGACAGGCGAATGGTCTCGCCGTGGCCGCGAGGCAGCATCACGCCGCCGACCGACGGGGCCTGCATGGCCTCGTACTCCTGGCGCCTCTGCCGCTTCGACTTACGGCCACGACGCGCGGGACCACCGGGACGACCGAAGGCGCCCTGCGTGCCACCGCGGCCACCGGGACCACCGGGACGGCCACCGAAGCCGGGACGGCCACCGCCGCCGGGACCACCCGGACGACCGGCGAAGCCACCGCCGCCGCCACCGGGACCACCGGGACGACCGGCGAAGCCACCGCCGCCGCCACCGGGACGGGCAAAGCCGCCGCCGCCACCCGGACGACCGCCGCCGCCACCGGGACGACCGCCGCCACCGGGACCACGACCACCGGGACCACCGCCACCGGGGCGGGGGCCGGCAGCGGGACGCTGCGGCATCATGCCGGGGTTCGGACGGGGGCCGCCGCCGGGACGCGGGGCACCGCCGGCACCCTGCGGACGGGGCATGCCGCCCGGGGTCGGACGCGAGCCGCCCGGAGCCTGCGGACGGGGACCGCCCGCCGCGCCCTGGGGACGGGGACCGCCGCCCGCACCCTGCGGACGCGGAGCGCCGCCGGGGGCACCGGGGCCGCCGGGACGCGGGGCACCGCCCGGACGGGGCGCCTGCGGGCGCGCCATGCCGGTGGAGCCGCCGGAGGTGAAGGGGTTGTTACCGGGACGGGGACCGGTCGGACGGGCACCGGAACGCGGAGCCTGACCACCCGGACGCTGAGCGCCGGCACGGTCGCCGCGCTCACCACGGCCCTGGCCGCCCTGCGCGGGACCGCCCGGACGCGGAGCACCCGGACGCGGCGCCTGGCCACCCGGGCGAGGAGCACCCGGACGCGGGCCGGAGGCGGCCGGCGCGGCGGGGGCCGCCGGGGGTGCCGTGAACTCGGGCGCCGACGGAGCCGGGGACGCCGGGGCGGGCCTCGGCGCGGGCTTCGGGCCCGGGGTGGGACGGGGGCCGGGAGTGGCCGGCGCGGCGGGAGCCGCGGGCTTCTCGGCAGCGGCCGGCTTGGGAGCCGACGGGCGCGGGGCGGCCGGACGGGCAGCCTGCGCCGGAGAGGGGGCTGCCGGCTTGGCCGGGGCAGCCTTGCGGGCGGGGGCGGGCTTGCCGCCTCCGTTGCCCTGCTGGAGGGCGTCCGTCAGCTTGCGGACAACGGGCGCTTCGATGGTCGAAGACGCCGAACGGACGAATTCACCGAGTTCCTGGAGCTTGGCCATGACGACCTTGCTCTCTACACCGAACTCCTTGGCGAGTTCGTATACCCGGACCTTAGCCACTTCGCTCCTTTTAGGTCCGGGTTGCGGCCGGACCGTCGCTACTTCATGGGCGTACTCATCGCGTACTCATCGAGTGCTCATCGCAATCTCGACCTACTTCCGACTCGCGAGGTACCAGGGCCGCACGGGGTTCCGCGCGACGCTTCTTACGGTGTTGCCTGCTCGGCAACTGTCATCTGCTCGACGTACCGGCGCAACGCCTGTGTGTCGAGCGCTCCCGGGGCACGCAGTGCCCGCGTGAACGCCCGGCGGCGTACCGCCTGGTCGAGACAGACCAAGGCGGGGTGTACGTACGCACCCCGGCCGGGCAGCGTACCGCGAGGATCGGGGACGCAAGCGTCCTCGATCGCCACGATGCGCAGCAGATCGCGCTTGGCCGCCCGCTTCCGGCACCCCACACAGGTGCGTTCAGGGCATGAACCGGCGTGCGTCCGGCCAGACACCGTTAAGTCTACCTCCCCGTACCGACCTCACCCCTTTGGGTGAGGAATCGAACGGTTGCCGCGTAAATAACTGTCGTGTAACTGTCGCGATCCAGGCGATCTGCGGCTGGATCTGTTCCCCCGGGGCTACTCCCCAGGGACCCGCCCGAGCCTATTCGCCGGCGTCGCCGGACGGCTCGGTGTCCGGGCGGATGTCGATCCGCCAGCCGGTGAGGCGGGCGGCGAGGCGGGCGTTCTGCCCTTCCTTGCCGATCGCCAGCGACAGCTGGTAGTCGGGCACGGTCACCCGGGCGGACCGGGACGCCAGGTCCACGACCTCGACCTTGGAGACCCGGGCCGGGGACAGCGCGTTCGCCACCATCTCGGCCGGGTCGTCCGACCAGTCGACGATGTCGATCTTCTCCCCGTTGAGCTCGGCCATCACGTTGCGGACGCGGCCGCCCATGGGGCCGATGCAGGCGCCCTTGGCGTTCAGGCCCGAACGGGTGGACCGGACGGCGATCTTCGTACGGTGGCCGGCCTCGCGGGCGATGGCGGCGATCTCGACGGAACCGTCGGCGATCTCCGGCACCTCCAGGGCGAAGAGCTTCTTCACCAGGTTGGGGTGCGTACGGGAGAGGGTGACCGACGGACCGCGGACGCCCTTCGCGACCCGGACGACGTACGACCGCAGGCGTGTGCCGTGCGGGTACGTCTCACCCGGCGCCTGCTCCTGCACCGGCAGGATGGCCTCGAGCTTGCCGATGTCGACGAGCACGTTCTTGGGGTCGCGGCCCTGCTGGACCACGCCGGTGACGATGTCGCCCTCGCGGCCGGCGTACTCGCCGAGCGTCGCGTCGTCCTCGGCGTCGCGCAGCCGCTGCAGGATGACCTGCTTGGCGGTGGTGGCGGCGATGCGGCCGAAGCCGGACGGGGTGTCGTCGAACTCGCGGGGCTCCTGGCCCTCCTCGAGGTCCTCGGGGTCCTCCTTCGCCCACACGGTCACATGCCCGGTCTCCCGGTTGAGCTCCACGCGCGCGTGGCGGCGGCTTCCCTCGGTGCGGTGGTAGGCGATGAGGAGGGCCGACTCGATCGCCTCGACCAGCAGGTCGAAGGAGATCTCCTTCTCCCGAACCAAGCCCCGCAGGGCACTCATGTCGATGTCCACGGCTACGCCTCCTCTTCCTTCTCGTTCTTGATGTTCTTGTCGTCCTTGCGGCTGAACTCGACCTGGACGCGCGCCTTGGCGATGTCGGGGAAGGTGAGCCTGCGCGTGGTGGGCTTGCGGCCCTTGACGCCGGGCACTTCGAGGTCGAGGCCGCCCTCGTCCACGGCGGTGATGCGGGCGATAAGTTCGCCGCCCTCGCTGAGCTGGAACTTCACCAGGCGGTCCGTGGCACGCACGAAGTGGCGGTGCTCGGTGAGGGAGCGCTCCGCGCCCGGCGTTCCGACCTCCAGGTCGTACGCGTCCTCGCCCATCGCGTCCGTCTCGTCGAGCTTCGCCGAGAGCGCACGGCTCACATCGGCGATCTGGTCCAGGTCCGCACCGGTGTCGGAGTCGACGACGACGCGCAGCACGCGCTTGCGTCCGACGGAGTCCACGGCGATCTCTTCGAGGTCCAGACCCTGTGAGGTGACGAGCGGTTCCAGAAGTTCTCGCAGCCTCTCGTTCTGGGTGGTGCTCATCCGGGTGACTCCTCGGCCGCGTGTGCTGTTGTGGGATGGGTCGCGTGTCTCGTCAAAGGGTATCCGGTCGCACGGGGTGTTGCCGTCCACCTGCGCCCGGGCGGTGCCGCCGAGTCCGCGCAATGCCGGTCACCAGTACGGGCGGTGCCGGTGACCGGTACCGGTCAGGTACGCGGGTACGGTGATCACTCACGGGCCTGCGGCCCATCTTCGCTCGTACCAGGTTTCGTACAAGTTCCCGAGGACGTCTGCCGTGCCGTTCCCCCTGTCGTCGTGCACCCCCGCGGGCGTGCGTAGAAGGAGCCTGTTCGTCTCGGTGGCCTCGGTCGCCCTGCTCGCGGGCTGCTCCCCCGGTCCCGACTCCGCCGCCGTCGTCCGGGCCGTGTCCGATCGGGCCCGCGCGCGTGCGGCCCGGGACAGCCGGGCACTCGTGACACGGTACGACGCCGTGATCGCCGCGCATCCGGATCTGGCGCAGCGGCTGCACCCGCTCAGGGCGGAAGTCGTGCGGCACGCCGAGGCGTTCGGGGACACCGGGAAGGCTTCGGCCTCTCCGTCGCCCGCGGGCTCCGCGTCACCGTCGCCCTCGATATCGGCCTCGGCGTCCGCGGCCGTGGCGGCAGACAAGGCCGTACCGGCGGACCCGAAGGACGCGCTCGCCGGGCTCGCCGCCGGCGAGCGGGCGCTCGCCGACCGGCGGGCCAAGGCGCTGCTGGAGGTTCCGGGCGAGTTGGCGCGGCTGCTGGCGTCGGTGGCGGCCGCCGGGGCGGCGCACGCGTATCTGCTGACGGAGGGTGAGAAGTGAGCGACGAGGCCGGGCACGCCGAGGAGTTGAAGGCGCTGCAGGCGGCGCTGGCCGCCGAGCACGCGGCGGTGTACGGGTACGGGGTCGTCGGCGGCCGGGTCGACGCGAAGCGGCGCGCGGAGGCGCAGGCCGCGTACGACGCGCACCGGGCGCGCCGCGACGCGCTGGTGCGCGAGGTGCGCGACCTGCACGGCGAGCCGGTCGCGGCGAGCGCGGCGTACGCGCTGCCGTTCCCGGTGCCGGACTCGCCCGCGGCGATACGGCTCGCCGCCGAGCTGGAGGACCGGGTGGCGGGCGTGTACGCGGACCTGGTGCGGGCGGCGTCGGGCGCGCGGCGCGGCTCGGCGGCCGCGGCGGTGCGGGAGGCGGCGGTACGGGCGGTGCGCTGGCGCGGGGAGAGCGTAGCCTTCCCTGGTCTCGCCGAGCGGGCGGGCACATCGGCCGGTACGGCCTCGGCCTCGGCGACACCGATGGCATAACCCCGTACAGACCCCGTACAGGTCCCTGGCGACAGGCCCTGTACCGCAGGAAGGGAACAACTCGCGCATGGCTTTCGAACCGCCGCGGCGCCTCGTGCGGGCGCTCGGTGAGACGGCACCCGAGGGCGACGACTGGCTGGAGCGGCTGCCCGAGGCGGCACAACAGGCCGTCGCGCTGGGCGAGTTGACCGTGGAGCGGGTCCAGGTGCCGGGCGGGCGCAGCAGCCTGGTGGTGCTCGTACGGCGCCCGGACGGAACCCCGGCGGTGCTGAAGCTGGCCCCGGCCTGGGCCCGGCCCGAGAGCGAGCGGGCCGCGCTCGCGCACTGGGGCGGACGAGGCGCCGTACAGCTCCTGGAGCCCCCTGCGGGCGAAGGCGTGCTGCTCCTGGAGCGACTGCACCCGGACGTCTCCGTGCGGACGCTGCCCGAGGCGAAGGCGCTGCTGGAGGCGGCGGGGACGCTGCGCCGCCTGTGGGTGGAGCCGCCCGTCGACGAGGCCGGCGCTCCCGCGCACCGCTTCGAGACCGTGGCCGAGCGGACGGGGCGGCAGGCGGCGGCGATGCGGGCGAGCGCCGAGGCCGACGACGAGGTGGCGCCGCTGGTCGACGCGGCGCTCGCGGTCCGCGAGGAACTGCTCGCGGCGCCGCCCGATCACCGGCTGCTGCACGGCACGTTCCGCCAGAGCAAGGTCCTGGCCGCGGACCGCATGCCCTGGCTCGCGGTGGGACCTGACCCGGTGGTCGGCGAGAGCGCCTTCGACCTGGCGCGACTGGTCCGCGACCGGGTGGAGGACCTGATCGCCGCACCGTCGGGCGCGGCCATCACCCGCCGCCGGGTGAAGCGCCTCGCGGAGTCCCTGGAGGTCGACCAGGAACGACTGCGGGGCTGGACCCTGTTCCGCGCGGTGGAATCCGGCGTACGGGCACGCAGAGTCGGCCGCCCCCAGGACTCCGAACTGCTCCTGGAGTTCGCGACCTGGCTGTAGGGCGGGGCGCCCCGGACCTTCCCCTCCCCGGTGCTGCCGCGCCGCCGAGAAGGAGACGGGCGAAGAACCGACCGCCCCCTCCCCGACGGCCTCGTCGGAGGCCGTCGGGGAGGGGCCGATCGGCGTCTGTCCAGCGCTGGGGCGTCAGCGGTTGGTCGTCAGGCGGGCGATCGCCTCGTCCACGGGCAGTTCCTCGCGCTCGCCGGTCTTGCGGTCCTTGAGCTCCAGGACGCCCTCGGCGGAGCGGCGGCCCGCCACCAGGATCTTCGGGACGCCCATGAGTTCGGCGTCCGTGAACTTCACGCCCGGGGAGACGCCGGCCCGGTCGTCGACCAGGACGCGGACGCCGGCCGCGGCCAGCTGGCCGGCGACGTCGAGGGCCAGCTCGGTCTGGAGGGCCTTGCCCGCGGCCACCACGTGCACGTCGGCCGGAGCGACCTCCTCGGGCCAGCACAGGCCCTGCTCGTCGGCGGTCTGCTCGGCGAGGGCGGCGACGGCGCGGGAGACGCCGATGCCGTAGGAGCCCATGGTCACGCGGACCGGCTTGCCGTTCTTGCCCAGCACGTCGAGCTTCAGGGCGTCGGCGTACTTGCGGCCCAGCTGGAAGATGTGGCCGATCTCGATGGCGCGGTCGAGCTTGAGGCCGGCGCCGCAGTTGGGGCACGGGTCGCCCTCCTGGACGACCACGACGTCGACGTACTCGGAGACCTCGAAGTCACGGCCCGCGACGACGTTCTTGGCGTGCGTGTGCTCCTTGTTGGCGCCCGTGATCCACGCGGTGCCCGGCGCCACGCGCGGGTCGGCGATGTACGTGACCTTCTCCAGGCCCTGCGGGCCGACGTAGCCGCGGACCAGGTCGGGACGGGCCACGAAGTCCGCCTCGGTGACCATCTCGACGACGGCCGGGGCGAAGTGGGCCTCGACCTTGTCCATGTCGACCTCGCGGTCACCGGGCACGCCCACGGCGACGATCTCGCCGTCGACCTTGACCAGGAGGTTCTTCAGGGTGGCGGAGGCCGGGACGCCGAGGGAGGCGGCGAGGGTCTCGATGGTCGGGGTGTCGGGGGTGGGGATCTCCTCCAGCGCGGGCACGGCCGAGCCGTCGACCGCCGCGAGCTCGTACGCGATCGCCTCGGTGTTGGCGGCGAAGTCGCAGTTCGGGCAGTCCGCGAAGGTGTCCTCGCCGGCACTGGCCGGGGCGAGGAACTCCTCGGACTTGGAGCCGCCCATCGCGCCCGCCGTCGCGGCGCAGATGCGGTAGTCGAGGCCGAGGCGCTCGAAGATCCGCTGGTAGGCCTGGCGGTGCAGGGCGTACGACTGGGCGAGGCCCTCGTCCTCGGTGTCGAAGGAGTACGAGTCCTTCATCAGGAACTCGCGGCCGCGCAGGATGCCCGCGCGGGGACGGGCCTCGTCACGGAACTTGGTCTGGATCTGGTAGAGGATCACCGGCAGGTCCTTGTAGGAGGACGCCTGGTCCTTCACCAGCAGGGTGAAGATCTCCTCGTGCGTGGGGCCGAGCAGGTAGTCGCCGCCCTTGCGGTCCTTGAGGCGGAACAGCTCGGCGCCGTACTCGTCCCAGCGGCCGGTCGCCTCGTACGGCTCACGCGGCAGCAGGGCGGGGAGCATGACCTCCTGGGCGCCGATGGCGTCCATCTCCTCGCGGACGATGCGCTCCACGTTGGCGAGGACCCGCTTGCCGAGGGGCAGCCAGCTCCAGATGCCGGCGGCGGTACGGCGGACGTAGCCGGCGCGGACGAGGAGCTTGTGGCTGAGGACCTCGGCGTCCGCCGGGTCGTCGCGCAGCGTCTTCGCCATCAACTGGGACATGCGCTGGACCGGTGCGTTCGCCATGGTTCTCGTACTCCTGCCGGGTAAGGGTGATGGCTAGGAGGTTAGCCGGGTGGCCGCCGTCGCCGGAAATCCGTTATCCGCCGCCGTACCCGCTCTCTCCTCCTCCGCGATCGGTCATCTGCGGCGCAGGGGCAGCGGGGCGCCCATGACGGCGTACGGCTTCGGTGCGCTGGGGAAGACCACCTGCCGGGCGAGGTCCTGGTAGCCGAGGGAGTGATAGAGCCCGCGGGCGGGGCTGTCGATGTCGATCGCGGAGAGGATCGAGCGGGGTTCGGCGGCGCCGTCGGTGATCGTGGTGATCAGGGCGCGGCCGATGCCGCGGTTCTGGTGGTGCGGGTGGACGTGCAGCTCGGTGATCACGAAGGAGTCGTCGAGCCAGGCGTCGTTGCCCTCGGCGCGGAGGTAGGGCTCCACGACCGCGGACCACCAGTGGGAACGGTCGTTGGGCATGCCGTACACGAACCCGACCAGGCGTCCCGCGGAGGTGGCGCCGAGGGCCCGCGCTCCGGGGAAGGTCATGTGGCGCAGCACGATGTGGCGGCGTACGGCCACTTCATCGGCGCCGAGTCCGAAGGCGAGCGCTTGGACGGCCAGGGCCTCGTCGACGTGGGACGAGAGGTCCAGGGGGCCGATCACGAGGTCCATGGCGGCTGAGCCTACCCGGGCGCTTCGCGGCTGCGCGCCGGGCTTCAGAACAGGACGCTCATGAACGCGCCGACTTCCTGGAAGCCCACCCGCTGGTACGTCCGCCGCGCCGCCGTGTTGAAGTCGTTCACGTAGAGGCTGACGACGGGGGCCACATCGGCCAGGGCGTAGCGCAGCACCGCCGCCATGGCCGGGGCCGCGACGCCCTTGCCGCGGTGCTCGGGGGCCACCCACACCCCCTGGATCTGGCAGGCCCGGGGGGTCGCCGCGCCGATCTCCGCCTTGAAGACGACCTTGCCGTGCTCGTCGAGCCGGGCGAAGGAGCGGCCGGAGGCGACGAGTTCGGCGACCCTGGCCTGGTAGATGAGGCCGCCGTCTGCGGCCATCGGGGAGACGCCGACCTCCTCGGTGAACATCGCCACGCACGCCGGCAGGATCGTCTCCAACTCGTCCTTGCGGATGCGGCGGACGTCCGGGTCCGGGGCGATGCCGGCGGGCATGCGGTCGGTGACCATGAGCGGCTGGTGGGCGCGGACCTCGCGGGCCGGTCCCCAGCGCGGTTCGAGGAGGCCCCACAGCTCGGCGGTGGCGTCGGCGGGGCCGACGATCGAGGAGCAGCGGCGGCCGGCCCTGCGCGCGCGGTCCGCGAAGGCGCGTACGGCCCTCGGGGTGGCGCAGATCGGGACCAGGTTGGCGCCCGCGTAGCAGAGGGACGTCAGCATGCCGTCCTCGTACCAGCCCCACATCTCGCCGCCGAGGCGCCACGGATCGAGGCCGGCCACCTGCACCCGGGCCGCGACGAAGGCGTTCGCGACGGGCTCGCGGTCGAGGACCGCGAGCGCGGCGTCCAGGTCGCTCGGTTCGAGCACCCGGGAGGTGGTCTGGGTCAACACGTGCGGGGCCTCACCCTGGGGGTTCTGCTGGTCTCCGCACTGTACCCGGCGACATTCTGCTGTGCCGCCCCGCGGGACGGCACAGCGGACGGCTACCGGGAAACGGTCAGCCCGCGACCGCGACCGACGGCTCGCCGGAGCTCACGCCCGCGGCCTCCATCTGCGCGGCGAGCTTCATGGCCTCCTCGATGAGGGTCTCCACGATCTTCGACTCGGGCACGGTCTTGATGACCTCGCCCTTGACGAAGA